>JBJMFM010000380.1:0-3697 GCA_045808425.1 Nitrososphaeraceae archaeon | reverse complement strand
GTTTACATGTATAACAAAAGCGCATTTTGTCCATGTTGTGGAATGCAGCTAAGGCTAAAACTATGTAGTAGAATATGTAAAGAAATACTTCGGAAGAGAAATAGCAGGCATATGGAAATGGTTGATGGTTAATGGATCAGTATTCAAACAAAGATATTTTGAGAGAAGAAATCAAATCATGGGAACATTTTGAATATGCTCTAAGGGAAGGAAATGGACTTATCTTTAGCAAGATGCTTTCTGAATGTAAAGAAGAATACTACACCAAAGCTGCTACCTCTCAAGATGAATTCTTCTCAGCTGAGTCATTGTTTATGGTCTTAATATTGCAGCAGCAAAAGATGATAAATGATTACTATAGGTACTCATCAGTAGATCATAGAAGAACTATTGAATTATTTGGTTCATTATTATATCACGCCTATTATGTATAGGAAAATAAGAAATAATATTATAGCAACTATTACGCGCCATGACAAATGAAATTTCTTTTCTTGTTTCTTCATCTTCAATTAAACAGTTTCAGATAAAGCAAAGGCTAGAGCTATATTTTTTTGTTTTTGTTCTGTTACCAGCTACTCATTTTGATAGTCAAACAGGGGGATTATTCCATGAGTAGTAATAGAATAGCAGCAAAAACTAGAACGATACCTAAGACCTCTTTCATGATGTGCTTATATTTATGTAAAAGAAATTAGACGTATATCAAATATTTTTCTGAAGTTTATTTACACAACAAAGCAGAGATAAGAAAAGTTTATTATAAAATCGGGATTTGAAAAAACTAAAAAATTATAAATCCGGTAAATATAGCCTTTTGTCCATGTTTAACAAACATACAACAGCACTATATGCAGCAGTCATTGCATCAGTACTTGTTGCCTCTGTCTTCGCCATTAGCTATGTACAACAAGCATTAGCACAAGGTAATCAGACACAGGGTAATCAGACCGGTGGAGCTGCTGGTGGTACTAACCAGAGCAGCAGCAGTAACTCGACTAGCAGCGGAGGCGCAGCAACTGGCGGTAGCACAAGTGGCAGTAGCGGCAGTTCCAATTATTGGACAACAATACAGTAAATAGAAAAAGGATATGTTATCTCAACTGTCCCCATCTTTTATTTATCAACATCTAACTATTATCTCATATTGCCCCATTCTTCTTCCTATGTGGAGCTTGAGACTGCGAAAATGCCAATTCATCTCTTAATATGACAAGCATAATAAGATAATCTATCATAACTCTTTTCTGATATTCATATCAGATGATAATGGTATAAAAAACTACTTGGTTTATAGTTAGTTTGTATAAATAATAATTTGCATCTATATAGTTCAATATGAATAATACTAGGTTAATTTATGCAGTATTTTCAGTTATAGTTGGCGTATTACTTCTAGGTATTTGGAGTAATATCCAAGTATATGCACAACAGTCATCAGCAGCAACGCCACTATCTACTGCTAATTCGCCTAGTACTACTACAATATCGCCAGAACTCAAAGCAAAAATGTGCGATCCTAATAACCCAAGTCTCAAGGTAGTTAATACAACTGAAGCACGCATATGCGGTATTCCAAAAACAGTAAAACCTCCTTCATTACCAGCACCAACGCCATTGACATCAGCTGTATCATCACCAACAGAGTCAAAATCATCGCCACTAACTGCCAGTCTAGCTGCTCCAAAACAGCAGAAAATGATTGCAAGTAATAACAATAATGCGATAACACCAGCAGCAGCAAGTCAATTAGCAAAACAAACTGTAGCTGGCAAGGAAACAACAGCATCAGTAGCTCCAGTTAGAAATATTAGTAATAAGTCGTCGTTATCATCATCTTCCTCAACCATAGCACCACAAGTAAATGCTATAACTAAACAACAACAGCAGCAACAACTACTAACGGTAAGCAATGTCACAGCTGGACAAAATCATACATTTGCTGCAACTTCCCCAGCAGTAACCCCTGGTAAGCTAATATATCTTGGTTATCAGGGAAGTAGTGCTAGCTTAAAAGATAAGCACAGTTCTCATATCAAATCGTCTAGTCACAATGATGATGACAGCAAATCATCATCGAACATCGAAAATGATATTTCATCAGTCATTGTGAAAAGCTTTAATTTCAAACATTCTAAGCACTCTGATAGCAGCGACAATGGCGGAGATAGCTTTTTTGGGGACGACTCCTTTTTTAATTCTAATCATCACATAGCTGCAGCAAGTTCAAGCTCTAGTGCCGCTGCTGCAGCGGGCGGTGGATCAGCCGCAGCAAGTTCAAGCGCCAGCGCTTCAAGTTGAAGTAACAACATAATCTTCCTTTTTCAATTCTTAAATTTAGTTGCATCAAATATAGAGAGTCAGATATTCGGTCATTTGCGGAATACTATATAGTACCCCCTTGTACAATTCCATTCCAATCCCAAATTCCATCTGACGGCTATTTGCCCGCTGTTTGACCGCCATTTGACGATTCATTTATAACGTTGTTATAGTATAATTATACATGGTATGCCAGCACCAATAGATGAGATTGTCAAAAGACGAGTGGTTCAGCAATGGCTTAGCGGGGAAGCTCGCGATAAAATCGCTGCTGATAATAACATTGGTTCGGGTACTGTAACTAGTATAGTTGATAATTATAAAATAGGGCTTGACAATTTGGATTTTGGTTCATTTAGAGAATTGATGGTAGAAGCGAAAAAACAAGGACTAACTCCAAGCGAATTAGCTTCTCATTTTAGATTATACAACTTTAGAGTTAGTCGTTCTAACGTTTCTTGTTGCATTAGTCTCTGATCATACTCTTTTGCTACACACAATATCCTGATTATATCAGTGCCTCGAAATGATGATCTAGGCTTAAACTTATTCACAGCTACATCTCTAAGCTGCTTCAAGTCTTCTGAAGTTACAACCTTGTCTTTGAAGTCTTATGATAAAATTACCATCTACAGTAGTTACTATGATATCGAATAAATATGGTATTCCTTTGTAGTTTACTGTCCGAGATGCGGATTCGAATTTTGACGGCATTAACTTGCTCTTTATGAAAAATTCAAGACGATTGAAAGGCTCAGCGTTTCCAAAAATCAATCTGACATTTCATGGTAAGTAAATAACAATAATAATTTGACAATACAAATAGTTGCCACTGATGTTATATCAATCGGAATAAACTTTCGCTATTAATTTATTGTATGTGTTAGTTTAACTAGGCAAAATGATAAAGCTGAATGAAATAGAAATGATAAATGGAAGTATTATGTCAAGTGGCATATCGCTGGTTGTCATTTGAGATACGAGAATTGGTAAGTCTTTACCATATTCTAGTAAAACTACCACCTATATATCCACAATCTCTTAATTATAACACTTTCAAATAGATTCTATAGCATAGGCTTTAGACAGAAAAACTGCATTAGAATACTACGTAGACCAGGATTAATAGTAATGCAAGATTTGCTTCTGGCCATATAACTATGTTACATAATGATGTAATTATGTTACATAAGGGATTATAATTCCAATACCTCTAAATCTCTGTATGGAAGCTGCTGATGTTTTAAAAGCTATTTGTGATAATAGGTCTTTAGAGCTTTTTAGAATTGTTGCACTTGCAAAGCAAGATACTGACACTCTTATAAGCAAAACAAAACTCACACGTAAACAATACTATTCAAGAATATCTAGCTTG
>JBJMFM010000379.1:0-3567 GCA_045808425.1 Nitrososphaeraceae archaeon | reverse complement strand
TACAAGTTTGTCTTTAATTTCTGATGAAATATTAGTTGAAGACATAGTAGCTATTAAATGGTGGCTATTAGCCTTAACACTTGTCTAGAGTCCTTTTATTTTTTAGTATAGTAAGAAGGACTTTAAATTTTCCTGTATAATGAATTTAGTACATTTGCATTGAGAAGAAACTTTGAAATACAAAAATGAAAGTCTAATTTCGAATTCATTGATCAGTGTTAAGACCATACAAGAAGCTAATTGTGAATCTATCGAAATACATGATCTTTCGAAGGAAATGTCAAGTATATAAGTTGCATGTAGCCAAAGAAAGCGAGCAGAGGCAGGAGAAGAAGCTTGATGCAATCTTGCAAAAGGTAGACTTGAGCTATATACTTCTGTCATCTGACTTAAGGCTACATTGAAAATACTAGGTGGTCGTAGCAAATATTGGGTCCATTTTGTGAACGATTTTTTATTTTAGGCGGGCCCAGAGGGACTCGGCAGAAAAAACTTCAAAATTGAGACCCAATGTATGGGCAGAACCAAAAGAGAAACAATAAACTTGTAACTGTAACTTTCATGCTTTTAAGCTACGAAATCATTTTGCATTACCAATAATTTTAAGAAACTGTAGGGCCATCATAAGGTTGAATGGCAAGAACAGCCCACACAGTAGAGAATACTTTTACTGGATGGTATGACACAAGCATATTAGTACCATTAATTGACTCAATTAGAGTTCCGTGTTCTCCGTTGACGGCATTTTTGAAGCTTTCTAGATCAGCAAATGATTCGTTTAGAGAATTAGGCCTTAATAATGATTGATCAATTGAATCAGCAATTTTTTGTCCTTGCTGGTCTACATACACAACACGTTCATTATTCGTCAAATTAAGTGATTGTAATGATTTGCTGAAATTGGTCAGATTCAACCCACCGCCCCATACTCCTATCAAAGTTCCATTATTTTCTGAGAATATTGGAACTGCCATATTGGTTTGTGGACGGCCCGAAGAAGCAGAGATAATAACATTACCCAAGTAGGTATTGTGAGTGTCTACAGCTCCTCTATAGTAATCTCTAAAAGCAAAGTTATTTGCTGTTAGATTTTGTTGCCTAGAATACGGCTCTATCAAATACATGTCCCCATTTGGCATCAGGAAAAATATCGCCTGGAAATCTTTGTCAGTATCCAAAATATCTTGTGCCACTTTTCTCTTTGGCATATCCGCATCTTCAGGTATGCCATGCAATTCAGGACTAATTGAACTAGCAAAAGGAGTAGAACTCACCTGCGGCAATTTACTTGTGATTTCTAAAATTTCACCTGACTTGTTAATTCTTGTCTCTAGTTCATCAGCTAAAACGCGCAATTTTTCTTCTGCTGCATCTGCTTGTGTTCGATCCAGATCCCTTATGGTAGTGGTAGAATAAGATAGAGGATGAGACATTATTAGTGACATCAGGATTACTAGTGTTGCCAAAATGGGAATTACAATTTGAGATGGCATGCCGTCTTTTATAACAGAATGAAATTATTATTCCTTACTATCATGACTTATTAAATCGTACAATTTCCACTAACCTATATCTATTATGTATACATGTCAGGCAAAATTGCATAAGTCTCTCTAGCGTGGTGAAGACATTCCTCAATATAGTTCAATATGGCCAGATGGCTTGAGTAAATGAGTATCCCCATTAGTTATCAGGGGTCTCCATTTGATTGCTAATTGTTCTAAAGTATCAATCTGCATCAACTATTCTCAGAAACCATTCTGTACATCAACCGTTGTTTCTTCTTCTGCACTTGCCACTTTGAACTCATACCGCTTAACGAGAAGCTCAATCTGAGTTGTGAATTCATTCTAGGCGATGGATTTATGTTTGAAACATCTTTTTTGATAAAAACCAGGGCCCAGAGGGACTCAATAAGAAAAACTTCAAAATTTGGACTCAATGCAATTAGTAGACTGGTCCGGTGGGTTATCTGGTACTGTGCACCCAGGCAGGGAATTCATCAGAATCAGCATTGTCAGTCAGCCTTGTCTGATTACTTCCATCCTGCGCATTCATTACATATATCTCATGGTTACCATCTCTGTCGCTAGTAAAAGCTAACTTTGTACCATCTGGCGACCAGCTAGGGAATTCATCAGTAGCTGGATTCATGGTCAGATTTGTCTGATTACTTCCATCCTGCGCATTCATTACGTAGATTTCCCAGTTTCCGTCTCTGTCGCTGGTAAAAGCTAACTTTGTACCATCCTCTCCTGAAAAAGTAGCAGATGCAGAAAATTGATTTGCTATTAACGGTAACATAGTGAAACCGCCTGATGTCAAAATAGTAACTCCTGCTAGCAGAAAACCACAGGCGATTGACCTATTAGCTATAGGGACTACCGATAATGGTGATGATGACGTCAAAATATTATCCTGATAACATAACCTTCGAAGCTACATAAAAGGAGACAGATTGATTATTCTTCAAAAGACATCATAGTCAAGGCAATAGATGGTGTTAGAGAAAGTTCACTTTCTGAAAAAATGAAGGATGATGTAGCTCCATTAACTGTTTTCCATTCAAGGGAAGTATTTTGCAGGCGTTTATGATTATATTTGCATTTTTATCTAATTATTCCGTATATGGAACAACGTTAACTGTTGGCTCGTGCTCCTTGCAGTGAAATATGTTCTACTACTGATCTTTGGGACTGTTCCCTAAAATTATTTTCTACCGAAATTGCAGAATATACAATATCTGTCGCGACACTTATTAATATAAAAGGAGGGCCCTAAGGGTTCCGGGTTAAAAACATTCAAAACTTAGACTCATTTCCTTGGATCCGTTTTTTGAACGTTTTTTTAAAAAAAGCGGGCCCAGAGGGACTCGGCATAAAAAACCTTCAAAAATAGACCCAGTACAATCAGAAGTCGGGCCGAAGGATCCCCGTGCTTTTAGAGGTGCTAGAGTGAAGATTTCAAGCTTGTTCCATGGTAGGGCGAACTGAAAAAGTTTTGTTATTATGACTGTCTTAAACTTAGTACTGAAGCACTTGAAGGACCCCCCATGCAGTTATAGACACTGACTCAGACGCAACAAGATCTTTCACATCCCTTTGTTAAACTTTCATTACTAGCGGAGCATGGTTATTGTACACAGGTTGTCAGTATCACAGCAGGATGAATATAGACTAAATTGTAAAAGAGGTAGAGTCGTTATTAAAATAATTAGTTCCAGTCTTAAGCTGCCTTGCTAATTGAACCACAGCAGAATTCAATTGTCTGTTTGCTTCATCCATTTGTGGCCCATCTATTGGCCAAGGCAAAATACCATAGTAAGACTTGTTACAAGCATCTATCATCATCTTCTTTGCAATCCAAACACCATAATCTCGTCTAAGACCAAGTTGTCTTGGACTATCATCAACTACAGGATACCCACATTCACCTATTATGCAACGCTTTTTTCCAAAATCATTCCGATCATAATATGGAATTTCTCCTGATTCATTATAAATATGAAAATCACAAAAGTCGAAGTCAAGACAAGAATACTTGGCAGCGTTTTTTCTTCTCATCCAT
>JBJMFM010000378.1:0-5963 GCA_045808425.1 Nitrososphaeraceae archaeon | reverse complement strand
GTTAACATAGTTAATCTAAATTAATAGTCTAGGTCAGGACTCACATTTATTATTAATAATAATAAGAAAATGTCTTGTAAAGGAATATGTGTACGTTAAAGCTTCCGCTCGGTACGCTAATGGACATAAACGCTGTAAAGTTTGTGATCTATTCATAAAATGGATGGATTATTCTGTCCTTGCTGTGGATATAAACTAAGAACTAGACCGATAATTTTGAAATTAAAGGCAAAGCTAAGAGAAGAAAGAGCAATAGAAGAAGCTAAAAAAATAAGAATATTATATCGTCTACAGAGTGTCTGAAGAAGAGAGCAGCAGCTCTGTTACTCAAAAATAGTACAATAACCAGACCATTGCATATTATTCTTCTCTATAAACTAAATGGCAAACAAATTCATAAATAAAACTCGTTTTCTCTTTCTATCTATCCTTATATTTGTCTATGCAGGCCCTCGGAACTACATATATATGATATTATCTCTTCACATATCCTTGTCATTTTGATTAGTAGTTAATTGGTCGGTTACTTTTACTAACTCATTTAAATTCTGCATTAATTCATGCCACGAACTTTCACCCATTTTTTGCTTTACCTTGCGTTGAACTTCATTCCACAGAAGAATAGTTCTGGATACGGCGTTACGTCCTTTTTGAGTAGCAGTCACAATTCTCGTTCGATGATCTTTTCCCTGTGAGATTTCGATAAATCCATGTCTTTCTAAGACAGACAGATTTCTAGTAAGGGTCGTTCTATCCATCCCCAGCTTGCCAGCCAGATCTGAAATTCGTATGGAATCAATGTTGTATATAATTTGCAGTACGCCAAACTGCGTGGATAGCAATCCACTCGACTTGAACGCATTGTCGTAGAGTAGTGTTATTGCTCTAGCTGCCTTTCGCAATTCGCTGCATGTACAAGTATCTGCAGACATTCCCCGTTCTAGTACTGTGTCTGTTTTTTGCTTCTTCAACTCAAACTATGTTGATATACACTTATCACCAATAAAAGCTTACTTATAGCAATCATAAGAAAATTCAGAATAAAAACACTATAATTGCGTTTTATACGACTTCATTAACCTCACAATCCACGCTAATCATGAACTAAGGCAATAAGATAAGATAAGATAAGATAGGATAGACTTGACAATAAATACAATCAAAAACTTTGTCATATAAGGGCACATGATATCAACACAAGTTAGATTAATTAGGTGTAGATACACTTATAAGAGTGCATACACACCTATTGTGGTTATATGCCTTCTTCGTTAACTTCTGTTACTATCAGCCGTTGTGCGTGGGTTACTCTTGGAATACTTAGCAGCACACTCCTGGTAGTTTTTTTCTCAGAAACCATGCTCTTGCCGGCCATTCCAGAGATCATGAAGGATTTTAGTATATCTTATGGGACGGCTGCTTGGATATTTAGTTCATATCTTATTGTTGCTGCAGTAATGACTCCGATAGCCGGTAAAATGTCTGACCTCTACGGTAAAAAGAAGGTATTACTCGTGCTCCTGACGCTATATGCAGCTGGAATAGCTGCCGGAGGATTTGCACATAATATAACATTTCTGTTAGCGAGCAGGATTATCCAGGGTGTGGGCTTGGCAGCAGTCCCGGCAGCCTTCAGCCTTCTTAGAGACACGTTTCCACCAGCGAAGCTTGCGATCGCCGTAGGGGTATTTGGATCTGCGTACTCTGCAGGCTCGGTTGTCGGCCTCTTGGCAGGAGCCACAATCATCCAGAGCTTTGGATGGCATTCCACATTCTTCTCCATAGTCCCATTTGCAGCCGCGGTGACAATCATGATCGCCAAATTCGTAAGAGAAAACAAAGGGCAATTAACGGCTACCACAAGTGCTCAAGAAAGCACTGGCAAAAAGCAGTATGTATCGCCTTCTATAGACATAAAGGGTGCTTTGGTACTTTCGATAACAATAATTTCATTCCTAGTTGCACTCACAATTGTACAGAGTGGAATAAACTCTACAAGTCTGCCACAGATTGGAATTGCATTTGTAGTTTCAGTAATTTCATTAGGTGTATTTGTCTTCATTGAGAGAAGAGTCGCATTTCCATTAGTTGACATGAGATTGCTAAAAGACAAGACTCTCATGCCTTCTTACATAATAGCGACTGCCACGGGAATTACGATGTTCATGGCATACCCTGCTATAGTACAGCTAGTTAGAAACCCAATACCGCTAGGATTTGGAGGAAATGCAGTGGATGCGGCAAACGTACAGCTACCTTTCATGATTATGTTCCTAGTTTTTGCAAGCATCACACCACTTATCATTAATCGAATAGGAAAACTAAATCCAATTATCATAGGTGCCATAATCAGCCTAATCGGGTCGATTGGACTATTGATGTTCCACTCTACAAAACCTGCAGTAACTACCAATCTGGCCATAATTGCATCAGGTCTCTCAATGACAATCACTGCAACGTGGAACATTGTCGTGTCGTCATCTCCTAAATCGTTCGTTGGAATATCAGTAGGAGTTGGCGCTTTATTGCTGTTTATAGGAATGTCAATCGGTCCGGCATTGACGGGGGTCTATATGGAGAATCATCAGACAATTAAGGGAGTTCAAGGTTCTTATCCTTCTCTAGGATCATATAATCTTGTGTACCTTACATCAGGCTTACTTTCAACTGTTTCACTTGGCTTTGCATTGATACTAAGAAGAAGAGTAGCGCAAAAGACAATTGAAGTTTAGTGGATTAATTATCAAGTACGATATATAGACAAATAATACATCGATGGTGCTAACCCATCTTTTATCAAATCACTAAAGCTGCCGATATATAGGTGAAGATGCAGAATATGACAAAGTGATTGCGAGATATAGATCAGAGAAATTAGGAGATGGTACCAAAGATATGAAGATAGTCCCTATTATCAATTTCAATTCAGAACATAACTAAAGCTATATTGGGACACACACTGCAAAATGATACTGGAAAAGGATGGTGGAGGGAGAATAGCTATCAATCCAGATAAATTTGATAAACTGATAATAACAGCATTGAGAACAGCAGTAGATAACGATGGAACACTAGATAAAGAAGTAACATCATACAACGATATATTTGATGCCTTTAGACTAGCTTTAAAGTTTTATCGTTTTGAAGATAGCAGTCATACTGATTAATATTAGAAGAAAAAAATTGAAGGCTTACATTATATGTAGACAATTGCTTTCATAACGGATTTTAAATGATATGGATGATATATATCGATTTATGAAATTTCGTTTTGATATGCTAGTCTTTTCCTCTATGTACAAATCTTTCTTGAGTCTTGCCGACTCCACTCAACTAACCTGAAGCATAATAATATGCACACAGTAGAGCACCAATAATGTAGCGCTATTTTAAGAAAGAGAAGAGTGCAAGTAGAAAATAAGTTATAGTTCATTGTTTTTATTATAAGCAATGCTTTTTACATATACTTAAGTAGAAGACGTCAGTATAGATTATTGAAGGGGATATATGATCATTGTACATTGTAATAGCCGTCGGGAAGATGACATAAATTCCCATGTTAGCAGATAGTGATAATAGCAAACTACACGAGTCTAACGCTAACCAGTTTTCAAGTTTCAATGATACTACTAGTAATACCCAGGTATTATACGGTATTGATAATGTAATAAATGCAGAATTGCAATTCTTCTCTAGAACAAGAGGAAGAATCGATACCTATGTGAATTTCACAAGGCCACCGTTAGCCATTGAAATTGAAACTATAAAGAAAGCTTTTCTCGATGCTAAAAGAAGAAGCGTAAAACTAAGATATCTCACAGAAATTACTAAAGACAATATTTCTTATTGCAAAGAGCTGATGACAATAGTAGATGAGCTAAGACATTTAGAAGGAATAAAAGGGAATTTTATGATAAGTGAAACAGAATATCTTGCTCCAGTAGTTTTTGTTGAGGAAGAAAAGGTAGCATCACAGATTATCTATAGCAATGTGAAAGAAATCGTAGAACAACAGCAATATATCTTTGACAGTTTTTGGGACAGAGCAATACCTGCTCAGCAAAGGACGAGCGAAATTGAAAACGGGATAGAATCAGAATTCCTTGAAGTCATTTCGGACAATAAAAAAGCAGCTGAGAATTATATTGACCTTGCAAAATCGGTGGAGAAAGAAGCTTTGGTACTTTTTGCTAATAGTAAAGCTATAATCAGAGCAGATAGGCTAGGAGTTTTAGATTCTTTAATTAATGCTTCGAAGAATAAAGGAGCTTTAGTAAAGATTATCTCTCCTATAACAGATGAGAATTCACAAATTGTAGAAAAAATTTGTGAGAGTGCGCCAGATATCAAGATTCTCAATGGCGGTAGCTCTCATTCAGGTCTAATGGTAGTAGATAACACAAAGTTTCTTAGATTTGGGATCAAAGAACCCAAAGCCGAAGAATTCTCAGGAGCAATAAGATTTGTAGAGTATTCAAACAGTAAGGTGGGAGTATATTCGTCGAGATCTTTTTTTGAACTACTTTGGAATGAACATATCCAATATGAACAACTAAAAGCCCATGATAAAATGCAAAAGGAGTTTATTAACATAGCAGCCCATGAGTTAAGAAATCCTATTCAACCAATAATAGGTTTGTCTGAAGTTCTCCGCTCAAGAACAAAAAACACCGATGAGCATGAATTTCTAGATGCAATTATAAGAAGTGCAAAGAGGTTACAGCAACTTACAGAGAATATACTAAATGTAGCCCAAATTGAAAACCATTCACTTAAGCTAAACAAAGAGCGATTTAATCTGACTGTTTTGATAATAAATATCCTAAAAGACTATAGAAATCAACTAGAAAAGGATAAAGATAACAACAACCATGGCAATGGCAAAGGTATCGGAAATGTCAAGTTATTATATACTAACGGACATGGCAAAGGTTATGATGGTAATGAAGACCTTATTTTTGTAGAAGCAGACCCAGTAAGGATAGCACAGGTTATTTCAAATCTCATAAACAATGCCATTAAATTCACTAAAGTAGATGTAGGAGAAAGTACAGAAGACAAGACCATAACTATCATAGTAGATAATAATAAAGACGATAAAGCTGTTGTAGTTAGCGTCGAAGATACTGGTAGCGGTATAGATCCTGAGATATTCCCAAAATTATTCTCAAAATTCGTCACTAACTCAGATGCTGGTACCGGATTGGGCCTATTTATCTCCAAAAATATTGTGGAAGCTCATGGTGGCAAGATGTGGGCAGAGAATAATAATGATGCTTTTGGGAAAAGAACAAGAGGAGCTAGATTCTGTTTTACTCTTCCAATAATAGATAAGTCTATCGATCGATCGATAAAAGCAAAATCAGATACAGTAAATGAGCAGGGAGGAAGCTGAATATGGAGTCATCATCACTATTCCATAAACCTAAATCGTTATTATGTTCTAAATATGAAATTCTAATTAAATACACACTCGTACCTTCAATTCCTCTTTCAATAATAGCAATCCTATCTATCAATCCCAATACTTGGGTAGCATCTGAAATTCACCATTTCTACATAGAGTTGTTTGCAGTGATACTTGCTGCAGTATTGGCATTCTATTATATAGCAAGAGCTCGCACATTAAATGATAAATTCAGCCTGTTTATAGGAATAGGGTTCCTTACCAGTGCTTTAATTGATTTGCTACACGTAATAGTATCTTATATTTCAATAAGTGATCCCCTATTCTTGAAATACTTCATTCCTCAGACATGGTTTGCTGGAAGAATATTTCTAAGTGCCATGTTAGTTATAGCAATTGCAAAGTACTCTGCCTTGTCATCCCAAAGAGAAGGAGTACAAGAAAAAAAACAGAAGCAGATAGAAATAGAAGGAATACAAAAACCAAATAAACTACAAAAAACTGTAGTAGTTTATTTAACAATACTTGCAATACTTGCAGCAAGCGTTGCCATAAG
>JBJMFM010000377.1:0-3010 GCA_045808425.1 Nitrososphaeraceae archaeon | reverse complement strand
AATGGCTAGTTTATATACCAATCCTATCTGACACATCTTAGGTCAATCTGAGGATGCTATATGTGACTTTCAGAACTGTTATCATAGTCAATTAGTACATGGTCATAGGTCACGTATACATGATCTGAATTGTGTTTGTAGACATTTCCAAAACAAGGCACTGGGATTATGATCGTCATTATAGTCATCGTCATTAATTGGTTAGGAACTGAGTTAATTATACGAATCCAAGTAAACATTTCCAGCAGTTAATTTTAATGTATAGTATACTTTATACATAAACATGATATTGGATCTCAGTATTCCAAAACTAATCTCTCTTATGATTTATCAAAATCATTTTTTCTTGATTGAATATACAATTATTTGATTGAGGTTATTATTTTAGTAATCTCTTTATGGCATTTGTGTTGAACATTTTCCATTATCTAGGGTGAATGTATTTTTCTTGGGCAAGACTGATGTTGTAATTAAGTAGATATAATGTCGCAAAAAGGAGTTGAAACCTAATTCGTCTTCTCTATCTTCATTTGTCATGTCTTTTGTTATTTTCTTTCTATCAATAAATATAATCTTATAAAACGTAACCCCTAAAAATCCATCAAACAAATGCGTTAAATTATTTGCAGATTATTATTTAAATTAAATATCTAAGCCTAATAGAGATACATGGAATATACTAAATTCATCAATAGATTACTAGTATACTAATTCTTCTGATATTATATATAAACAAGCAATAACTTTATCTTTATAAATTATATAGGAAATGACGCATACTTAAATAATTCTACTACTATTTTAGTATATGATAGCTGAAAAGGACAAAAATGTTAAATCCCTGTTATCAATAGGTGTTTCATATATTTTACAAGCAAACGTTGTAATACTAGATCAATTCCAAACTGCTGCAGATGCCATTCTTGAAATGAAAAAGCATTCTAATCGCTCTGTTCTTATTGCTGATAGAAAACAAGAGATAATAGGATTGGTTTCCAAGACTGATATTCTTTACAAGATTTTGTCATTACACAAATCTGCTTCAAGAGTGGTGTTGGAAGAAATAATGTCTACTCCAATAATCTCTATACCGCCTAATATGTCAGTTGCCGATGCACTTTCGGTAATGGAAAATCATGATATCCGACAGGTTCTCGTAAGTGAAAGTTCCAAAATTTATGGCATATTATACAGAGAAGATATAATTATGAAGTTGGAAAGAGCAATACTTGAAACTAATAAAGCTACCAAATTAGACTCACCGCTCTGTATAATGAATCCATTTGCATCAGTATTTATTTCACAAAAAAAATCAATGTTAGCTTGTCCTCATTGTAAGGCGGAGTACAAAGATAAGGATCTACTTTCAAAGCATGTCAAGGTAATTCATAGCCCAACTAAGGAGTAGAATATACCAATAACTATTAGTATATACAGCGCAAGAGTGCATCAATTTGATTTCATCTATCGAATTATCTCAGGTTTGATGTCTACGATAGGTATGTTGATAATTGTAATAACAATATCTGTTATTTGGGCATCAGTCGCAATACGCTATAAAATAGTTTAAGTGTTAGTTTTAATCTGTATCATTTCATTTTCATTTATTAGGAATGTTATTAACTATTCCACTTACAGATAAAGGAATATAATCTTATGAAGGCATAAGAAGTTTTGACTGGTATTTGATATCATCATCGTTGCAAACAACTGCGTCTCTACAAAAACAAAAAGAACTAGAGTTATTCGATAGGAAAGTACTGGTGGCTATAGAGGGATTACAACCATTTGTTTTAAATTATTTCAAAGCAATTGGAGCAGCTAATGGAACTATATTAGCAGACTATGCCATAGCAGCAAGAAATGAGTCCAATATTTCAGACCTCTATAGAAAAGAGATGATCAAAGATCTCTTTATGTTATCAAAGTTTTTTGGGCATGAAAAATCATTTAGAGATATGTCTAGAGATGATCTTCAATCATACCTTGGCAGCCTACGAAAGCCTGAGCTTTCCGATCCGCTTCACAAATGGATTGGAACGTATAACTTCAGGATATCACTTTTTCAACCATTCTTTAAATGGCTGTATAATCCAAATATCAAAAAGAATGAGCGTCCAAAACCTTCTGTATTAGACAATATCAACAAACTAAGGAGAAAAGAAGTTTCCATCTACAAGCCTACAGATCTATGGAATGCTGAAGATGATTTATTGTTTTTGAAGTACTGTCCTAGCAAACGTATTAAATTGTACCATGTACTTGCAAATGACTCCAGCTGCCGACCTCATGAACTCTTAAAACTAAAAATCAAAGATATAGTGTTTAAGGTTACAGCTGATGGCAAACAATATGCGGAAGTATTGGTTAATGGAAAAACAGGAAGTAGGCACATACCTCTGTTTAATTCAGTTCCGTATCTAAAAGATTGGCTGTCACATGGTCATCCACAGCCAAATAATCCTAATGCGTTTTTGTTCTGCGGGGA
The DNA here is from genome assembly GCA_045808425.1 of Nitrososphaeraceae archaeon. Classification (GTDB taxonomy): domain Archaea; phylum Thermoproteota; class Nitrososphaeria; order Nitrososphaerales; family Nitrososphaeraceae; genus JAFAQB01. The sequence goes on along the minus strand of JBJMFM010000377.1, from coordinate 522 downwards.
ACGTAGAAGTGGAAGCTTTCTAAAACCATTACATCCCAATACCATCTTGGTAATATACAAATACGCTTATCAGCAAAAGTTCTTTCCAAAATTACTTGAAAATCCAACGATACAAGCAGAGGACAAGCAAAAAATCAAGGAATTATTAAAGAAGCCATGGAATCCATATATTCGTCGCCATTCTGCGCTAACAGAAAAATCAAGAATATTAAAAGAACATGTTTTGCGACAGCATGCAGGTTGGTCTGGAAGCTCACAGATGCATCTTAAATACCTCCATTACTTTGGCAATGAATCAAGCGATAGTCTGCTTGAAGCATATGGAATAATTGCAAAAGACAAACAACTATCCGATGCGTTAAAGCCAAAACAGTGCCCAAATTGTAATGAGCCTAATAAACCAGATAGTAAGTTCTGTGCTAAATGCAGGATGGTATTAACATATGATGCTTACAACGAGACTCTTGGGAAGCAGCAAGAAAAAGAATCAGAGGTACAAAAGTTGCAGCAAAAGTATGAACA
>JBJMFM010000376.1:0-3200 GCA_045808425.1 Nitrososphaeraceae archaeon | reverse complement strand
CTCCAGATGGTAAATTCCTCCTAAAGTTTGGTTCTGAAGGCCGTGGTGAAGGTCCATTTTTCCATCGTCCACATGGTGTAGCAGTTGATTCCTCTGGTAATATATTTGTGGCTGATTCAGGAAATCATCGTGTTGAGAAGTATGCAGCCGACGGTACATTGATTAAAAGTTGGGGTCACTTTAAGGATCCACATGATATCAGAATTGATGCTTCAGGGAATGTCTATTTGATAAATACAACATATGATGAGAATGTGTCTGGCACTGCAACACCAAGTGATTAGTTAGGTAAAATGCTGTCTGCGTTTTCATTCTCATAAATAATAATAATAATAATAATAATGTTAGAAGATGGATATCCTGATGACACAAACTCTAGGTAGTAATTTTATAGTACATGCCATTCTCAATCTAATAGTTTACTGCACTAAATGAAAAATAGTTACAGAAAAAACAATACATATAAACATATTCCTTAACCAGAGAAGAGATAATAATGCATTTGCGCATGACATTAACCACATTACTAGTTGGGGTCATCATAATAACTGCTAATAATATTGGACTTATTACTATTAATCCAAATCAACTAGCTTATGCGCATAATTTTGTGCCTACTATAGCTGCATCTTTTCTCACTAGAATCCATCAAATTAGAGTACAAACACAACTAGTAGAAAATGATATTCCGTTGAATCTTTCATTAGCTAGGCAACATGCAGAGATTGCTTTGGAACTCTTTGATAATAATACCCAAAATGATCTGTATTACAATGCAGAAGGAAATAATGGATTAGCACAAAAGGTATCATACGATATCCCATTGGTACTAAACAATTTGCAGAAAGCAGTTGAAATGATACCAACAAAAGCAACAACACCATCACCAGCTTCATCGATAGAACAATCACAATCACTACTACCATCATCACAACAGCAACAAACTACACCAAGTAATACTGTGATTAAACAAATTAAAGAAATGGTCAATAATATAAACGACATTTTAGATAAAGCTGTATCTGTTAGAATAGACAGATATGACTTGACTAATTCTACAGTTCATGCGCTTGTCCTTGCCGATATTACAGAAAAAGCATATAATGATTATTCATATGCGTATGGAATAAAACCTGTTATGTTTTCAGGATCTTCTTCTTCCATGATGAATATGGGTAGTGGGATGGACAAGAGTGGAATGGGAATGGGGATGATGATGGGTAGCAGCAGTCATAATACTAGTAGCAATAGTAATGGCAGTAGTACTACTAACAGCTCTACTATGAGTCATCTACCTGTGACAGATGATAACAATAACAACAGCACTGTTGTAAATGCTACTGCCTATCAACAAGCACAAGGCTTAGCTGTGAGAGCACAAGAGATATTTAGTAATGACCTGAAACCCACATCTTCAGTTACTGGTTCTTCATTATCTTCTACCAATGCTACCTCAGCTTCTACAAATTCCAATTCCAATATCAATACTGCCAGCATTAGTAAAATTGAAAGTAACTTAATACAATTGAAGAATGCAATTGAGAGTAAAGCCCCTGTCATAGATGTTATGAAAATCGTACATGGTGATATACATCCTACTTTACTGATATCTTATAATTTGCAGTTAAGGCGTTAAATAATGATGATGAAAGAGTATAATGAATGTTGACAAGTAACAATCGGACAAGGATTTGGTGTAATTACAAATATGCAGATAGGACCTGATGATGGTTATTTGTATATTCTTACTCTTAATGGAAATATATACAGAATAGTCCCTAGTTCTTCTTCTTAATGTGGTGTATGCTATCATCACGTCATCTTTAACATGTTTATTAAAATACATCGAATAATAAACTGCTATAAACTGCTATCTTCAAAGTAGTAAAACTTTGCTAATCTAAATATGTCAAATATATCGTTATAGTAAGTAGATTCTCTATCTAAAGTACATCATTATCTGCTGTTCTTAATGCAGTTACTATTTTATTATTCTATAAGACTCAGCCCTTCAGTTGCAATATCAAGTTTCTGATCGCATAAGAGGTTTTTCTTCTGTCTGACTGCTGCGGCGGTTATTATCATGATGATCATCATAATTTGCAAATGTTCAGTTGTTGATCTTCGAATCAGTGTTGACAGTGTTATTGACATTGAGAAGGTTTCAATCAATGATTTGTTGTTTGTTTGTTCAAGTATGAATGTAGTATATATATTACATTACATCTACAAAATGAAAGGATATATACCTCATTATCAACAACAAGCCTGAGATTTAATGTATGCCAGATGAGCAAACAAACTGGCAGCTTATAGTTAGATAACTTTACCGTTTTCAATATCGAAGCATAAATAAGAGTTACATACCATAAGACATGTTCACGCAAACCCCTCTGTCTCTCCTTTTGTAGGTCCGCTATTAAAAAGAATGTGACCTTCAAAATAAACAATACATTGTGTCCATCTGAAAATGAGAAAAACTGACAAGGAGAAGAAGAATGTGATGATGGTAAAAATAACATCTTAACGAAGGAAATCGACTCATGGAATAACTTTGAATATGCTCTAAGGGAGGAAAATAAATAGACTGCATTTTAATAAGATGTTATCTGAATGCAAGGAAAATGAAGATTACCTCAGCGCTGCTAACTCTAAAGACGAATATTTTTCAGCTGAATCATTGTTTATGGTCTTGATATTGCAGCAGCAAAAGATCATAAACCAATTAATTAGTAAGGCATCGGAACAGAACGGAAATCAAAGTTAGCGGGTTTCATTGAATCCAAATAAATCGAATATCCATAGTTTGCATTTAATATTTAGCAATGAGCGCTAAAAGACGATAATTTTTACAAACAAAATATCGCTGTAGGATGTCGATTCGTAGTCCAGCGTATCTTCATTATCTACAGCTGTTCTTAATGCGGTAATGAGTCTACCAAATTTCGAAAATATGAAGGATAAGAATTCTTACTGTTTAGTAGAAGGTTGTTTTAGACTTGTCTGCTTGCTCATAACTTGAGTTCTCACTGAGGCCAGAGATTGGTCAATTTGATATACTGCCAGCTTGTCTTTTCCAAGTAAATCAAACTTTTGGAGAATTGTGTGAAATAATGTTTCCTCTTCTATTTGTTCATCTACAAACCACTGCAAGAATGAGTATGTAGAGCGATCTTTTTCTTTTTCAGCCATATCAACTA
>JBJMFM010000375.1:0-3792 GCA_045808425.1 Nitrososphaeraceae archaeon | reverse complement strand
GAGCTTTATACCCAGTCAAACGTTATCATTATGATAGATTATCAAAAATACAACGCGCTGAACGCAAAGAAGAAAGAGAAGTAAAACGATTGAGAGAATTACCAAATTCTGAGTTAAGCAAAATAGTACATCGTGTTTTTTAAGGCGTATTTTCTGGCATAACTATCATGAGATCTCTCAGCAATGCAGCTTTCAGAGATGAGAATTTCTGGATAATATCAAATTCAATTCCAAATTATGTGATGTAACAAACTCAATATAAGTCAGTTTTGACTTGCATTTATATTATATTTAGAATTATGGTAAAGTATGTCAGATAAAATTGAAACAATCAATCCTTCCACTGGCAAGGTTATTGCAACTTATGATAACATGAGCAATGAAGAGATTGTGGAGAAGGTCAAAAGTGCGAGAGCAGCCTTTCAAAAATGGAGTAGACTGGATATTTCTGAACGCACTGCCTATATGAGGAGCTTAGGCAGAGTGATGAGAAAAAACAAAGATGAATACGCAAGTCTTATTACAGAAGAGATGGGCAAACCTATAAGGCAATCAATAGCAGAAATAGAAAAATGTGCTTGGGTCTGCGACTATTATGCCGATCATGCAGAATCATTCTTGAGAGATGAACTCATCCCAACAGAATTCCGTAAAAGTTTTGTTTCTTTTGAACCTCTGGGAGTGGTAGCTGGTATAATGCCCTGGAACTTTCCTTTCTGGCAAGTTATGAGATATGCTGTTCCTACGTTGACAGCAGGTAATGTGGGTATTCTTAAGCATTCTAGCATATCATTGGGTAGTGCTATAGAAATTGAGCAGGCATTCAAAGATGCAGGATTTCCAGATGCTGTATTTCAATCTATTATAGGAGATTATAGAGCTGGCGAAGCACTAATACAATCACAAATTGATGCAGTTTCGGTTACTGGAAGTATTAACACAGGGAGAAGAGTTGCAGAGCTTGCATCAAAAGGTTTAAAAAAATTCGTTTTAGAATTAGGCGGTAGCGATCCATTTGTGGTTCTTGAAGATGCAGACCTCAACCAGACAGCACACATGGCAGCTCAAGCAAGACTGCTCAATACTGGTCAAAGCTGTATAGCTGCAAAAAGGTTTATTGTTGTTAAGGAAATTGCAGAAAAATTCTCTAAGTTATTTGTAGAGAATATAAAAGCAGAGGTTGTAGGCGATCCGATGAATTCAAAGACTACTGTAGGACCTTTGGTTAGACAAAATCAAAGGGACGCATTGTCAAAACAGGTAGAAGATGCAAAAACCAAAGGTGCTAGAGTATTGACAGGAGGAAAGGAAATTGAAGGAAATGGATATTTTTACGAACCGACTATAGTTTCGAATGTAAGTCATGAAATGGATATAGTAAAAGATGAAGTATTTGGACCTGCTGCCCCGATCATTGTTGTCAATAATGAGGATGAAGCTATTAGTGAAGCAAATAATACAGAATTCGGTTTGGGAGCAAGTATATGGACCAACAATATTGAACGTGGGACTTGTCTTGCAAGACATATTCAGAGTGGTATTGTATCAATAAATGAAATGGTTAAGTCTGATCCTAGGCTTCCCTTTGGCGGAACCAAATATTCGGGCATAGGCAGGGAACTATCTGAATTTGGAATTAAGGAATTTGTCAATATAAAATCAATAGTAGTAAAAGACATTACAAGTAAATTACTAGTAGAATAAAGAAGAACTCATAAAGAGGATACTTTATTTGAAACTGAGGGATATTAATTCCTTGAGTTCTTCTTTTCATGATACTACAACAAAATAGATTTATTCCTTACACACTGAAGCCATACATTCTTAGAACCACGAAGAATCAAAACTTAATCATAATGAGGATTTTTGCCTACTCCATTTTTCTGAGGCAGTCCAATGACACAATTAAAGCAGCAACTCTTTTTGTTTTAATATCTTTCTTTCTTTTCTATATTCTTTAACGTTTCAAATCCAAATGCTTTATTTTTATGTGTAGTTTGTTGCTAAGAGCAAGGAAAAATGAGAGAGTATTGGGAAAGTGACCTTGAATTAGAGAAATGGTTTGATCCTTCATTCCAAGAATTTGTTAATAAGGAATTAGCTCCTACAATTAAGAGTAAATAGTATTTTCAATCTCTCTTTCTTATTTCCTTTCTCTTTCATCAAAAACTTCCTTTGCCGCTGATAAGCCGTTAAGCGCTGCAGGGAATCCGGCATAGACAGCCATTTGTATGATAACTTCAACAACTTCTGTTCTCGAGCAACCGACATCAAGTGCTCCATTAATGTGTACCTTTAACTGAGACAATGCATTACCCATAGTAACAAGTGCTGCTACTGTAGCAATTTCTCTTGACTTTAAATCTAGACCTGTTCGACTGTAAATGTCGCCAAAGGGAAACTCTATAATATATCTAGCAAAGTCAGATGAGATATCTTTGAGGATTTCAATAACGCGTTCTCTTGCTTCTCCATCTATTTTATTTCCTTGAGCTTTTCAAGCCCTCTGTCATGTCTATCATTATTCATTATAACCAAAATTCATATTATCTAAATCAAAAGGTTTTATTAAGAAATTCGGGGCGACATCTCCGTTCTAAATCATCGCTGTAAGTGCTAGATCTTTACAATTCAACTTTAATGACTTTTTGTTTGGTGCCATTATCCCTTGAATCTATTCATCATTTATGTTCTCTAACCGCTAAAGCCCAGTGATGCTGTGAAAGATACTCCTTAATTAAATCTCAATTTTACAACGAATAACATCAGATGCATCCACTATTTTGTTATTATATTTTCCACCATATTCATCATTTAGAATTTTGAATTTACCTCTTCCTTTATGTACAATTTTTGCTTCAAATTTAGTTCCATCTATAAGTAGAAAGCACCAACACGAATAGCGCTCCTCATCTTCTTCTTCTTCCTTCTTTAGTTTATCTGCTGCTATTGTCATTGAAAAGTTATTAATTGTTTCAGAAGAAGCTTTATGAATGTAAGCGTCGAATCTATGGATAGTAAGTTTCCTTATCAGTCTAAAAATAAGCGCTTTATAAGTAGTCTTGCTGTGCAAAAAATAGAATTGCTGTTTTATCAATAATTTTATATATTGTTTGAGTTACTTAAAGTTTATTTCTCTTTTCATTAACATCTAGAAATATTTAAGAGGTATCAATTTACAAATGCCAAGTATTCATAAATAAGTGGAACTTGAACTTGCATAATGTGAACTTTATGTTTCTTATACTTGCATAAGAAGCAATATTCTTCCAACTTCATAGTACCGCCCAAATATTGTAGTTGTTAGTGTGGCCCCATAGCATGATGGTAGGTGGATTACCCGCTATCGGAGTTTCTAACAAGTGGATCTGGTACAGTACTTTAGTGTATCACATGAAGAATAAAGGCTTACCTAAAATGATATACAAGCATGACTTGATCACTAGAGTAACGTTATCTAAAAGATCACATCTGGTAATGCATATATTGATATTATAGATTATAATAGAAAGGAACCAAGTCAAGCCATTCCATAGGTAACAAAAATCCTTGTGTTTGCAAGGTAAATCATGCCAACTATGGAATGTTTACTATTCATCAGAGTTGACTTATTTTGTTTTTGCTGTTGCTGTATTCATTCTAAGAACATCTACCTGACCGCTATGCAGCCAATCCTTTAGCTCTTCGTGACTTGGCTTTGCATCATGCTTCCCTGCTAAATGAAGGTGTAAAAGAACGTAGTTAACCTGATTTAGCAACGGTTTGTTTCCTTCATCTCCCTTACGGGTCTTT
>JBJMFM010000374.1:0-2574 GCA_045808425.1 Nitrososphaeraceae archaeon | reverse complement strand
CAATTGGAAGAGGAACTTAAGCAGAGCAACAACCACGATGATAGCCACAATGATAATTATTATGTATATTAATGTACCTAATACCATTTTCGTAGTTCTTGTGTCAAAATAGGATTTAAATATTTGAAGACAGTTTTAAGTAATCATGTTCTATCGTACGACCTATTCTCATCCTCGTTATCTTTCTATCGTCGTTATCTTTCTAAGTTATTCCAATATCCAGTTATTACTCTAGCGCCTCCGGTACTGTCTCGAACATAACGTATCTAGCAGTAAAAATTGACATATACTATTTTATTTAATAGACTGCGATTGGACTTGAATTATACTCTCTAACATAATTTCATACAACTGTCTAATAGTTTTATTCACGACAGATTTAGCTTGCTAGACTAGTCGTACCATATGTTGTTTGTTTCCACTACACTTCTGAACAATGCCTATTGAATGGAGAAGAACTCTGATGTACGCGAAAGAATTCTACTTGTAAGACGTGTTAGTAGAGTAAATAATAATAATAAATAGCTGCTATGGTAGCGGAGAAGGAATTCCATAGATCCAGATAGATGGTAGTGGGCTTACAAATAAATGGTTGAAAAGATTTGATAAGTTAGGTCTGAACGGGTTAAAAGAAAGATAAGCACCGAAGTGGTAGACCATCGGAAGTATCAGAAAGAAGAGACATATGTGCTGACATAAGAAGGGAATTATCTATCTGAAAACTCTTTTGGATGGAAGGCGAAGGAAATTATGAATATTATTATCCATCCACCAAAGAACAGGTGTCAGATATCATGAAGTTCATGTCTGTCTATAGGCTCTATTACACAAATGGGGATTTAAACCGAAGAAAGATTCCTAGATAGAAAGAGGTTTGTCAATATTGCATCAAAAGAAGGGAAGGAAGAGAAAGAAAAGTTCAAAAAAATGCTGAGGAAGAAGTAATCTCAAACATCCTAGAAGGATTTACCATAGTAGTAGTCGAGGACGAATCCATATTCGTACATATGATATGATATGTTAGTTAGTTTAGTTAGAAGGAAGTGGGCATCATCAGAAGGAATGCTTCTAGTAGTAGTAGTAATAGTAGTAGTAACTACTGGATCACATCAGAAAACCTGTGTATTTGGAACACTGTATAGATGGAAAGACAATTCTTCCGGCAGTACAATACTACTACCTTCAACCAGTATACATTCCTGGACTGGAGTATTTGAAGGAATTACAAAGCAAGTTTCATAAAGTAATATTGTTCCTGGATGGATAGAGCCCCGCAGCACTACTGCCGTTCAATTAATCAAGGTCAGAAAGTAAGTATTTGGAAAAGAATAAAGATGATATATTAGAGTTTGGTGGTTTCCCAAGGGTTCTCCTGAATTCAACGCAGTAGAAGAGTGTTGGAGACAAGACAGGGAAAAGATGATTTACTCTCGTATCAAAATACTATCCCAGATTTCTCCATTTAAGGAATGTTATAACAAAGTACTACAGAACAAAACGTTTCCATCTAAACATTATCAAATATCTGTTGAGGAATATATGAGTTAGCGAATTAATGTTAGGGAGTATATTATTACTACGATGATATGAATTTGAGCTCATCTCCATATATATAAATATATTGGAATTATTGTCCCTAAAGAGCATAGTATTTATAGATAGAAGAAAAATGATGAAATTTTTTTATCCTATATCTATTATAATTATTATTGGAATTAGAAGCTAAACTAACACAATATATTAAATATTGGATTAATTCCAATAAGTTGACAGAGTGGTAAGTATACGGCCTATAGCTTCTAAGGCTGCTTTGCTAATTGACGAGCACAGAAAAAGACAAAGATATATGGCAATATCAGATTTACACCTAGGTTTTGAATATGAGATAAGTATACGAGGAATTAGTATCGATGAACAGGCATTTTTTGAGGAAATGACAACAGAATTATACGATCTCATTAAATTCAACCAAATAGACGCTGTGATCCTGCTTGGAGATTTAAAGAGCACGATCAGATCAATTAGTAAATATGAGTGGCACATAATTCCACAGTTTCTCAAATTCATTTCCGAAATTACTGACATATATCTTATTCCAGGTAATCATGACAGTAACATAAGGTTCCTAATGCCCGAAAATATAAATGTCATGAGCACCAAAGGCATGGTTCTCGATGATACACTCCTTGTTCATGGCCATACGATGCCGACTATTGCCAAGGCGAATATAAAAAGAATTGTTATGGGCCATATTCATCCGGTATATAACAGCCACAATAGCGTAATTAATGGACAGCGAGTCTGGATATATCTTAAAATAATAAAAAGCGCAATATTTCCCGGTACACAAGGAGATCTAGATATCGTTATAGTACCCGCCTTTAACAGATATCTTTACGCAGTTAATGAAAGACATTATACAAAATCTATTTCTCCAATAATATCCAAGGCCATAAAATCAAACGCAGTTAAGGAGTCTCTGCTTGTCTCATTGGATGGTTCTATAGTTGGAGATATAGATAGTTGGAGATATAGAGAGTCTCCAAAAATAATTTAAATATAGATAAGTTCTAG
>JBJMFM010000373.1:0-3293 GCA_045808425.1 Nitrososphaeraceae archaeon | reverse complement strand
ACACAGATCTTGGTCTGTGTTCTTCTCTATATCTTTCAGATGCTGTCAGAAAAAGACCTTCACTTTATTGTCTATCTTCTTTATTTTATCATATAATTCATAGCCATTCATCTTTGGCATATTAATAATATCTAAGATAAGCAAATCATAGTAATCTGGCTTGAATGCAGATAAGGCCATCAACTTCAAATCCAGCATCTTGTAAACCTATTGTGAATATTGAACTATTATCATGCTCATCGTCTACTACCAAAATTCTTCTCTTCAAATTGATAATTGTCTTTAAGATCCCTAGACCTATTCCTTATAGTTACTTCTGTTACTCCTGCTGCCTCTGCCATATCTACTTGTGTCTTATTTTCACCAGTCTTAAGACATGAAAAGTAAAGAATAGTAGCTGCTAATGCCATTGGATTTTTACCAGCAGATAATAAATCATCATCTTTTCTTTTAATTTCATCCATTATCTTTATCGCTTGACGTTTCGTTTTTTCACTTAGATTAGCTTTGTTTGCAACTTTGGCAATACACTTTGTTTGATCAGCTAATGGAACTTTAATGTCAAGTTCGATGTGTAATAATGTATATGCTTTTGCTAACTGTTTTCGTTTGATACCAGAGGCTGCGGCAATATCTTTTAATGTTCTTGTAGTGCTCATTTCTCTACAAGCGATATGTACAGAAGCAGCAACAAGTCCAGAAACTAGTCTTCCACGTGCTAATTTCCTCTCATGAGCTTTTCTATAGATGTATGCAGCTTTCTCTAATACTACATATGGTAACGTAAGTTTATCTTTCAATATGCGAAGTGTATTGAAAGCATGAATAAGACCTATGTCAGAAGAATCATGAATATGTGCTCTTGAATCCAACATTCTTAATCTTTGCATTGCAGTATGCATCGCATTATCCATTTTTTTCCCAGCTGCATCTCTATTCGTTTTTCCAATTATACATGCAAGTCCCATATCATGGATTGCTAGTGACATTGGAGTTCCAGTGCGACTCCTATTCTCATATTCCGCATTGGAGAATGCACGCCATTCTGGTTGGTTAATATTCTGAATCTTGTCTGATACTATCATTCCACATTTGCTGCAAATGGTCTCCCCTAACTCTGTGTCTGTTATTATCGACAAATGATTTTTGCATATAGGGCAGATACTAGATGTCTGTGGTTGTGGTGGTGGTTGCTTCATTATTAAAAACTACTTTTCAATTGTTTTAGCTAAATCTTCTACATATAATCCATGCTAAAATGGAGATGGTTACCCTTGATAACATCTAAAAAATAATATAGAACGCTGTTTACGTTCTACGGCTTCTTACATGTGAGTTAGAACAATAACCACAGTAACCATTAGTAGACGGTCTTTGATGGCATATACATTCACATTTAGCGCCAATTCCTGATGAAAACTTTTTTCTCATATATTATACTCCCTCATGTCATATTTCTAATGACATGTTCCTATTCGAGTGAATTGACAATTCATTTTGTATAATCTGTATGCCTAAATGTTAACGCTATCACTAATAGCATATCTCATTTTTTACTATGTGTATCATCCATTCTTGGTACTATTCTCTATTCTCTGTAATACGGTTGTTCGAAGAAGCTATTTGCTCTTCTTTGCTAGTTTTCAAAACAGTCATTAACTCTGTCTTTACAATATTTGGCAAGATACGGATTTTGTTCTCTATTATATCTCTTGTATGATTCAAATCTTTAGCACGAACCTTTAGAAATAGATCAAATCTACTATACATTTCATGTACTTCCAGTACTTCCTCTATATTTGATAATTCTTCGGTTATCAGATCTGCAAAACCTTACATCGAGTATTCTCCTCTCTAAATATTGTTAACCTGCAGCCACAGAATTATTGACAATATGATATCAAAATGTAAAAGAATATCCGGCATTAAAGATTATAAGAGTTTAAAAATGTAAATACTTGAATTCAGATGACACAGGTAACTCCAAAGGTGTACTCAATAGAGGGAATAACTCACCCCGATCCGCGTGGAAAGGTCTTTCCTTACTTGTTTGTAGAAGATCAAGATAATCTGACATTGATTGATCCTTCATTTCTTTCTCAACTACCAATACTTGAAAACTATCTGCTTGATGTAGGATATGATATTAAGAACGTAAAACGTATAATCCTAACTCATGTGCATGTGGATCATTCACAAGCTGCCAATGAAATAAAAAAGAGATCTGGTGCAAAGATTTACTCCCACTGGATTGAAGCAAGATATCTAAACCATAATCCACTATACCAAGGTCCGCCTACTACACAAGAAACTGTTGATAAACTTGAGAAGCTTGGAGTCTCAATGAGGGCATTAATAAAAGAATATGGAAGTTTCGAGGTAGAACATATTAGTGTTGATGAGCAAGTGTCTGATGGCGATACGATTGGGAGTCTTAAGGTCATTCATACTCCAGGACATACGCCAGGGCATATATCACTTTATTATGAAAAGGATAAACTCCTTCTGGGGGCAGATAGTATATACAAACATGTATTTGGAGCAGAGGGTATGTATATATCTGCACCTCAAGTATCGATAGACCCAGTTACAGCAATAGTGTCTGCACAAAGGCTCTCTAAAGTTAATTTTGATAAGTTATTGATGGCCCATCAGGATTCTCCATTATTGGAAGGGGCTAGAGGGGCTGTCGAAACACTAGTTGCTGAAAGCATACAAAAACTAAAGAGATAGAGGATTAGGGCGTGCTAGGAACTAGTCTATGAACATTGATATTCTTTATAGTGAAAGCATGAGATATACCCATATGCATGACCTATGATGTATTTTAAAAGGTCTAAAAACCGAACCTTGTCGTGGAGATAATAGCATTAATACAATGTTGTATAAAATTCACCTACTTTGGTCATTGCTCTAAAATGTTCATCATCCTTTAAACCAATAGCAAATTCATTTTTGTCTTTGTTTGTATATATACAAATCAGTGATTTTTGATGCTTATTGATATTATTATTATTATTATAATTCATAGCACCATTGTTATGATTGTTCTTATCTTTCATTTTTTTAAATTAGTGCACCTTTTAGCTCGCAATTTTAATCACAATATCGGATCTTAAATTATATTCTAACTTTGATAGTGCTCTGAGGATTAAGAATGCTTAAGAGAGTTTCATTTCTATTCAAAAACGGAGCTATAGCATGTCTCTATATACTAACGTGCTTTAAAGTACAGTATTCGGAGTTTTAGCGCATCTCTTCTTTATTTGGCTCCCACAAAGCGCATATTCCAT
>JBJMFM010000372.1:0-7299 GCA_045808425.1 Nitrososphaeraceae archaeon | reverse complement strand
AATCTAGCAACTTCAGCGGAAGGCATCAAAAGTAAATTATCATAATGTAGCTTTGGGATAACTAAAGTATGACCTATGTTAATTGGATATTTGTCCATGAGCACCAAAAAATTGGCGTCTTGATATACTTCGGCTCTTGGTAAATGTCCTTGAATTATCGAACAGAAAACGCACTGTTGCCTATCGCTTGTAACCAACGCTACATTTCCCCTTGTATTTTTTATATTTTTACTTTTAAACGTTCCTCGTCGTTATGTTTATTTGGCTAGTGTGCTAATATTTATTTTCAGCAAGCTAACAGTTGCACCCCCTCAAGCAACGAGCCATCTGGCAGCAGGAGCAGTAATTGATTTTTTCATCATTTGTTCAAATGCAGCATAAAAAAAGGGCTAAAAGTATATACACTCTAAAGTCATAGCGGAATTGACTTGGATGCTAATTTACGATCTACACACGTTGAGCCTCATATCAAAGAAGTCAGCTACATACGGGATCTAGTTTTCGGATTTGGTGATGGCGTCAATACGTCGTTGGGAATAGTAGCAGGTGTAGGAGGAGCAGTTATCGCTGCAGATGTTGTTATTCTAGCCGCATTAATAGGAATGTTCACAGGCGCCAAAGCAATGGCTGTTCAGAACTATCTTGCTGTAAAATCTCAGAAGCAGGTACTGGAATCGGAAATTAAAAGGGAAGAATTTGAAATAGAAAATGTACCGGACAAGGAGCGGCAAGAGATAGAAGATATATACAGGTCAAAGGGATTCCGCGGAGATGATCTAAATAGAATAGTTGATAAAATAACGTCAGATAAGCAAGTTTGGCTCAAGACCATGCTTACGGAGGAGCTCGGACTCAATTTAGAAATTATAGGTAGTCCATTGAAAGGAGCTCTAGCAATGTTTGGCGCATTTCTTATGGGCGGCATCCTTCCAATTCTACCTTATTTCGTAGTCAAAAGCGGATCATTATCTTCAGCCACGGCTATTTGGATTGCAATAGCACTCAGTCTGGTATCGTCATTTATAATAGGAGCAATAAAATCTCGCATGGCAAAGAAAAACTGGCTTATAGGAGGCATCGAAATGGCTGGACTAGGGACTGGCATCGCTCTTGTGGGTTACGGAATAGGCTCAGAATTGGCTAAAGCGGGAATTGTAAATATCCATTGATAAGTGAAATAATGGTACAATAGTATATAGTGTACCATTATGCGGATTAGCTTGCGCTAGCCAAAAGACATTAGCACAATAAGTAGTATTAAAATAAAATAAGATAAATAACTATTAACTAGTTCGCTACTTCTGCCATAATTTATCGCTGTAGGCTGATATGTATGTCATAATAGCATTATGAATCTAAAAGTGAAATTTTTTTAAAATATTAAGAATAATCAACACTTAAAAATAGGGAAAAATAATCCTCTAAAGATGGCTGCACACAAAACTGCCTCGCGAAAAAAAAGATTATTGAAGCATACAAAGCAAAATAGACCAGTTCCAGCCTGGGTTATAATCAGAACACATAGAAATGTGAGAACAAACCCCAAGAGGCGTGCTTGGCGGAGGACTGACGTGAATGTCGGGTAGTAGTAGTGGCTGCAGTACGTCGAGAGAGATGAATAAAATTAATGTCCAAAAGTGAAGAAAATCTAAGTCGCGTTTACACGGTTAACCTAGGAAAGGCATGGCTCACCCCCAGATATAGAAGAACTGATAGAGTCATGAATATGGTCAGGGAATTTGCTAAAAAAAATATGAAGAGCGACGAGGTCAAAATAGACCAAGACCTAGGCAGGCATATTTGGAGTAGAGGAAAGACTAACCCTCCAAGGAAAGTGCGTGTAAAAATGATAAAAGACGAAGATGATGTTGTCACAGTATCATTATATGAGGAACCAACCGAAGCGGGAGACGAAGACACTGCAGCAGACGAAAAGAAAAGCAAGAAGAGAGATTCTAAGAAAAAAGAAGAAAAAGAAAATGAAGACGAAGATGAGGAGACCTAGTATCATTTTATGACCATTAGGCTAAACTATAGGTTTTTAAAGAATACAATAAAAGGAAATATTCTTTACTCAAGGAGAAGTTTTCTTTTTTAGTGCAGTTAGCATATTTATATACGATATGTCCAGAGGTATACAACATCTATGATGGGAATGAAAAATAACAATAATATTCTCATTATATTTCCTTCTTATTCTGAATCCGCAGGAATTGGAATGATATAGTATTAAAAAAACGAAATATACTGCAGAAAAGATACTTCTATAATAATAATAATAATAATGACGATCACTATGATGACAACGACTTTAAAATGTCCTAAGATAGACCTCGAACTATCTCAGCTTTTGTATTCAGGCTAAAAAATTGTTTCATTTACATAAGTTAAATACAGACATTAGCCTTCCTGATCTTTTTACCAAGATCTATTTCATGTACGATAAGGTCTTTATTTTAGAATCTTTGACAGGTCCTAAGGAACTTTCTGAAATGACAGTCATTGGGTTCGATCCTCAAATTTCAGTTAGTTGTGATTCAAATAAGTTTAGAGTTTATCGCAGAGACGGCAAATTACTACATGAATGGAAGGTCACAGAGCCTCTAGCCCAATTGAGAAAAATGGTACCCCATGTAGATAATAACCGCTTTAGGTTTGTTGGCGGAGCTGTCGGCTATGTCGATTATGATGCCATAAGATTTTGGGAAGATTTACCTCTTAGACATAAGAAGAAAAACAAAAAAAGATATTTTCCACTGCTAGAATTTGGGATTTATACTGATGGAATACTATATGATCACATTAAGAATCAAGCTTATTACTTTTATACCGGCAGAAAATCTAGGCTAAAGCTGATCCAAAAAATAGCAACAACGAAAACTCATATTAGCAAGAATCCAAAAAGTTTCTTTTATTCACCACCTAAAAGCAATATGAGTAAGGCACAATTTATTAGAGCAGTTAACAAATTGAAAAGGTACATCTATGATGGTGATGTATACCAAGTTGTTTTATCAAGAAAGATGAAATTTAATGTCAAAGGAAATTTGCTGTCAGTATACAGACACTTAAGAGAAGTTAATCCTTCTCCATATATGTATCTGCTGAAGATTGCTAATAGATGTATCATAGGTTCGAGCCCAGAAATGCTTCTGCGAGTGACAAAAGATTATGTAGAATCGTTTCCAATTGCAGGAACAAGACCTATTGTAAATGATGAAGAGATGAATGAAAAACTTCGCAGGGATCTACTCAATGACGAAAAGGAAATCGCAGAGCATACTATGCTAGTTGACTTGTCTAGGAATGATGTAGGTAGAGTATGCAAATACGGAACGGTAAGAGTACATGACCATATGATAGTTAAAAGATTTAGCCATGTACAACATCTTGTGTCACATGTAACCGGACATCTTCAAGATGATAAGGATTCTTATGACGCATTTAAGGCTGTGTTTCCTGCTGGCACAGTTTCTGGTGCTCCAAAGGTACGCGCTATGGAAATAATTGATGAGGTGGAACGAGAACAAAGGGAAGCCTATGCTGGTGCAGTTGGGTATTTTTCTTTCAATGGATCTTGTGATTTTGCTATAACTATTAGGTCTTTATTTGTAAATAAGAACAAGGCATATCTCCAATCAGGCGCTGGTATTGTAATGGATTCCATTCCTGAAAAAGAATGGATGGAAACTGAGCATAAGGCCGACGCTATACTATCAACGTTAAAGAAAAGTATGACCAATTGTTAGATGATAGCAAGGTATTAGTAGGAAAATAAAATAAAAATCCAAGATTGAAACAAGAAAAACAAGGAAGAAAAACATAGTGGCTAATTGCATTTATCAGAAGAGAAGAAAAAAGACGATATGAGAACTAAAAGTGAAGTATATACCTTTTCTAACAAAGAAACAAAATAACCGCTGCAAAGAATGTACTGCGAAAATGTGCGTACCTTCAGAAAAAGTTTAGAAGACCGCAATAACGCTTAGGTAGATGGAGACGCATTGAATGAATCAATGGATGAATAAATCAACGAATAACTAATGTAACTCATTTAGAATTCAAAATTTGCTATTAGCTTTCTCTCCACAGTGCCTTTGTCTTTGCAAGTATCACTAGTCCTACTAAGTATGCAAGCTGCACGCCAATGCCAAGAGGAACCGACCATTCTTTGGGCGTTGGCAAACCCATGACATATTGTATTATGATTGAGGCATGAGTGGTAGGCACTGTATAGGAAAGATAATGTAATGCCATTGGTAAACGATCTATTGAATAATAAACTGGAGGTATCACTGCGAGGACCACATTTACAAAAGAGATTACCTGAGTTGCATTTCTCATATGTAACATGTGAGAAGACAAAAAAAATCCCATCGCCGACATTGCTCCCCAGATTAGAAAAATATTTGAGAAGAGCAAAGGTAAGTTTGTTAATGACGTTCCAAAGTACATGACAAGGATAATGAGGACAATCAGAGCTGGAAGCCCAAACAAAAGTTCGGAGAGGGAAAGACCAGCCATATATGTTAATGGCGAAACTGGTGATGCAACAAAGACATCCTGTATTTTATACTCTGTCTTATAAAACGAAATATCCTGTCCAAGTGCAAGTCCATATCCTACCAATGCCATAACAAGACTACCAGTAACTGCAAGTTGTACATACTGGCCGTTGCTTATCACGAATAAAACAAAAAGCAATGAAAACGGACTAATAGCAGTAAAAACCATAGACATTGGATTTCTACGAAGCCACAGAAAACCTGTCAGATAGGCTATTAGAAATACCTGCCTAAGCGCAAGAGGTGCTTTTAGCCGCATATTCAAACTTGTCCTAATGTCTTTTTGCAGCAAAATAAATATCTATAGATTCTATTTATTGTTAAATGACCTCTATGTCATCAAAAGTAAGAAATACCAATCTGCAAAAAATTCCCAGTCGATCTATTCTGCAAATAATAATGCAAAATAAAAATAATTTTAATTAACAACTACTAAGACTTTTTTTTCTAAAGTCATCTGTTTTGCTACTCTGTTATTATTACTACTACCGCCAGCAAATACCAACTCGATTTTTTGAGCATAAAAGGAAATTTTCTTTGGTTGAGCTACACAAGCCCATATTGTATGTAAATTTCTTATCCCAGTGGCGCTTGACTTGCAAGTAATATAGTTCTAGTACCATAGGCAATAATTGCAATTGTAGCTGCTATTGTAAATATCGTGACGCCGTCTTCCCATCGTTTGTTTTGTCGGAATTCAAGCAATATGATTCTTAAACCATTAAAACCGTGAATTGCAATAAGTATGAGAATTGATTCTAAGAGTAGTGCATATGGAATATAGTGATAGTTTGCAATGACATTTTGATATTGCAAACTTAAAGAAAATGGCATAATGAGGCGCATAATTATGTGGACAGCTACAACAGATATGGCTGCTATGCCCGTTATGTAATGTATTTTCATTATTTGACTTTCGTGAATCATCATGTTATTTTGGTCCTCCCAGCGATTTCAATTCTTTATATTTACTGCTGCTATTCTGTCCCAAATAGTATACTGCCTCCATATATCATTGCGGCTAGGGCCAAAATTAGTGCAATCCATATTCCAGATTTTTGGCGATAGTTAAGAGACACAGCATCATATGGATAATCTGGCCTACCAGGGCTCCCAAGTCCTTTGCCGGCATGTGTAAATATTAGTCTGATTCCGTTTGCGGAATGAAATGTACTTGTTCCTATTACGAGTATCAAAAATATGTGTCCCCAAGGCGTCTGGGTCAGCTCTAGCATAGCATTCCATGCACTCTGACCATTTGTTAGAGAGCTTGTTTCATATACATGGCCTATAAAGTAAACAAGCAAGAAGACACCTGTCAGTCTTTGGAACCAATAAGATACGCGTTCCCATCCATAATGGGTAGGATTTAGCCATCCCCTTAGTCCCTCGCGGTTATTTCTATTGGTATAAGTATTGTCGTTTCTTCTTCTTTTTTCCTTAGTTATCTCCATCAGTATTTTCTCTCCATTGGTGCATAACGTGTAAAAGTTACAGGATGCCATGCCATTCGTGGTTGTCCTCCTGCTCCTCCTTCTACTACACCTCCCTCTGCTGTAGTAAAGTAAGCAAGCGTGTGCTTGAGGAAATTAATATCATCCCTGCTCTGATAATCAGTCCTTGCGTGTGCGCCTCTTGATTCACGTCGGTTAAAAGCACCCATCAGCACTACTTCTGCTATCCTCAGCATAGAATCCAACTCCATAACATTTATGAAATTTGTGTTATATTCCTTTGCTTGATCGTCTACATGCTTCCATGTCTCGGTTTTTAGATGTCTTAATCTCTTTAAAGCCTCTGTAAGACCTTTCTCGTCTCTAAATACATATGCTTTAGAGTCCATCATATCTGTTAGCTCTTTTCTTATTTCATAGGGATTTGCGTTACCTCTTCCTCTGAATATTCCGTCATAGATTCTTTTTTCTTCGTCCGCGACCGGTTGCTCTGCAATGGATAAAGCACCATTGCCCTGCTTTAGCGCATATTGCGCAGCCAGCTCGCCTGTAATTTTGCCCCATACAAGACATTCAGAAGTGGAATTTGCTCCCAATCTATTTGCACCGTGGGTACTATTACATGCTGCTTCTCCGGCAGCCCATAGTCCAGCCATTTCAGTAGCGCCATCGATATTTGTGTGGATGCCGCCCATCATATAATGGCATACAGGCCTTACCTCTATCGGTTCATCGATTATATCAGTTCCAGAGAATTTGATCGCAATTTCTCTAATTCCAGCAAGACGTTGCTTTATATTTTCAGCTCCAAGATGAGTTAAATCTATCTTTAGACAGTCTGCACCTGACTCATGCTTAAACCCTCGCCCTTCTTGAATCTCCCTTATCATTGCACGCGATACTACATCTCTTGACGCTAGCTCAAGTTTAGTTGGTGCATATTTTTTCATAAATCTCTCCCCTTGATTGTTAATAAGATATCCGCCTTCGCCTCTGGCCCCCTCTGTGATCAGTATTCCTGATGGCAAAATACCTGTGGGGTGAAATTGAACAAACTCCATATCTTTTAGAGCAACTCCTGCACGGTATGCAATGTCCAAACCATCAGGTGTAGAAGAATAGGCATATGTAGAAAAGCTGTAAATGCGTCCGGCGCCGCCGGTGCAAATTATTCCAGCTGGTGCTTTGATTTTGTAAAAGTTTCCTGTCTTCATTTCTATTGCAGTAATGCCTCGAAACCTGTTTCCATCTGTAAGAATGCTTGTGCAGAACCATTCATT
>JBJMFM010000371.1:0-2579 GCA_045808425.1 Nitrososphaeraceae archaeon | reverse complement strand
TATGCTTTTGGGTATAGTGTGATATGCTATTCAATGCTTTTCCTAGTTCTAGAGCGCTAATGCTTGGGAATGTTATGCTATGAGGCCCACTAACTACAATATCACAATGACATTATCTTGTTTATTCTATGTATCAAAGTTCCATTGTCAACAGGCTTTACAATAACCTGGATTTCATTTATTGTAGGAAAGTATTTCGCAAATTCTTGATAATTTGAAATAGCTGACAAAAAGCATACTCTGATTTTATTATCTATCTTTCTTAATTCCTTATATAGACCAAGACCAGTTATTCCAGGCATTCGTATATCAAGTAGAGCCAAATCATAAGAACCTGCAATGAAACTTCTTAATGCCAAAATGGGATCGCCAAATGCTTCTGTTTTAAAACCATTACTCTCTAAAACTATTTTTAATGCTAACAAAATATCTGGCTCGTCGTCCACTACCAGGATTCTAAATTGGTATGTGCTATCTTCTTTCATTACATTATGCTTTTACAATGAAATCTAGCAATCACAATAAATAATATTTTATAGGCATGGTTTGGTAAAAATGTCTATATTATGGAAAAGATTGAAATTTAACCTACCAATATCTCAATATATATATCTCTTGACGCTATGACCCATCAAAAGTTCTTTGAATGAATATGCAACATTAGAATTCATCAAACAAGTATTGAAAAACTTTCTAAAGCTATGATCTGGCTGTAGTTGCTCATATGGTAAACCAGCCTTTCTCAAAAGGAATTTCATCTGTTTATTTATAGTAAGTTCTGCTAGTGGCTTTGATCTATTGGTATTTTTAGAAAAGGTAGCAAACTTGTCACGAATGATATATGATTCCTCAGTTATCTTTTCATGTTGCTTTCTCCTATACTCGATATACTCATCTAGGGATGCCATACATTCAGGTGTCACTATAGCGTTGTATCTATCATCTTTTGATTCAGGATAAACACTTAGTATTCCTATGTTGTTTTGCTCATGCAATCTTGTTAGATGCTTTATCTTTAATGATTTGATAGCTCCTACTCTCATTCCGGTGGAAACCATCAACAAAATAAGACAGCGATCTCTAAGGTCAGCTATTGGCAAAAGTTTTGAAATCTCTTCTTTTGTATATGCCCTTAAACTGTTAGTCACCTGCTCTGGATAATATTTAGCGATTTTTTTTCCAGTTAAGCATTATTTCATTAGATTCAAGGAAATATTGAACACCAGCCAAATATGTTTTAATTGAATTTACAGATATCTCGCCGCATACAGCTTTGTTAGAGCTTTGCTTGGCTACTTTTTTAAGGTGTATGACATAGTTAATAACCATAGGCTTTATCTCTTCAGGCTTTAGCTCAACTAATGAATCGGGGTCGGTGTTATAGTATTTGCAGAATAATGAAAGGTGAGTCTTGTAAGCTTTTTTTGTATAGGGTGAATTATATCCTTCTAGCCATATTTGACAAGACTTATAATTTGCTATATTTAGCCTACTGCAGATATTATCTTCTTTAATTTCGGTAGCCAAGAAAGACATACTTCTATTTTTATTTATAAATGCCCAGCTATTAAGTATACTAAAAGGGATAGTTAAATTAAATAATCTCTATATGTCTATTGTACAGCGACATTGACCAGCACTACCGAAAATGAATTGACCCTGAGTAGATGGGAAGTTCAAATCCTGAAATGTATAAAGATCAAAGCTATGACGGAAAAAAAAATTGCAAAAGAAGTTTCACTTGATATTACTATGGTTTCTCATATTATTACGGATCTAATGTTACAGGGATACATACAAAGGGTCAGAAAACGAAAAATGTACTTTTCCTCTAGGGAATATTTTTCGGCTACGATAGAAGGGGTTATGGCATTAGAAGCATCTCGCCGTAACTATAATGGTTTTTGGAGCCAGCTAGTATCTATGCTAAAAGATGAGAGTGAGAAAATGATGCTCGACTTTTCAGGTAAATCATTGATCTTAAGATTAACGTTTAAAACCTTAAGAGCTACATATGCATTAAGTAAATCTGTTTTAAAATAGATATCAAAAGAGAAGTTAAACTGTCAAGTGAAACTTCACACGGGTAGAGGGAGATTCATGATGCGAGTAATATTCTAGAAGATTATTGAAACTAACTAATGTTTATATCGTATTCATGCTATATCGTTATGATAAGGATGGACAGTAGAAACGCAGATGAAACAATTTCATCTATATTACATGCTGCAATTGGTGGAGTAACGAAGACCACTATAATGTATAAGTCATTTATAACTTATGACCAGTTGAACGAATATCTTTCCCTCTTACTAGAAAAAGGCTTGATAGCATACCAAGAAGGAGAGAAGCTATATAGAACAACAGATAATGGTATTAATTTCGTTCAGGCTGCCAAAAAATCAACTCAATTTAATAAAATATTAATTGTTGGACTTGGACAGTTAGGACTACCTGTAGCAAAATATGTCAAGGAGAAAGGATTTGATGATGTCTATGGATACGATATTAGTCCTAAAGCAATAGATCGTGCAGAAAAAACTGCAGGAATAAAGAAAGCTACTGGTTTTAGTGATTTT
>JBJMFM010000370.1:0-2664 GCA_045808425.1 Nitrososphaeraceae archaeon | reverse complement strand
TTATGTGAATAATAATGGGTACGGAAAAGCATCGAGTAGCCTGTTTAATTGCTTTTGATTATTATTATTTTTTCCTAGAAGTTTTAAAACCTGTTTATTACAGCACGCAATCCATAATATTTTTCAGTAGCCAATATTGCTTCTTCAATATTGCTAAGCGAATATCTATGGGATACTATTTTTGATAAGTCAACTTGCTTAGTAGAAGCAAGTCTAGCAGCTTCATAAAGCATAGATGGCGTAGAGCTGAAACTACCAGTAATAGAAATTTGATTATAATGAAGCCAGTTAGGATCTATTAGAACAGTATTATTCTTACTATTTTTATTTTTATTATTCTTATTATTACTATTACTATTTTCCTTTGGCATGCCTGCAAATATGTTTATTATCGAATTCTTGGCTGCAATTTTTATAGCTAAATCTAAAGCTGCAGGATTACTTGTGGCAACTATAACTATATTAGCACCTATCCCATCTGTAAATTCTAATACATTATCTGATGTTTCTTTTCCGTTACTACTCTGATGATCATCATCTTCTGTAAATATCACCTCATCTGCACCCATAGATTTTGCTTTTTGTATTCTGGCAGATATTTTTCCAACTACAATAGTTTTTGCTCCATATAATTTTGATAATTGGAGATGAAGCAAACCTATTGGCCCATCTCCTATTATGACGACAACTGATTGGGATCTTTCTCTTCTTTCCCTTCCTTCTCTTTCTTTATCTTTTTTATTTTCGTTTGTTGTAGTAGTAGTAGTAATAATCTGTCCTATATGAGAAAAAGCGTTTAGACAGCAGGCTAATGGTTCAAGTAAGGCAGCTTCCTCATTACTTAGGTTATCAGGAACTGAAACAAGACCTCCTATTTGGATAACATTTTTAGGTATTTTGACATATTCAGCAAACCCACCATTGACAGTCGATCCTATCTCTTTTAGATTAATGCATAGATTATACTGTTTGTTATAGCAATATCTACAGTTTAAACAAGGTATTACAGGACAAACGGCAACCCTTGATCCTTCTTTTATTATTATATTATCATTACTAGTTGTA
This sequence comes from Nitrososphaeraceae archaeon, assembly GCA_045808425.1. Taxonomy (GTDB): domain Archaea; phylum Thermoproteota; class Nitrososphaeria; order Nitrososphaerales; family Nitrososphaeraceae; genus JAFAQB01. The sequence goes on along the minus strand of JBJMFM010000370.1, from coordinate 1,599 downwards.
GTAGTAGTAGTAGCATTTATTGGAGTTGCAGCTTTTAGTATTTCTCCACAAAACTCATGTCCTAATATTATAGGTGGTGTTACTTTTGAATGTCCATTTCTAAATACTCTTACATCGTATCCACATACAGCACATGCATTTACTTTTAACATGATACTACCTTTTTCGTCTAGGTCTGTAGGAAACTGTATTTCTTGAACACTTAGATTGTTCGGACTATAAAATACAGCTGCATTCATCTTCTGTTTTAACGATAACAATTAGATACTACTATAGAAGAGTTGTAGGTCAATAATATAATTTAATATTTAATACAATAATTAATTTCTATTGAAGTTATACAATGTAAAAGGATAATATTTTAGATAATAATAATAGAGTCCTACATGACACGAATATTTGATCCACATATCCATATGTATTCTCGTACTACTGATGACTATGAGGCAATGTCTATAGCTGGAATTGAAGTTATAGTCCAGCCTTCTTTTTGGCTTGGTGGACCAAGAAGATTTGTAGGAACATTCGAAGATTATTGGGAGCATATGATTTCATTTGAAACCCAAAGAGCTAAAGAATTCGGAATAGAACATTTTGTTTGTATTTCAGTAAATCCAAAAGAAGCTATAGAAAGACCATTAGCTCTGGATGCTATTGATGCAATGGTTAAGAATGGATATCTTGATAGGGAAAGAGTTGTCGCTGTTGGAGAACTAGGTTATAATCTGATTAACGATTTAGAAGAAGAGGTATTTGTAAAGCAGATGGATGTTGCTGCAGAGAAGAATATGCTTATGACAGTTCATCTGCCACATAATAATAAGCTAGAAGGAATGAAAAGAATTGAAAGGATTCTGCTAAATAATAATGATGGTGATGGTGATGGTGATGATGAGAAGGTGAATAAAGGAGCTAGTAGTGATGGTACTATTGGTAGTGGTAGTAGTAAGTACAACAGAGAAAAAATACTTGTAGATCATAACGTAGAAGAAACTATTGAGAAAACATTGGAACTAGGAATGTGGGCTGGTTTGTCTGTTTATCCTGTTACAAAACTATCTCCTGAGAGAGCAATAAAAATAATAAAAAAGTATGGTACAGAACGTATAATGATACATAGTGCTGCTGACTGGGGTATATCAGATCCATTAAGTGTTCCTCTAGTTGCTAGAGAGATGAGAAAATCAGGCGAATTTACTATAAATGATATTGAAAGAGTTACTTTTTATAATGCATATGAATATTATAAACAGTCAGATAGGTTTAATTGGAAACCTTAGATGTGTCTGTTTTGTTATTAGTTTGTTCTATATTGATGTTATGATTGATGTGAGGACCAAGGGGTAATATATTGTCTTTTGTGATATTGTAATTTTTAGTCTCTTTACTTTCGTTGTCTCCTTTTTATTCAACTATGAGACAATTGGCTTGCCACGATCTACTCCAATTCCATGAATCTTTTCTAACTCCAGAATTCGCCTAAGCTTTCAGTTGTTTATATATTATTTTTTGGGATTACCTGGATAATACCTGAGTTATTCATATCTATTACGTGCTTAGTTAGAAGTGTCTACACGAATGAGATAGGGTGCCTGTGAG
>JBJMFM010000369.1:0-2736 GCA_045808425.1 Nitrososphaeraceae archaeon | reverse complement strand
CAGCTTTCCTGCTAATTGTGAGCAAATCTTGTATGCTATTATCTCTGCATTTTCTATTATCGCGTCTTCTTTAATGTTTCTTATCTCCATTTCTTCTGTAGTAGGATTTTCGGCACCTTTGGTCATAGATTTTACAGTATTTTTTAATGTATCTTTCATCATAGATGTAGCAGGTGGCTTTAGCATTGGCAAGTCCGCTTTGGATTTTGTTGGGCTACCATCGTAATCAGTAATTAACTTTTCCAATCTACCTTGGTGTCCTCTTGTTTCTTGCAGGTGTTGCTGCAATCGCTGTTTTGCTTCTTGTATTGGCGTTTCTTGGATTCTTATTTGCAATCTATCTATGGCAGCATTTTCAGCAGACAGTATTTCATTCAAGTAATCAACGAATTTCGATTTAAGATCTGGATTGGTTATTGACATGCTAAATTCATTATTAGTTATGAAACATCATAGTTAACACTTGTATTTAATTAGCCTCATCACACAATTCAACAGTATATTAGAATTAATCGAAAATACTGAAGAACATCATAACTCCCGACCTGACAGTGTTGTGTGGCTAATACTATATAATGAGCTTAACGTTGATAGTCGTTATGACATTTCTTTATACAAATGCCCTAAAAGTAACCTTGATTATCAAATTGACAAATAAAATTAGCTCAGCAGGTACATTCTCTATGTTGAATATTTCCAGCAGGTAATGCATCCATGATTTATCATGTATTTTATTCCCATATCTTCTATTACTGTAGCTAGTCCAACTTGCAATACCTGAGATATCTCTCTTTGGCTGTATCCTTTACTGTAGAGCTCTTGTACTTTATCTCTTCTCCATTGTACTTGTTGTTCTTGATGTTGATCTTACTGGTGTTCCATGTCTGAGCTCAAGTGTTCCATTTCCTATGCATGATTTTAAGTGGGTGTTCCATTTTTACGCTTAACAGTATAATGTGAAGGCTTAGCTTTATGGTTTTGTATATTGAGCCGCCGCTGCCTAGACATGGATCTGTTATTCTTGTAATAGAATATACATAAATTTGATCTAATGACACTAAAACAAGAGGCTTCTCATATTCTTGTCATTGGATCTAAGTGAGCTGTGCAAGCGAATACTACAATTAGATAACTCTATTAGATTTGCAGGTGTTGCTGATATGAAAGGAAAGATGGTTGCAGAAGCATATAAAGAAGGATTAGTCCCATTGATGACTAAACAAGAAACCGAATTATCAGCTCTACAAGCGATAGTGAAAATGGCTATAAGGCGAGCCTTAGAAAAGAAAAAACTTGGCAAGACAATTTATGCATTTGCACTATATGAAAAACTAGAAAGAGCAAACCATTCCGTTAATGAATGAAAATGACAATATTCTTCTCATATCTTTTGAGTTACAAGCAGATCATGAAAGCATAATTTTGCATAAAATACTTCCTTTTGTGAAAGATACAAGAAAATAATAGCAGATTTGAGCTTATCTACAATCAAACATCAACATTCCAAAGATCTACCAGTAAAATTGACTACTGCATAATATACTATAGTATTCTCTAAACTGTAAAATATCACTAATCTAAATAATGCTAGGATATTGTACTTTTCTAATGTTGTAGACACATTTGAAAAAATGGAGCAAACAACTAGCAGGCTAATGCTTACAGATTATCTTGTTTGTCTTTTGAAAAAGACACCTTCAAGTACAATTGATAAAGTGGTATACCTGATTCAGGGAAAGCTCTATCCGGACTATGAAGGAATACAACTTGGTCTAGCTGAAAAGATGGTTTTACGTGCATTATCTCAATCTATTGTTGGCAGTTTAGATATTGGATCATTGTCTAAAATTTACAGAGAAACCGGAGATCTTGGAGATACCGCTAGGAAGATCATAGAATCAAAAAAGAACAAGCGGCAAAGTACTACTCTTTTTCCTTCAGAAAAAAAGATGATGACCGTAGAACGTGTATACCTAACTTTAGACAAAATAGCACGGACCACAGGGCCAGGCTCGCAGGAACTGAAAATAAGACTTGTCAGTGGTCTTCTTAATGATTCAACAGCAAGGGAAGCACGTTTTATAATAAAGTTGATCATGGGTAAGCTTCGCCTTGGTATAGCAGATTACACTGTCATGGATGCATTAGCTATAGCGTTTACCGGTAATAGATCAAATCGATCTATATTGGAAAATGCCTATAATGTCTCTAGCGACCTAGGGAATATAGCAAAAATATTAGCTGCAAATGGTATTGAGTCAGTCAAATTACTTCAAATTACTTTATACAAACCCATTAGACCCATGCTTGCTGAAAGAGTGGTAACAGCAGAAGAAGCTTTAGAGAGAATGAATGAAATAGCAGCTGCAGAATACAAATTAGATGGCGAAAGAATCCAAATACACAAAGGAAAGGAAAGGGTAGAAGTTTTTTCAAGAAGACTTGAGAAAATTACACATCACTTTCCTGATATTGCTGAAGCAATAACAAAGTCCTTAAAGTTAACAAAGGAGGCAATCCTAGAAGGTGAGGTAGTAGCAATTGATCTTCAAACTTCAGAATTTCTTCCATTTCAAGAGCTGATGCATAGAAGAAGAAAACATGGAATACAGGAGGCAATGGAGGATTATCCTGTTATCCTAAATGTCTTTGATGTTTTGTTTGTTAATGGAAACGCTAAAACTTCTCTAATTTATAGTCAGAGAAGAGATTTAATTGAAAAAATGATAGTACGAC
>JBJMFM010000368.1:0-4921 GCA_045808425.1 Nitrososphaeraceae archaeon | reverse complement strand
AAGAAGTAAATATCTCCATACTCTAGAATTTCAGTTTGACTTTGCTGCTGATTATGCTGATTACTATTACTACTTTGAACCTTGTTGGTATCTGAATTAGCCATATTGTCCATTCTTCGTATCAGTAATTTATAACAATTATAACACTATTAGGGGGGAGGGAACTAGGATCGTGGGAGATATTCTTAATATCATATTAATGCACATTCCAACTATCCAGGAATTGTAAAAGCATTAAACATTATAAATACAATGTGCATGAGAATATGGCTCGAATAAATACATGAGTTGCATTTGGTGAGTGAGAGTATACATATTATAAATATTAGTTTTCGCTAGCTGACAAGCAGTGAAACTAGACAAATTCAAGTCAGAATATAAGACAAGGAATGGACATGATAAAAAGATACTATCATCCTAAACACATGGAAGAAGTACCCTAAGAATTTTTTATACACATTTTCGCTTACTGTAATGGATTTATATCCAGACTTTGGTATGCAGCAGTACGGTAATATACGGAACTACAATATAAGCATATTATCATGGGTTCTGTCAAGTCTTCGTCAGGTTTTATCTTTCTGGTCTGACTGTCAACTTTCGTTGGATAACAGACAAATCTCCAAAAGTCGTTAAATATTATTAGAACCGGATATCCCTGCCGTGGTGGGAATATCTAGCGGCTTAGAAGTACGTGCATCAGGCGGTGGGGAAGAGGAGCCCCACTGCTTTATTGATTAATGTCGAATTATAAAACAACGAAAAGAATCTACACATGATAACCTAGAGCAAAGATGCGAAGTAACAGAAAACCTGGACGTAACATGTAAGGATAGTGGCTTATCATTTAGAATAATTGAATTTCTATAGCGGCAGGTGCTATGCAGTGTTAATTTTTGAGTATAAGAGATCTGTCTTATAACTACATGATGCTCATATTCTCTTTCGCCAGTACTAGTTTTAAAGCCACAACAACAGTTAACGCTTGGCTTCAGTCATAATAAATATTCTCCTATGATCATCAATTAGTTTTATATAGTAGACGGCTCAGTTCTACTATTAAGCGTACCACAAAACTTAAGCCATAATAAACGAAATATCTTTTATATCAAATAATATTATTTAGATATGAGACTTATGGTTTTTAAGATTATGATTATTATGTGATAAATGTACATGACGCATCGAAACGAGATAAAGATGAAATATGCTCCTGTTATTTTTAACTTCAAAACAAAGGAAATTGAATTTGGAGAAGACATGACAGCTGAAATAGTGATAAACGAGCCTTAACAGCACACACACATCTAAGATCTAGTAGTATCTAATGTGTCTATACTTAAATTGCTAGATTTCATCTAAGTTTTATACTTCGCAAAAGTTCTTCAATGAATTATTTGCTCTTTTGTTATTTATAATCTTGTAGATTGGTTATCAAAACTTGATTGTTAGTGTAGCCCCATAGCATGATAGTAGACTACCTGCTAATTGGGCTTTCTAATAACCATTGTGCGGGGGGGGGGGGCAAAACTTTATCATGTAAGTTTTCTATTTATTGAAAGGTATAATTGCACTTCAGAAAGATTGTGGAAACATGTATCTATTCCTCTGACTTAGTAAAAATGAAGGATTTTTATATCGATATATTAGGATTAGAATTTGTTTCTGAAGAAAAGGATAGACATGTCTTTCTTAAAGCCGGTCAAAGCATGCTCTTGATTTTCAATCCGAATAAAACGCTTGCTAATGATATGGGTAATACTAGTAGTGCTCAACTTCCTACTCATGGAGCTTTTACTCCACCATCAATCATACACTTTGCTTTAGAGATCGAAAAACAAAACTATGATAATGCCAAATATATGTTAAATGAAAAGAGCATAAAAATTGAAAAGGAAGTTATTTGGGAGAAGGGTTCAAATTCTGTCTACTTTCGGGACCCCGCGGGAAATCTCGTTGAGATTATTACTCCAGGCTCCTGGCCGGTAGACAATGGTTGACCGGAAAAAGCAATGCCATTTTTATGGTGTGATGATGGTTTGGCACCAAGAGCTTTGTCTTACAATCACTGAGTGTGCTATGTATGTTATTGAGTCTTTTGTCTGCTTCTTCTTGTACGTTCGATTAGATTTACCAGCTGATAGCCATATTCAAGGTTATGTTTAATATGGTTAATACCATGTGAAGCATCAAGCGTGAATTTATTGTCAAGGATGTTCTCAATATAGGCCTGAACTCTTCTTATAGAATTAGCAGCTCGTGCAAGCTGATAAGGTCTAAGCTCTCTACCAAGTTCTTTCTGTATTTCATTTTTGAATACTTGTTGTGAGCCTTCTCTTGTTATTAATTTGCTATAGTACTGTAATTTACTATAGTTGATGCATAGTTCACTTATCTTCTTTAGGTCTGAATCTTGTAATGTTGCTATCGATTGTTCTAGCTCTTGTCTTTTTCTGTTTGTTATCTGAGTAAGGCTTTCAAGGAGATCATTCTTTGATAGGGGGATTTTCTCCTTATGTATAGCGGCTGCTGTTGTAGTTGATGTTAATGGCTCCTGTACACCCTCTTTCCCCTCTTTAGTCATTGCTGCTTGCTGCTTCATTGATTGGTAGTATTTCTCAAGACCAATAGGACTTACTTTGATGCCTTTAGTATCTACACCTTGATTAATAACAGAAATAACATCAACGAAAATTCTTGGATAATTTGACTTTAAACTGTCAGTAAAGTTATCATAGTTTTCCATAATATCTCTATAGATTTTGAAGATTATTATTTCTGAACTCATTCTTTTGTCTTCTATGCCTCTTGCAGATAACGTCAGAAAATCAGACAATTGAGATTGGGAAAAGAAGCATGAACTATCATCTCTGATATTGTTTTTTAACGAAGAATATGTATATGCTATAATCTTCGTAGCGCTAATCCATTCATCACTTTCATTTGCAGATTCTATTAGATTTTTTTGTACAAGATCAAGTGCATCTCTATAAAATTCACTATCTTTTTCTATCTTTAATATATCAAGACAATAAATTAGAGTTTTCATAGGAGATATATGACATTCAGACCTTTATCTTTCGAAGACGAATATTCTCGATCGTAATAATGTACTATCTTTCTAGTCATATGTCATAGAACCTCCTTCTCTTCTTTAGTTAATGGCCATGATGATACTTTTGAAGCAAAATTGAGTAGATGGATGCATATGAACTAAATTCATAACTTTACGATGAAGATATTAATTGTAAACTGAATGCAAATGTAGCTCCTCTACCATCAGGATTATTTTGAGCCCATATTCTACCGCCATGAGCTTCTATAATACTTTTTGATATGAATAGACCAAGTCCTGTACCTATATCAGATTTAGTGGCAAATTTTGAAAATAGTCTTGGCAATATTTCAGGATCTATCCCCGTCGCGGTATCTTTGACTGAAACAATAACTTGATTATTCTCCTTATCACACGTTATAGCAATTGAGATAGAATCTTCTGCAGTCTTTTTAGAAAATTTAATAGCATTATTTAACAGATTAGAAATAACTTGACTTATCCTTTCTTTATCTGCTTGAATAAATACAGGAGAAGGTCTACCATCAACAACATTATTATCTTTGTTAGACCCATCGTTGTCATACAACAATAGCAGCTTTACATCATCAGCATTGTCTTCTTTTTCAAGCTGATGTCGATAGTCTTGCACAATATTTAAAATTATGTCATTTACATCAAATATCTCTTTTTTTAATTGTAACGATTGACTTTCAATCCTTGTAACATCCAGAATATTTTGTGTCAGCTGCCCTAACCTTTTGGCATTTCTTATAATGACAGCTAATAGCTTTTCTTGTTCGTTGTCTTTTATTTTGGATCGAAGAACTTCAGTTAAGCTAAGAATTGGTTGGACAGGTGTTCGCAATTCATGAGCTGCTATATCGATAAACTCTTTTTGCATTTTAATTAATCCTTTTTGCCTATCATATGTCTTTTTTAATTCCTCGTTTAATACACATTCATTCCAAAGCAATTCAAATATCAATTTGAATGATTCAGCGCTACCTCTGCTATTAGAGTAGAAAGCCAAGCCAATTGCTTCTGAAAAAATTTCAGCCTCTGCTACTCTTAGCTCAACTCTCAAGAACCTTTGACTATCGACTATGTAGATACCATATGGAGAATTGTTGCCATTTAGAATCTTAATATTAGGTGCGTTATCAGATATTTTTTTAACAACCTTAGAATTTACTTCAGATAGCGGACATATGATCTTCACATCTGTGCCATTTACTTGTGATGCCTTTATAGCATAATCAATAACTCCTAATCTGTCTAATCTCACCATTGATCTGTCATTGGGAAGAACAATTAGTGCCTCTTCTTTTACAGATTTTGCTAACTCAACGAGGATCTGACTTACTTTTTTGTGATCAGTAATAACTTTGTAATATTCTTGCTCTATTCCTTCTTCGATTTCTCTGATTTTCTGTTCAGCTGAAGTTGCTTTGTCCCACAGAGTCCCAAATATATATAGATGCTGATCTACTACGGCTTTTACATTACTATAGATAACCTGTACTACTGGCTTGTCCTGTTGTAGCATTGCAATAGCTATGTGTTCTATCCCATTTGTTGCAAAGTTGCCTTTAACTCCTTCTAAATGTCGAAGTTCATCAATTATTTTCATTGACTCTTTCCAGTAATGGATATTATCTTTTGTAATTTCTGTAACATATCTTAGCTTTACTCCTCTATTTTTAGCATCCAAGATTGCATTTCTTATTGGCTCAATCTCCTTCATATCAACTGGTGGGCCTGAAGAGTCTATACAAGCATATAACGTGGTATTTGCATCAGATGCAATACGAATAAGTGCATTAGTCGCATTATCTACACCATACAAAACCTCAGTTTTTTCAA
>JBJMFM010000367.1:0-2835 GCA_045808425.1 Nitrososphaeraceae archaeon | reverse complement strand
ATTCTATCAGATTTGTAGGTATAGCCAACAACCTTGGCAGTCTAGTTGCAACAGCATACAGAAATGGCTTGATTCCCTTAATGGATAAACAAGAAACCTCACATTATGCTATACAAGCTGTTCTTCGTGTTGCTACACGGGAAGATTTTGAATCAAAAATAGGCAGGCTAGAATATTCAATAGGTAAATATGAAAGGCTTATTCGTGCAACTATTCCAATAAGGCTTTCTAACAGTAATGAAGACGAAAGCAAATTTTACTATCTTTTGCTCTCATTTGATTTGAATTCTAATGTTATGGATGTAATTGAAAACAAGGTTATGCCATTTATACAAAAAAATAAAGAGCAAAAGTTGTAGCGGACCTTCTGTTTTCTTTGGATTAGCCTTTTTACTTTCAAATTGAATATGCAACTGTCCCTCTATTACTGTCCCTCCTAAGAATTTCCTTACACTTTCTACCGCTAGGTGTTAGCCTTAGCTGCATTCCGCAACAGGGACAGAAAAACCCCTCATGATGCATGTAAACCTCACACCTTCTGCAATATTTTTTACCAGATAAATAATTGCTTTTACCAAACACTATCTTTTTAGAGTATATCCTTTCACATATATTTCTGCAAACCAATGGGGAACAAACTTGAGAAAATAAGGTTGTCATTAAAAGCAATGACATACCGCGGGGAGGGGGAGAAGCTAAGAGCATCAAAAACCAACAGTTCGGTTGATAAGGGTTAAAGCTATGTATTGTACAAATAAAAAGCATCCAAGTAAAAATGTTCAAAAATAACATTTACAATATTGACAAGGAATTTGATTATGGTACGATTAAAGCTATTGTATTAAATTCACTTCAAAATATAGCAAAAGAAGAGGCATTAAAGAAGAGATCCAATGATCTCGTCTTTGATTATTTCCAGGCTAATGACAATCCTAGCAACGTCAGCCAAGGATGCTGAATTATATAAAGAGCATAGTGGTGGATTGATTACATGCTATTCGGGGTTTCTAACAATGTTGGGCCAGAGGTACTTTCTGTATTTTTGTTGTCTCGCATAAAGCATAAAGACTTTTTCAATATGAAATATTGATCTGAATATAGAATAACATTATCTAAAGGTCACATTCTGACAATGTCTATACCCATATCCTGGAATAATATAACCAAGGCATACGAACGTTCCATAGGTAACAAAAATCCTTGCGTTTACAAGGTAATCATGCCAACTATGGAATTTTTTACTATCTGCTCTTAGACTATAGTAAATCAGATGATAACAGCTACAATAGATCCAAACTGAAATTATCTTTGGCAAGGTATAAATGACATGGAGTGCCTTTAATGAAAAGGAAGAAGGAAAGGCGTCTTTTCTATGATTCCGCCGATACCATTTCTGATGATGTTTATATTAAATTTCTGGCACTATCGGCACTACATGAAAATACGACATTAAATGGAAATACGTTAGCTGGCAGTACCTCATTTTCGCTTGAATAGTGCTCAGACATAGCCACCCTGTCCGTCCCGACTTGGTATATCAATGTATAATATTTGCAATTTGCTGGTAATCTCAAAATGAGAATTGTTGACTTTGCTGAAATGCTCCAAGGATCGATAAATGAGAAAATAAAAGAATGTAAATGGAGTATACATCAAGCCCACAACCCAATATACAATGAAAGTCTAGAGGTAGAAATAGAAGCTTTGGAATGGGTGCAAGGACAAATACAGCATTTAGTTATTAATAACGAAAGAAAAGACACAAAAATACAAATAGACAAGGACTGATTTTTTGACCAGCTGCATTGGATGGCTTCTTGATGTTTCTATCGACAATGATCATGCTATCTTGTGGATAAAGAGAGAAGATGGACAAATCCTTAAGCTTAGAGACGCCTACCATCCAGGGATTCTATGTATTACCTAAAAATGAATCTGATGCAGTACATCTTTTTCAAATTCTATCTAGAGAAGAAGACATAGCAGTTAGATGGGAAGAAAACAAGTTTACAAATCTTTTTGATAATAAGAAACAAAGAAAACTGATATACGTACAAGCCAAGGATATAGTCAGAGAGATATAGCGCAGATATTACATGTATCAAACGGTACGGTTAACAGAGATCTATCAATTCTAAGAGAGCAGGCCAAAGCTAATATCAAGAAATACATCGACGAGCGACTGCCAGAAGAGTACGAGAAATGTCTTGTAGGATTAAATGCAATAACAAGGGAAGCATGGGATACAGCACAAAGCACAGAAGACAAAAGAGAAAAGATACAAGCGTTATCATTAGCTAAAGAGTGTTATTCTATGAAACTTGATTTGTTAACTAATGCTACTGTGGTTGATGATGCTATTAGGTTTGTATCTGATAGATCAAGAGGGAAGCCAAAATCGTCATGCAGTGCAAGCAATCAAAATGACGAAGAATCAAAAGAACCTGACTATGATGAACATAAAGGTCAGCTAGAGGAAGAGGAGGCTGGAGAAATAACAGCTAATGAGGTTTTTTGAAAAATTAGCCTAACCCGCCTGTAAATACGTCATTGGTATTTGCAGATTCAAAATTCTAGACCTCGTTGATTTTCCACCCAACTATAGAAACATGGCAATCATTCATGTATATAGGATTACATTGGTTTGTATGACTTGACATGTTATAGAGGGATTACCAGATTTCCACCATGTATGAAATGCAGAATACCAGAGAGCAATATTTGCGACTTTCGATAGTCCATATCTAATTATGTGACCATAGTGATTAATAACACAAGTTTGAATAGATTTGGAAGAACTTGAACGATTATCATTAACCAGCACGAAAGTGACAC
>JBJMFM010000366.1:0-3217 GCA_045808425.1 Nitrososphaeraceae archaeon | reverse complement strand
AATATGATAATAGCGAATTCAATAACTATAGACTAAATTCGAAGTTAAGACTAGTCGTTATATCACTCCGTGCTATATGTTCTATTCTAAATGAAATCTCCAAGAGTTAGATACAAGAATATTATTCCTCATGCTATTGCTGTGACTGCTTTACAAACACGACGGCTACAATGGCTACTATGGCTACGTGATATGTAACCATGATTTAGACCATTCATGTTAATCAATAAATTGGCAATAACATAGATTTGTCAGTATTTTGAGAAAATACCAGACATCCATTAGGCAAACTAATGGAGTTGTAGGAAATGCAAAGCTGGCTTTTACACTACAATATTTGAAACCAAAGACTAGCAACAAATGGAAGTTCAAAGCCTTGTCAAGTCAGGAAGAACAATATTGAAGTTCGAGTTCAAAAATACAACAACAATCTATTCGAAAATTTATAGCATCAAATAATATGGATTGTAAATATGTACTATGAAATGGATAACAAGAGAACATGCAAAAGTTGATAGAATCGCATGCCCTTGGTTAATAAAAAATTTTATTGATAGCAATGCCGAATTCCTTTTGCTCCTGCACATAAAGTAACTGAAATAGTAGCCAGAGAACAAGAAGAAGGAGCAGTAGTATTCCAAACGTAGAGTTAGGTCATCATGGAGAAGAATGTTCTTTTGATGCTATTATCAAAAGATACGAATTAGATCAAAAAGATCCTGCTCTTCTTGAACTAGCAAAAATCGTTCGAGGAGCAGATACTTCAAATAGGAGTTTAACTCCTTATTCTGAAGGTCTAGCTGCATTGGCTAGTGGTTTTAGTGTTATATCAAAAGATGATTATGATAATATGGCAAAACAATTCTATGTATATGAGGCACTTTATGCATTTTGTAAATCAATTGACAAAAAGGAAAAATTGCTGTCTTCTAGACGTTAATCATTCTCTGCTTGCTGCCCTTCTAAATTGGTTATCATATTGCCTTATTATTATACTATAGTTTGAAAATGCATAAAGCTAAGTTCCAGATATTATAGTAGTAAGCCGTGAAAAAGGAACACCCCATTAAACATAGCCATAGGAAATGGAACATTTGAGTCAGCCATGGAACAGCATCAACATCAGGAACAGCTACAGGAGTAATACTTATAGCTGCTGCCAGACATACTAGTATAGCATGTTAGCTAATGTTGAGATTATAGAAAATCCAAAGGAATCAGTAGACCGCGCTTATGATATTTCGATCTCTGCAAAAGAGGAGTTATTGCTAGCATTTCCTACAGTCAATGCGTTTCGACGGAATGTGCGCACAGGTATGTCGATGCAGCTTCTAAAAGAAGAGTATTCAAAAAATAATGTTAGACTTAGAATACTTACACCCGTGGACAACCAAATTATGCTGATAATAGAGGAATTAAAAAAAGTTTTATCAGAACTTGATATTAGAGCTCTAAATGAGAGTACAGAAAGCAATAGAGTTATCATTGTATTAGCTGACAGAAAAGAATCTCTCATAGTGGAGACAAAAGACGATACAAAAGACAATATGTATGAAGCAGCAGGGTTATCAATATACTCTAATAATAAATCAATTGTTTCGTCATATCTTGCCATATTTCAAACTCTTTGGAAGCAAAGCCAGCCACATATTTGTTAAAAAGAGCATTTCTTGCTTTCAGTGTGCTGCTTATTGATTGAAAAGGACTCTGTAATGTTGTTAGTTTACCAAACCATTATTAGATTTCAAAACGCATAAAGCTAACTTTCGCAAAGTATACTATGCGTGACGTGCCGATATCGGTATAACAAAAGTATAAGAAAGAAAGAAACACGATACCAAAGATTACGATGTTAATAACTAACTGAGTCTATCTCTTCGGCTCAGGCTTTGTTTTATCTCCTACTAATTTGAATTTCGATAGTTGCCTGTACGCTAGAAATACTATAAATGCAATTATTAGAAAGTCAATTATATTTGAAATCAAATCTCCCACCAGAAATTTTGATTTTCCTATAGTAAATGACACGGCATTTAGATCTCCCGCTGGTATGAATATTCCTATAAATGGAGTTATAATGTCATCAACAAGAGCAGTAACTAGTTTAGAAGCTGCTTGGCCTATTACAAATGCAATTGCCAATCCTATTATTCCAAATGTTTTGAGAAAGTCAAAGAATTCCTGTGCCAATGACCTTTTTACTTCTACAGGTAGATCAGCCATATAATGTGTGGATGCATTTTCTCTTAACATATAGTATATGATGCATTATTATAGTCATTTTTACTGATATATTTTTTGGTTCTTACGCAAAATCATAAAGCTAACCATCAACATTATCTAAGGGTAAAAATAGAACACCTCATTGAATACAGCTATAGGGGAATGGAACTTTCATGTATTTCAAATAAAAGTTTTAAGGCAGCAAGCCAAAACCAACATCAAGTAGGTAATTGTATCAAGTGTATGGGAACATACATAGACGAGTTTAGCGTTACTTTAAGAGAATATGTAATAAAAGAATATAATACAAAAAATAATAGATTAGGGAATTGTTTTCGTTATTTTATTGTCAGCAGCAGTGTGTATATGGTACTATCATGATGATGATGGAATTGACGAGGACAGTTGTGTTGCAGTTGCAGCTACAGTATATGTTACTGTGAATTTATTTCCACTTAATGTATGAAACGCAAGTGCATTACCTGCAAAGGGCATACTACCTGAAGCTATAGGCGTTCCGCTAGGTGTCTTTATCAATGATATTGCAACTGCTCCCTTACCAAATGGTGCTGTTAACGGCTGTCCATGAGCAGCATCTGCTGTTACGCTTGAATTATATCCTTGCAACACTACAACTTCTACTGGTTTGCTTGCAGTCCATGTTACAGTACCCACCCATACTTTCCCATCATCCCTCGGTGGAAGTGCCATTACTAATTGGTGAGCTGAATGTCCTGGCAAGGGATCTGAGCTTGATACTCCCGTTTTTTGAATAGTAACAGTATCTTGTTCATCTGTACTGGATTGTTGTGGAATTACACCTGGAACCTGTGCGTTTGCATTTATTGTAGGATTGATAATAACTACTCCCAATCCCATTAACGCAGCTACTATTACTATTGCACTGACCAATGCAATAGCAGTTGTTTTATTTCGAAACATCGATTTATAAGATAGAGAGCAGATATTTATACTATTAATGCCATAGAAGATT
>JBJMFM010000365.1:0-3124 GCA_045808425.1 Nitrososphaeraceae archaeon | reverse complement strand
TGATGGAAATGAATATCATCATAACATAAACTATGCTGTCGATCCTCACAGTGGAAGTCATGACATGAATATTACAAATAATTGGGTTCATAACAATAACATAGGAATAATCTGCTCAGTTAACTGTACCAATATCCTCATTGATGGGAACAATGTTGAAGACAACATAAGAGCTGGCATATTCTTCTCAAGAAACATGTCTGATTCAATAGCAAAAAATAATCACGTTAATAATGCAACCAGTGGGATAATAGTGTCAGAATCACCAAACAACCAAATTTACAACAATACTATTGAAGATGCAACTTCAGAAGGAGTACTCTTGTTTAATCCCTCAGAACCCGATGATGGCTTGACAATGGATAATATGGTCTATAACAATACTATAAGGAGGTGTCCTAATGGCATTAACGCAACAAGAAGTTATGATAACATTTTAGAGAATATCCTATTTTCCAATATAACATCCAGCGACTTTATTTTGAGGAGAAATTCAAGCATAATAATAATGGATCGGGATTTTGATAATGCCTCAATAGCAGAAGGAGGCTCAGAAACAGGCAATCTAGTACAAATTGTTTATTCTGGAACAGTAGAAGTGAGGGAAACAAATGATCAGGGGACAGTTCAAAGGAACTTTTACAATACAGATAATGAACCGTATAGGAAGAGATTGAGCAATGGTGACAATATTATAGTCAACTCCTAAACAACAAGCAAACCTTTCTGTCTCCGCCTGAATCTCATTGTTTACATTCAATTGAAATATTTATGTCAAGAGATATTATCTGCGACCTGTGATCTATTGGCCTTATGCTCTCTGACATTATCCCTTAGTCTTTCTGCTAGCTCGCATATTCGAGTATTCATCCCTCTCAAAGACGCGTTAGGCATAACCACATCATCCATCTCCTCCTCATCATATTCCACTTCTCGCCCCTCCCTCCCTAGATGGTGCGAGCTACCTTTTATTATTCATCGCTGGCATATCCTCCGATCATTTGGTTTGGCTCCCTGCAGAAATCTTTGTGAAAGAGTAGCTGTTCGGGCGCATAATGGCAGTCTATATGATCTGGGATTGAAATACTGTCCAAAATGTGCTATCTTCTTCCGGTCCGATGAGAAAAATCACTGTTTTTGCTGTGGCAAGAGACTCAGAATTAGAACTCATAACAGTCGCACAAGAAATCGAAATAGGTGTTCAATGTGTAATAGAAGATTGGCAAGTTTCCGCCGACATAACAATGAAGACCAGTCATCAATATGTTTGACCTGTGCGGGGCCCTAGAGAAGCAGACTACCACAGGGTTTTCTTTTGAAGATTAAACGTTTTTATATGATTTCAATTTTTAGTCTTCGCAGGATAAATTAAAATTTTTTAATCGAATGCAACCAACAATTTTATATTTAGTTGAGTTTTCTGTTTGTTTAACGCAATTTTGTTACATATAACATGGTTGAAGCAGCTAAGGGTTTACAATTAGTAATCACATACATGATACTGCTTAATGTTATATTATCAGTCTGTGGCCACAGATTACTTTCGACATCAGATTATATGCAATATCCTTTCCACCAAGATCTATCAAGATGAAGGATAATGTTTAGGTTAAGCAAACATACGCCCTCTATCCACTCATAACGCATCTATTATCTATTGATGTTTATTAACTTCAATATTTTAATGCCTTTCAAGAACACGATGATGAGGGATTGTTTAACAATCAAGAAAGGACAGCTTTGTTTGCACAAATTTTATCAAGGTGCATATCTGCAAAAAATAATTTCTGTCTCCTAATTGAAGTTAGAGTTGCTCACCACATTTTTCTGGTTCGCTGTCTCCTAGGAACTGCTTACCTTTTCTTCAGCCTTCTTCTTCTTTACTCTGCTGTCACTTAAGCCGCATTCAGCACATTTGTATAGTAGCGAGTTGCCAATATCTTTCTCGAGTAGCATATCTCCTCCACAACATGCACATTTCATGGCAGCAAATATCATGAATCGAAGGCTATTTTTTGCTTTGTGGTCTCTGCTCTTAACAATCCATATCTACGCATCCCGGGTTCTTCTTTTTTCTATTACTATTCGGTGCTGCTAAATTATTATCGGTGTTAGGTGCTTCAACGTATTCCATTACAAATAAGAAAAAATATTGTTGTACACCTTCTGCAGACACGAAGGTGAGGGAATCTTGGAGCATCTACCTATTGTCAGCGGAATTGTTGCAGTGAAAACTTTGATTCCAGAATCAAGAACTTTGCTCAGAAGGCGAAATTTGGCCCTGCTTGTGTCATGAATTCGTAATGTAGGCTGATCATGAGTGCAAAGGCTGCAGCTACTACTGCTACTGTAAATGGGGTTTTCATTGAAAAGAGTGAGGACACTATGAATTTAAATGGTGCATGATAGTTCACTTAGTTTACTCACGGCTAATTGGGTGGCTATTACTGATGAATCTTAATTTTTCGCCTCCGGGAATGCTCTATAAGTCAAATAAAAAGAGGTGACCTTATGAAAAGACAATGCAACGATGTTAAGCTTGCCAAAATCACAATTGAAACTTAATATTGCTAGAACCAAAGGTGATAAGGAACCATAACTAAGACTTTAGTGGTAGATTTATACTGTCGCACATAGACGATGTTTACGATAAACTAAAAAGAGATCTTGGAAGTGACTTTAGCAAAAGAAAACAAGGAGAGGTCATAGAACTTTACTCATTTCATTGCAGTAATTGTAGCTATCGAAATATTCATGACATTAAAATGCTTACTTGCGGTTGTGGAAAAGAGTTACAAGGCATATTAGTTTATCGCAAAATTGGAGATACTGTAATTTATGACACAAGACAGAAGAGAAAGCGAGGTAGATAGCAGATGTACGTGTGGTAGTACTTATTATTTTGATCAGATTTTGAAATTTGCAGAATCAACATCCAATGAATCTATTTAGAACAGTAAACCACAATTCAAAAAATGTTATATATGGTCTCTTTGTTTGTTTCTGCACCTGCTGTTACAATTCTCCCGAACTGCTATTCACCACATTACCTAGCGGTGAGCTTTTGAAAATTTACATTTAATTTGGGCTAGATATTTATGCAATGTGCTTCAGTCGACGGTGA
>JBJMFM010000364.1:0-4914 GCA_045808425.1 Nitrososphaeraceae archaeon | reverse complement strand
AAAATAACCTATAGCACCAGCTCCTAACAATCTTAGAAAGCCCAAACGAGATATTTTATTATCTCCTTTTGTATCAGAGTTTCTATTATCCATGTTTAATCTCTTTTGTCTACATTCTAAAGACTAAATAGACTGTCTAATAGCAGAATTTCGCATATATAATTTTATAAGGACTTATATACTAAGAAACGATTACTATTTTCTGTAAAATATTTCATTTGTCTTAGCTCAACAGTAGAAATAGCATGACTATTATTTATTTGATGCTAAAACAAGCGAAAATCAAAAGCCTTGTTGCTGTAGTTATTTGCCTACAAAAAATAGCAGATAGTAGATTACTTGCATCAGAACAACGTGGTTAGCAAGTATGAAATAATTGTTAAACTACGTATAGTCACTCAACTCCATGAGCATACTAACGCCTGTATAACGAGAGATGGTATGTGTTATTATATCAATAAGCACTTTGTTGTACTTATTGAACCCAACCATTAAGAATATTATTATGTAGTGTTATTGCATGACCGCATTAAGTAATAATATTATAATACAATTGTCTTTTATAATTATTGTATTTGCTTTTGTGTAGACAAAATACAAAAATATTTTTATTTATTTATTTATTTTGTCCTAGAATATGTTAATGATGATGTAAGAGTATTACTAGGAACAGAAAATAATATTGCTGGGCAGTGTATCTGGTTGCCCTACTGAGGTGGTTGAATTTCTCTTATGCTTAAGTTCTTTATATCTACTGCATTGAAATTATCCCATCTAAATGTTGCAATTGGACCTCCCCATGTAATTATTTCGTCTGGGTTTGCTGCTCCGCAATGGCCACCTTGATTTCCAAGTCCGCCTCTATCAACATGCTCATATATCTTGACCCAGTTACCATTGTTGTCCTTGTCAGCCCAATTCTGCATCATTACTACTGTTTTTCCATCCTCTTGGAAGTTGTACATAACTGTCTTAAACCCAATCCATTTTCCCGTCATAGAGTCAACAATTGAAGATTTATATGGTGTGAAAACATAGCCGCCTGTTTGCCACTGCTCTTTTGCAAACCTTGTTTTTCCATCAATGTTCAATTGTCCTTGTAGTGCTGTTCCCTCACAGCCTCTGGAAGAAGTATGGTGGCCTCCTCGTGCATACCAGGTAAAATGGTTATCTGAAGGCTCGTTTTGTACTACTTTTACATATCCAGTCATTTCCACATTCTTCCAGTCAGTAGGTGCTAGCATATACCCTTGTGCTGCTAAGTGTTTTTGATCTGTATTGGGAGGCTCGTGATATCCAGTCGAAGTATAGATTCTATATCTTATGTTTTCTTGTCCGGAAACTCTGAAGGAACCATCAGCATTCTTGCTCAAAGATGGCGGGTCTGACCTCGAGTCCTTTGCAGTATCCATATTCATGAACCATTCTTCTCCTCCCGGTTTTGATTGGTAAAGTTCTTTTATACCAAATTTGTCCTTACTACCACCTCCATGAGATGGTGTAGATGGTACTGAACTAGAGCGTTTAACTGTTATCTTTTGCATCGTGTTGTTCTGCTCTGCAAATCCCTGCTGATAGCCTTTACAATAGTCAATTGAGTCTTGGCCAGACATATTGTCAGGTGTTTCACAGTCAACGTCGTCAGGTATCATAGTAGAAGCAGATGCATTTGTTTTTTGGTCAGATGTCATAGTAGAAGCAGATGCAAAGGTTTTGGCATCTTTTTCTCCGTCACTTAGTCCTTTGTTAAATATCGATTCTTTGGCAATTGCTTGGTGTGATGCAATAAGGTTATCGTCGGTTGCTGAACTTAGACTTGAGGTTGACGGAATAGAACTTATAGTTCCTTTAGGAGTTTGACCTGGCGCTAGCTCTACAATTGAACCGCTAATATATTTACCTACACCTCCATTCAATCTCATAGTATCCTGAGCTTTTGCCGGACCTATTAATTCTCCATTCATTCCTATTGGTCCCTTTATTGAACCACCATTGCAGTGTCCTGGCAATGTATCGTCTAAGCTTGCATATTTTTTCCAAGGTCCTTTTCCACCGCCGGTAAAGTCATACCAAAATTCTACATGAACTCCATTTGGAATTCTCCACTGAGCAGTCTTTACACCAATTGGTTTTCCTTTTGGCATTGGTGGAACGTCCCCATGTGAATAACCACTACATGAATGGTATTGTGGATGAGGTCCTTCAGTGCGCATCGATTTAAATCCACCTTTATAGGGTACAGATGCTTCATAGAGTCCACTTCCTTCACCTGTACTACCATGTGAGCCAATCTTAGGACTCCAATGGTCGTTGGTAGTACAAGACAATGGGTCATTGTCAAGAGTAAAAACCCAGGTTGATTCTCTATCTACCAGAGTATGTTCATTAACAAGATTGAATCTAATTCCACTTTGATCACAGTTGCTACCAGAGGGATTCATTTTTGTAAACACTCTTCCTCCTGGCAGTGGGGTATAGATTTGTTCTGTACCGTTTTCTGGTGGTGGCGGTGGTGAAGTAGAGCGTTTAACTGTTATCTTTTGAACCATGCTGTCAGATAGACCAGTTTTGTCTGTTACTGTCAGCTTAAAGCTAAGCGTTGTATCAGCTTGCAAGTTTGATGGAGCAGTAAAGCTAGGTTTAGGTGTGTTAGCTCCATTTAATACAACTTGAGGACCAGATGTCTGATCCCATGCAAACGTTATTGGATCATCATCAGGATCATGGCTAGCACTTCCATCTAGCGTTACAATTGAGCTTTCGTTGACTGTTTGGTCTGGGCCAACTACTGCAATTGGCGCTGTTTCAGTTGGTGGAGGAGGTGGAGTAGCAGTATGTCTAACCAAGATAGAAACAGTGTCGAAGTTAGACAAACCACTACTATCAGTAACTGTCAGCTTAAAGCTGATTGTTGTATCAGCTTGCAAGTTTGATGGAGCAGTAAAGCTGGTTTTGGCTTGGTTAGCACTACTCAGCTGGACAGGAGGACCACTCATTTGTGTCCATGCAAATGTTATTGGATTACCATCAGGGTCATGGCTAGCACTTCCATCTAGTGTGACAAGTGAGCCTTCATTGACTGTTTTATCAGCTGAATGACCTGCATCAGCTATAGGAGGAGTATTATTGTCTGCTAATAGATGTGGTGCTTGCGATGGAGATGGAGATGGTAATTGCGCTGTAGACAGCTGCAATGAAGATGATGATGATGGGGATGACAAAGATGATGGAGATGACAAGGATGATGAGGATGATGGTGATTGTGAAGATATAACTTGTTCAGTATGTGAAGATGCTTGGTTTATTATTTGTCCTATGTCTTCATTACCGCTAGCCACACGCGTAGCCACTTGTACTGCGGCTTCATTAACAGAATTAATATTACCAATTGCTTGTTGTTTTGAGAGATATAATAAGGATTGAGCTAAAGGTCCGTTAGGGTTTAAATTAATAATTGAGTTTATCAGATTAATCGTCTTGGTCGCCTTATCTTGGCCAGAAGTCTGTGCTATTTGAGTTTGCATTAATTGAAGAATATTTTGTATATTTTCTTTATCAGAACGAGTATTGATTACCTGATCTGAGATATCACTGATTAATGATTTATTCTTTACTTTCTTATTATTATTATTATCATCTTTATGATCAGCATACACTGTATTGATAAATGTATTTTGACTAGAAACTATAACTGACAACAACAAAAGCAGCATCATTGCAGAGAAAGCTATTCCTCTAATTTTGTTGCGAGTACCCTTTGTGGATATCATTTTGCTATTATCCTATTGCTCTTAATTGAAGGCATCACATCTTGATCCAATAATTTGTGATGGTAGCGATGGATAACAACATGTAGATCTGCTGCTATTGCTTGAATTGATATGCAGGATGTAAGTGTGATTTCTAAAAGTAATCTATCTAGCACCAATATCACTTTGTTCTAAAATGCAATGGAAACTATCTATTTACGTAGAACCATTGTTTGTACTATGGGTCATTTGCATATGTTTTTTTTATCATCAAATATTTGCTGTATTATATATAACTATATACTTATGATTATTTTATTGCCATTTTTTCCTTCTGCTTTACAAGGGGAGGAAGTGTAAATAACTCTATACAATGGGAGAAAAATTACCTGGAATGATACTTAATACTATACTATAGGAAAGCTGATGTTTTTGATTTCCAAAACTTGTGTGTATTTAGATCATACAGACTAGCTAAAAGGGTAGCAAGATTCATGAGTAATGGACAGACAGCAAATCAACAAGTGTAACTAAATTATTATGGAGATCTGGCTTGAAATATGATAATTTTCGAAAGCTGCCTCTGATATCGATCGTCAATTCGAATTGTCCAATATAATAGAGTATTGCATAAGTAGAAAAACAATAGAGTAAGTTATAACCTGACGATGGATATTAGTTTGAACCCTCTGTTATCATCAGCGATGATGATGCGCAATAAATGTAGTTTAAAAAACAAAGGATTTATATCAATAAGAAGAAGTTAATGTTATGGGATTAGGACAGTATATGGCCAAAGAAATAATGAGGGAATTAGGCAATAGATCGAGGGAATTTTATGAATTTGTGATGCCGGCCATAGATATGTTTGAAGACGGGAACGACTTGATCGTTAATATTGAATTGCCTGGCTTTGCCAAGAATGATATTAATCTAAGAATAGTTGAAAATATATTATCGATTAATGCAAATAGAGAACCTGAAGAAAACCATGGCATAGTTTATTACAAACACAGACCTACTCGATTAGACAAGAAGGTAGCATTGCCTATTCGAATCACTGATGATGACAACAAGGTAATTGGAACTGCGAAATATATAGATGGCGTTCTTACTTTAAGAATTCCAATTCCAAAATCAAGCAACATTCCAATAACATAGCTAA
>JBJMFM010000363.1:0-2506 GCA_045808425.1 Nitrososphaeraceae archaeon | reverse complement strand
AGAAAGCTAGGCATAGAGCTAATAAATTTTCATGCTAACATAAATGGCATGTTTTACGGAGAAAAAAGAAAGCTGGTTTTGGATAATTTGGTAAAAAGTCTCAGAGAAATTGTTAGCCAGGCTAAAAAGTATAAACTAGATGTAATGTTAGAAAATGTTCCACTTTCAAATGGAATACACAACATAGATGAATTCAAATATGTTATTGATAATGTCCCTACGTTATTTGTACATCTGGATATTCCCCATGCTTTTACCTCGGGAGGAATGGCATCAGTAATTGATTATATAAACACATTTAGAGACAAAATAATTCATATTCATTGGCATGACAATCACGGAAAGAAAGACGAACATCTACCTATAGGTGAAGGTCTTATAGACCATCAAAGTGCAGTCAAAGCATTAAAGGATATCAATTATGATAGAGCAATTACTTTAGAAGTTTTTACGAATAACAATGATGCTAAATCATCTGCAGATAAACTCAGGGCCATGTGGTCAGCTTAGGATGATGGATACAATGATGTAAAATCCAATAGTTTAGCTGGACGATTCCAGAACTTTCATTTGACGAGAGTTCTACGTATTCGTAGGTCGATGTATATATCGTATTTCATGGAAAATGCTTGATGGGATCCAATGGCCAAGGGTAGGTTTTGGATGTTTTATCAAAAAGCCAGTTACAATAGAATATTTGGCTAAAAGATTATCAGCAGAGTTAGATTAGTAGTGCCAGTAGTAACGTTAAAGCCTATCAGCAGTGCATATTAAATCTGTTTTCAGAATAGACTTAGTGTAAGAAGCTATTAAAAAATGCTGGAAAGCATCAATTAATAAGTATATGTAGCTTGCAGGACTCATTCAAAATTGGCATTTAATCTAGTAAGGTCGCTATCATGAATACGATTATTGCAGCTATTGTGTCTAATCATTTATGCACTGATAAATTTATTCTAATTCTTTTAAGGCTTTGACAGCTCTGCTAATAGCAAATTGGTCAGCGCCTATTCTTTATGCTATCAGCCTATTTGTTCACAATTGGTAAACTAAATGCAATTGTAGCTCCTATACTATCAGAATTATTCTCTGCCCGAATCTTGCCGCCATGGGCTTCTATAATACCTTTACATATAAACAACCCAAGCCCGGTACCAGTTTCTGATCTTGTAGCAAATTTTGTGAACAATCTTGGAAATATCTGAGGATCTATGCCTTTACCGCTATCCTTTATGCTAATAATAATCTGCTGGTTGTTGGTATGTTGTTCATCATCATCCTCTTTCTTTTCTACCACGACAGTTATAGTACCCTCTTTATCATTTGTGAATTTGACTGCATTATGTAAGAGATTCAATATAACTTGGCTTATCCTTCCTTTATCCCCATATACAAAAACATTTTGAGACTTATACTGTAACTTTATTGCATCGTTGTTATTGTTACTTTCAGTTTTAAGTGATACTTTGTTTGTCATTATATCATCTATAGCATTTGTTATTACATCATTTAGATTGAATTGTTCTTTCCTAAGAATTAACGAATGGCTTTCAATTTTTGTTACATCTAATATATCTTCTGTAAGTCGCTGAAGTCTTTTTGCATTCCTACTAACAACTTGTAACAATTTTGCTTGTTCTATATCTTTTGTATTAGAGAGAACAACTTCAGATAGCCCAAGTATTGGTTGAACAGGAGTTCTCAATTCATGAGCTGCTGTATTGATAAACTCTTTTTGTACTTCGTCTATTCTTCTTAATTCTTCATTTAATGCATGCTGGTTCCGCAGCAATTCAAAAAAAGACTTAAAGGAGTTTACGTTATGTTTGCTATTGGAATATATTACAAAACCAATTGCTTCTGAAAATTGTTCAGCCATTGGGTTCTTAACTTCAGCTTGAAGAAATCTTTCACTATCGGCTATCAGTATACCGGACGGTGCATCTGTATACATGTTCATAATTCTTATGTCTGGAGCTTGCTCTGATATCTTTTCTACAATATGCGAATTTTCCTCATTTAAAGGACAGATAATCTTGACTATAGCACCATTTTGTGATGCCTTGATGAGGTGATCAATAACACCTAGTTTATACATTCTTAACATACCTCTAGCGGTAGGCATAAGACTTAGTGCTTCCTTCTTTAGAGATTTGGCTAAATCAAGCAGAATTGAGCTTGCTTTTTCATGATCCGCAATTACATCAACAAATTCTACTTGTACCTTCTCTTCAATTTCTCTTATTGTCTCTGTAGCATCAATACCATTTTTCCATAATTCTTCAAACAACGAATTAAAATGCTTGATATACAAGGGTTCATTACTAATTAAAAGACTTTGAATTTTCTTGCGTCCTTCCATCTTTTCTATAGTAGCTAACATTTCCTTGTCTGAAACACCAAAACTCATAGGCGGTAGATTTTTAACATGCCTGATTTGAATTCCATAATTCAGAAATATCTTCGCTAAATCAATATTGTCTTTTTCTATTCTACTAATGTACCT
>JBJMFM010000362.1:0-5640 GCA_045808425.1 Nitrososphaeraceae archaeon | reverse complement strand
TTACTTGGACCCGGTATAACAACTTCGAGTAATTCCATAATAGTAGTTTTTGACACTTTTTTATTATTGAGATAGTATTGACTATCGCCTGTTTGTCCTTCCATTTCCCTTGTCAGAGTTAGAGAATCAGAATTCACAGGGATACCTCTGTTTACGTTGTCAAAAGTTAACGATACGCGAATGAGTCTATGTGAGCTATGCTGACTATCATGAAATAATGATTGAAATTTATCGACACGTAGGGCTTTTGGGCTATTTTCACCTGTGACGAACATTATTGCGTCTAAAACATTACTCTTTCCGGAGCCATTCGGTCCCGTGACTGCTACTAGCCCCTTTTCGAAATTTATTGCTGTATTCTTAAAGCCAAATGACTTGAAACCATAGATTTCAAGCTTTTTGATGTAGACCAATCAGATGTATATAATTGAATTACAACGGTCGGTTATATGTTCTGTAGTGCAATCTATGTATATCCTTGTTGTGAAATATTATTGTCTACCTATCACGTTTGCCTTCTACGAACTCCAAGAAATTGGCTTTTGCTTGGGAGTATGGCATTTGCAAAGGAGGATGCTTAAAACAGTACGCAGAAATACTCTCGAGAGCTCCAGAAATACCCCTTTCGACAGCTAGCTTTGATCCTCTTATAGCATCGATCATAATACCAGCACTGTTATAGGCGTCTACTACTCTAAGTTTAAGATCAAGTTCTAGAGGGATGTTTCCAAAGTATTTTCCTTTTATGGATATGTAGCAGATTTTATCATTCTGTAGAAATCCTGCAAAGTCTGACGGTCCAATACGCATAGGTATTTGATACGGTGCCATCACCGCTACAGCACTCGTCTTGCTAACTCTTTTATCTTCTAGCCTTTCTTCATCAAGCATATTGTAAAAATCCATGTCTCCACCGACATTTAGCTGATAGGTTTCATCTATCTTTACTCCTCTGTCGACAAATAGTTTTACTAGTGTTTTGTGTAATACGGTGGCTCCCAATTGGCTCATAACGTCATCACCTGCACAACAGAGCCCTCTGCTCTCAAACGCCTGTTGCCATTTTAATTCTGATGCAACGAAAACTGGAATAGCATTGATAAAAGAAACTCCTGCGTCCAAGCACTTCTCTGCATAATATTGTGTTGCTCGCCTGCTACCAACTGGTAGATAGTTAAGGAGAACCTCTGCTTTGTTATCTTTCAAAATCTTAGCTACATCAACGGTCGGCTTGTCAGAAACAGTTACTTTTTCACTGTAGTGTCTGCCTATGCCATCAAAAGCCTCTCCTTTTTCAACTTTGACATCCATTTTATCGACTTCACAAATTTTTGCTGTATTATTCGGTTGTGCATATATTGCCTCCGCTAGATCTAATCCTACTTTAGAGTTTACAACATCAAAAGCGGCAACATATTCAATGTCACCGGGCTCAACGCCTCCCAAATTATAGGCGGTTAATCCTACTCCGTCTCCGCTATTCCTATTGTAATAGGACGTGCCCTGGACAAGAGCAGATGCACAATTTCCGATACCAACAATAGCTACACGAATTTTTCTACGCATTTAATACAAGCTACTATCAAAGTCAGGTTAATATATCTATGTACAATTTACAAGCCCATATATACCATAGATTGTATATTAATGGTTCTAATTAACATCAGTTGGCTATTAAATCAGGGAGTCTTTTTGGCTATTACATTTTACTAGAACGCAAATAAAAAGTGCTGCAAACAATTGAAATTTTAGCGAGTCAAAATAAGAATGATGAATAATGACCTAATCTGTTAAAAATGTGTTCTGATAGGAACAGAAATTCATTTACCTTGCCACCTAATTGTATTGATAAAATGATGGTGACTTTTCTATGGATAGCGTATAAATAGTGAAGGTTGTAGATGATGCTTACAAATAGATTGATGAACTAACATTTTCATTGTTGGCTGAAAATAATTAAGTAATGAATAAGGGTTTATAATTGCAATTTGATGCCAAAATGATTCCTATCTAATGGTGAGCCCTTTGTTATACATATTCCAAATTGATTTTGAACCGAGCAATGTTTATGATGCTGTTATCTCTGATACACAGAGCAATTTATTAATTTACTAAAACAGATTATCCGTATCTTTTTTATATGCCAAGCAACTGTTTATAATAAAATGTGATTTGCATAAACCTCCTATTCAGTTTTGTCTATTGTCCTTTAAGCGTAAACAACAAGATTTGGGGCATTCGTCCTTGAATGAAGTCTGAGTCCTTCCAATCTTTTGGGAAGTATACTTTTTTATCTTTTCTATGATTTATCTGAAATTCTGAATGTAAAACTATTTTTATCAACTTGTTAAACTCCAGACTGTTCATCTCCAAGTCTGTAAGGATTTGTAATGTACCTCCAGCTGATAATTTCTGAGGGAGGATTGTTAATATGGATCTAAATGAAGATTCATCTTCTAACTTCTTGACATGATTAGTTGTAATTTCTGGTATAGCTATCAAAAAATTATCAATTGACTTGTTCAATATGCTAGGTAGTAGTTTCAGTGTATCTCCCCAAAAAGCTGACGCATTGGGAGGGTCAAGCTCAGCAAACTTTGATTTGGCCTTTAGTACTTCATTTTGATCTTTTCCTATGCCAATGAAATATTCTGCCCAGTTGTTAGTGGCAATTTCTTGTAACATATCTCCCTTACGCATGGCTATTTCCATATTTATCCTAAGATACAGAGTCCTAGTCTTACTTATTATTCTGTTAATCTGAGTGGAAGGATTGCCTTCATGGAAGAACTGATATACCAAATTCCACCTTTGCCTAAATATATAAGGGAAATGCCGCATATTGATCACCTCCCTAAAAAGATCTGTCTCAGCAAAATCTGAGAAATATGCATCAGTTCTAGAAACAGCCTCAACTTTTGGAAGTTCCAATTCATCGTATAGGTTTGTGACCCTGTCCCAAGCTCTGATTGGGTCTGAACCCATATAAGTTACGGCAAGATCTGCGATCCATAAAATCTCTCCCAATAATCTAATTTTGCCGTGGTTTTCTCCATCTCCAAGTAAATTTACTAGCCTTTCAAATTTTTCTCTGGCATCCTTTTGTTTATGATATGGAAAATCCGTGCGCCAGATCAAAGCTTCTACAACTATACTTTCAATAGGCTTGCGATTCCCTCGTACATTCACATATTCAGGATGTGTTGTAGCAAATTCTACAGGTGGCAATAACGCAGACCTGTATTCTCTAAAGTAATTTTCAAATTCAGTGACGTCCATGGTAAAATAAGCGTCCAGAATTCTTGTTTTGCATATCTCGCTAACAGTCCTAAACACTTTGGGTCCTTTCTGTTGTCGTGTTCCATCTTCACTTTTGCTTTCTGAATACACCATTTGGTTCGGATCATAGTCATGTAATAGACCGGCCATCAGAATCAGTTCATAATCTTTTGGATTAAAAGTATAGCCATGAAGCTCCTTTGGCAGTATCTGTAAACACATATAGCTTACCTCCAGACTGTGGTGGAAGTTATGATATTCACTTGAACCTTCTCCAAGTCCTTGTCTAGTATATGCGTTTTTAAGGAATCTTATGAGTGACTGGATTTTGCGGATTTTATCTTCAGAAATTCCTTTCTGTATTGCAACTTCTATTATAACATCGACTAGATCATCATCCTTGACGTTGGCAAGATTCGCATTTGTTTCCCCTATACTTCGTTTTTTTGAGGTAGGAAGATGTCTAATCAGCTGTCTATAAATAATTCGAAGAGGCAAACTTTTATTAAGATAAATCCCCAAAGTAGTAATCTTCCATGGAAACTGGATCCGTGGTTTCTCGTGTTCAATGATCTCATCTGCTGCTGCGACGAGTTTTTGATTAATGTCAGCAATAACTGAGCTCAATTTCATATTATCAAAATTCAACCTTTCTTTTTGATCTGCAAATCTAATCCGTTCTGTGTTCATTACAATCCACTGCGGGATTTTTACTCTATAGATATTGTGTTTTCGCGACTTTCTGCCAGATCTAGTTCTTAGAATGGACTCCTTAGAAGTCAGCGCAACGTTCCTCTTTCCCCATGTGAAAGGCAGATCTGCATCACGTACAACGTGTAATACAATGTCTTTGTTAGTAGATTGAAATCCTAGCAGTATGCGCCAGTATTTACCTTTATCAAGCCAGCCAGGAACTTGAGTCTCCCTATCCCAAAAGTCGATCGGTCCAAGTGGAATGAAGCCTTTTTCATATTCTTTGGTTTCTGGGTTATAAGAACGGTATTCATAATCACCTATAAGCGGATCAAGTGTTTTAGATAAATCTCTTGCCTCCATTACAAGATTTGCCGATCTTGTGAACTGAAGATATGCCATTACTCCCCAGATAGAACCCAGTGCGCTAAAAAGAGCGAAAAGACTCGAAACTATATTGATTTTGCCGTACAAGAAATATTTTGGTATTAGTGGAATTCCAAACCAACCGGTAGATAAAATACCGCTGAATGCCAGAGTCATAAACAGCCACCTAGCAAGGTCGTTATAGTACAGGCTAAATGATTTACCCACAGCGTTTTTACGCTCAATAGAGTAATTACGATAGTGATTAATACTGCCCCTAATACCAGATCAAAATTCCAATATTATATCCGCTGTATAAAAATACCGCTTCAAATCCAATTGACTGTTTAAATTTTGGCCGTATCTAGTTAGATACAAGCTTAGATGGGAGTTTGAAGTGAAATTGAACATCATTAATGAGGTAACCATACATATTCGTATATGACTTGTTATCTGCAAAGGATACAAGTGTTCTCTCTTTGGTGTCGTTAATTAATGACATTATCTCCTCCTAAATTATGCTAAAAAGAATTAATTGCTGTTGTGTCACAATACAATATTTACCTTTGCTATCAAAGCGATTGTTATTGTCCATATTTATCCACCTTAATCTTAAGTACCTGCTTCTGATAATTTTTTTGTTTTTCAATAATGTTAAAACTAAAAAATCATAACCCCTGCTGGCTGGAACTCAGATCGATTTTACACTCACAACGTAGAAGATTACTCATGAATGTTCTATGTCTTATATAAGCTGTATAATTTTTTATTGGTGTAGGCGAATATATATTTAGCCTATTCAAAGGAAGTCTAATAATTGGTGTAAGGGGCCGGTGGTCTAGCTTGGTTAAGATACCGCCTTGACATGGCGGGGGTCGTTGGTTCGAATCCGACCCGGCCCACTTCGCATTTAGAGTAGTTGTTTTCGTTTTTGCTTTTGGCATGGTTAATCCTATTATCGTCTTGCTGCGCACATGTCAGCGGAGAGCATGTTGCTCAATTCGATTATTTATCAAAAAAAGAGCTATTGATGATATTCAAAGCATCATCATAAGATACTTTTTTAATGTTGATTAAGTAAGGTGCCAAGATAAGATTTACGGCATTGGAATCTGCAGTAATTTGTAAGGAATAGCTCTGTAGCCACTGGGCCAGGGGCCACGGCATTTACAGTGATATTCCGACCCCGCAGCTCATTAGCATGCACATTGACTTTTGCTGCCTGCTATATATGTTGAAGGGCCTGCTATATCCAATACCAATGAACAGGTGTCGGATAATGATGACGATGATGATGATAAA
>JBJMFM010000361.1:0-3497 GCA_045808425.1 Nitrososphaeraceae archaeon | reverse complement strand
AAGAAATGTTTATGCTAATGAGAAAAATGTTAATTTCATAGTAGATGATATTCTAAATTCCAAACTCAAAGAGAATGAATTTGCCTATATTTTTGATCGAGGCTGTTTTCATGTTCTCTTGCCAGCAGACAGACAAAGATACATCACCAAAATAAAACAAATATTGAAAGATAATGGGATATTTTTCTTAAAATGCTTTAGTGACAAAGAACCTAGGCAGGAAGGTCCCTACAAGTTTTCACAGAGGAGATTCGAGACTTATTTAGTAGATATTTTAGAATAGACAGTATAAAAGAAACAGTTTATCAAGGAACTTTAGATCCATTTCCAAAGGCATTATTTACTGTGATGATAAAATTGTAATACAGTTACAGGTTGTTTTATCAAATATGGATAAATGAGTTATTATCTACAGATCTATGATTCTCAAACCCGGGTCAATCACAAACTATGAGTGGGGAGGAACCCTAATCTAATTATTCAGATAATATTTTTGTCATACTCTAATAGACATTTGAATGCGTGTTGTGCGTGTTGGCAAGACATATGCTTCAATTTAGTCCAGCTCGTCATCATAATCTTTGAGATCTAGTTTGTCTTTGAACTCCAATTCTTCCTCTTCGTCTATATCTTCAATATCAACTTCATCATTAGACATTATTGATCCTTTTCTTATTTCCTATCATTAGATAGTTTTTAGATTATATTATTGTTGACTCTCATCTTGCAGTACAGAATGTTTATGATATCGATCATTGAAAAAAGAATCTGTAGAGTACCTTTTATATATGAAATTTTGACATGGCATTATGATGACGTTATCTAAAGCGCAGGATTCAATTTCAGTATTAATATAGAATTTACTTCTTCTTGTTACTCCTTCCTTTGGTTTTTTTCAATGTCGCTTTATTATTCTTTGTTTTCATACTTCTACTTCTTCTTGTCGAACTAGTTTTGCGGCCACTTAACCTTGTCTCTCCTAATTGTTCTATTTGAGACTGTAGTGACTCGACTATATCTGCTAATTTGCTGAGCTGAGCAGGTTGTGCTTTGACTAGTTCGTATACATCGTCCTCACCATCACTCTCTTCAGCATTGCCCATCATGGACACTTTTTCTTCTGTACCAGTATTTCTTGTTACTGTCAATATCTCTTCTCTGACTACTTCTACTGGTTTAGGAGCAGCAGCCTCTTCATCTTCTATTAATTCATCCTCATCGTCATATACATTAACTCCAATTTCCTGACCATTTTGATCTGACATAATTTTTTTGAGTTTATCTACAATACCTAAAATTAGTTTCGATTATTCATCCCATCCTAAGAATCTTAGGAGAGTTTCATTCCTATTCAAAAAGGAAGCTATAGCATGTCCCCAAATGCTGAGCGAGGGCTACAACACATTTATTGAGCTAACTTGTCTTTTGGGAGATAACGAAATAGCAAATGATCAAACATAGAAAGGCTACAATTTACAGAAGTGACAATAAATCTGAATCATTTACTTCATTACTTTCTTTTCATCATACTTCTCTTAAAGATAAGATATCTGCTCTTCGTGTGATCAATGAATTGTCATCTAAAGTTCTAGATGGTCATTTACAGTCATTAATAGAAGACATGGATCAAAAGATTGCTAAATTGCCCAAGAAAGCCAAATCAGAATATGACAGTCTTGGAATGGAAATGCTTGCATCGTCTAGTCAGTCTATTGAGATAGATGATATAAACATAGAACAACCTAAAGTTGCCGAGATAATAGAACAGGAGGCAGAAATGTATAATCACAGAGAACATATTAGAAGATCCTCCAAGGAAATGATACTAGTTTATTTAATCATAATATTTGAAGAATTTCTCTCTAACGTATTGAGCACTATTTTGAGAAAAAGACCTGAAATCTTTAAGTCATCTCACAAGAGCATCAACTATAAAGAAGCATTTCAACATCTAGATCTATATGAGTTATTGAAAGTGAGCAGCAAGAAAGAATCTCGATCGATCATAGACGTAGACATAGATAAATTAGATGAATATCTGTCTATGAAATTCAAGTTTACCCTGAACCAACATATAGACTGGAATCAGTTTAAAGAATTCTTTTATAGATGCCATGCTATTGTTCATAATTATGGCTATGCTGATTCTACTTATGTTGCGAAGACAAAATATAAAGTGCATGAAGATGAGTGGTTAGAAATCGATAATGTATATCTCGCAAAAGCGTT
The DNA here is from genome assembly GCA_045808425.1 of Nitrososphaeraceae archaeon. GTDB lineage: Archaea > Thermoproteota > Nitrososphaeria > Nitrososphaerales > Nitrososphaeraceae > JAFAQB01. The sequence goes on along the minus strand of JBJMFM010000361.1, from coordinate 1,268 downwards.
TGATATTTTTGAAAAATATTCAAACCAAATATCAGTTTTTTTCGAAAAAAAATATTCTTAACTATTAATGATCCTCCATATTATTGTGATGCAGATTAATTTCGTAGGAGCTATATCATCTATGCAGAAATCTATGAGCATTCCGCTACATCATCAAATTTCGTCTCATCATTTTATAGAACTCTTCATCAGACATGTTTCTTTTAGTCCCCAACCATTGTTCTACATCATTTCCAGCTAAATACCTAAGGTTAGGATTTTCATCTCTAACAGCGTTAAGTACTACCTGTGCTACGAGGTTAGGGGAAGACGCGTTTTTCATCATCTCTTCGAAACTACTAACCATTTTTTGCATTATCTGAGAATATGGAGAGTTTGGATCTTGAGATTTCCTCGCAACAATCAAACCATTACCAAAGTTTGTTCTAATAACCCCTGGTTCTACTATAACCACTCTTATACCAAATGGTTCTAATTCGTACGACATAGATTCACTTAGCCCTTCAACTGCAAATTTTGTGCTAACATAAGCTGACCCTCCAGGAAAACCAAATTTTCCAGCTCCCGAGCTAATATTTACAATGATTCAAGTTTTTTGTTTTCTCATAATGGGAAGAACCGCTTGAGTTGTTCTTATCAATCCAAATACATTGGTTTCATATTGTGTTTTTATCTCATCCATCGCAAGATCCTCTAAGGCTCCATTAAGTCCATACCCTGCGTTATTTACTAGGACATCTATTCGCCCTGTTTCTGACGATATTGCCTGTATCGCATTCTTGACTGACGTATCATCTGTAACATCGAGCTGTTTAACACGTACAGGCAAGTTTTCTTTAGTTGCTACTGATTTTATATTTTCAGCTTTGTTAAGATTTCTCATTGTGGCATAGGTAAGGAGCCCATTTCTTGCCAAGGTTAGTGATATTTCATATCCTATTCCACTGGAGCTACCTGTGACAATGGCAATCCTATCCTTAGCTGAAGATAAAGAAGAAGAATCCATCTATTTTTCTGTTCATATATATCCACTATATACTACTTAACTGGGCAAGTGATCCTGTGGCTACTTAGTAAATGAGATCTAACTTAGATTACCCTGCATTTTTTTAACAAACTATCTAGTATTATTAGTAATGAAATGCATAACATAAGATATCTCCTAATCAGCGTTTTAAGATATAAACTCTTATCTAAAATAGTTAGAACAGCCTATATTGTGATCTGACTATATATCATTAACATGATGTCATTTTTACATTTGCAAG
>JBJMFM010000360.1:0-2690 GCA_045808425.1 Nitrososphaeraceae archaeon | reverse complement strand
TTATTAGTAATGAAATGCATAACATAAGATATCTCCTAATCAGCGTTTTAAGATATAAACTCTTATCTAAAATAGTTAGAACAGCCTATATTGTGATCTGACTATATATCATTAACATGATGTCATTTTTACATTTCCAAGTAGTAGTAAATCTTAATGGCTCACAATTGATACATACTTTTTAAATTTCATCAAGAATGTTAAAGATTTCTCAAATATGTAATCCCATTAAGTATTATTTATATTAGTGCCTCAGTTTGGATTTGGTTGGAAGCAAGAGTCTCAGTCCTCTTTGGTTATTTCATTTTTTATAGGCTTCAGGTATTACTACGGTAAATGCTCCAGCGAGTAAAGCCAATGGAATTGACAGATAGAATGCTTGCTTGTAAAATATCAAGTCTACTGTTTCAGCAGTAATTATGCACGCAGTTTCAGCAGTAATTAGTATTACTAGACTAGTCTTCAATATCTCTTTTAGGTTCGGCTGACTTGGCAGTTCCTTCAGTTTCCTCAAGCCCAAACCGAAGTTTTTGAATGTTGTGACAACATTTGAGAGGAAGTCTTTGTTAGTGCCTTGTTCTAGTACAGAACAGCAACTGTCAATTCTATCGCCAGAGGCATACCTGTATCGACCAAGAATTGTCACAAAAGTGGTGAAAGTAGCAAGACAATAGCCCATTACATAAGCAATTGGAATTCCTATATGATTGAATCCAAGAACGTATAAGCCCGTATTCTCGCCGATTTCAGCGGCAGCAATGCAAAGAATCTCAATTCCAAGCGCTGCAGCATACAAACTTTTTACATGTCTAAAGAATTCATATATCGATTTTTTATTTTTTGTCCTTAGCTCTGTTGTAGAGTTGTTCCTCCTATCGTTGGTGCAGATTCCTTGGGAGCAGCAATCGTCGTTATTCATGACCGAGAGCTTCATGGCCATTGAATAATCATGATGAATTACTGTACAGCAACAAGTTTCTTTTGTGCAGTTTTGGCAGCGTTGACTAGCGCCGACATTTATACATTCGTTGGGGGCACACTTACATTCTGCACACTTGACGGACACGACTTTGATCGCTTATTATATAGATTGTCGATATTAAAATCTATTTTTGATTAGCCAATTTCAAACCTTTATTTTAGGTAGAGTACTATTGCAGCATTGTATAAAGAAGAGCTACACCAGGCGTCATATACCCAGCAACAATATTAACAGTGGGTGAGATTCCAACAATGTAATCATACTCTTCGTTTTCTTCTGTTCGATACAAGATAAATTGTAACTGGTTCTTCACATTCTTCTTTTATTCATAGTATTTCAAAACCTTCTGCTGATGCCAAATCTTGTATTTCCTTATCTGTAAAAAATCGAATTTGAAAGCCATTTATCTCATAGATTCCTTTATCTACCTCTCTACCTTTACCATACGACTCATCGTTGTGGATTCTCACAGAAAAAAAAGCATATTTGAATACACGGCATCAAAATACGCATCTGGAAATGGAAGAGGAGCTCTCTTGACATCAAGGGTTTGTGATTTTATTGGTAGTCTTTTTTCTTTTGCTACTCTGTTCAGTATATCAATGGCAACTTCAGAGTAGTCCAAGGCATCTACTTCCATTCCATTTGATGCAAAAAATGTTGTATCTCTACCATGGCCTGCACCTAGCTCTAATACTTTCTTTACGTTGGTTGTCATCATATGGTTAAAACAAAGTAATGCAAAATTGCTAGGTTCATCACCAAAGAAAGTATTGTTAGATTTGTACACTTTATTCCAGACTTCACTCATCGCTACTGTATTGACTTGACTTAAAAGACATAAGATGGTTTTCTGCGGAGTTTTCACGTTAGTTCGGTTTTTGCTTCTTTCACGGACATGGTTTGCGTAAGTAATAGAGGTTGTTGATATTAAAATCTACTCTAGCTGCCAGTACATAACCTCATCTTTTAAAATACATGTCATGAAGATTCCCTAATTTCCTAGACAGATCCTCCACTGACTATGTGCACGTGTTATTTGACAATACGGCATAACCTCACAGATCAGCGGTTTGCTTTCGTATAAAGAATTTCTACCCCTTACTACATCATTATTTTTATTATATTACATCCACTATAATCTAGCCATTATAATCTACATTTTTATGATGTTCTTATTCAGCAATAATACCGAAAGCTTCATCTCGAACGATCTTGTCTTCCGATTTAGAGATACTCTTCTTTAATTTTTCTGCTACTTCATTAATTAGATCTTCTGACCATTCCCCATCATTTTCATTATTATGCATTAATATGATAGCTATGCGGTAGTACAGTAGAGAATAATCTAGACTATCTTTCATATTGTCCCCAAAAAGGTTAAACTACCCAACAATAAATATCCAGTTACAACATCTTAAGATTCAACAGCACAAAAATTATTAAAAAATATTATTAAAATAATCTCAATTTCTTGGACCAGACACGTAGCAGATCGTGTTCTGCTTCTTATATCTATCCTCCACTACCACCTAAAGCCTGATCTGCTACCCCTAAGTGCATTAATGCTCCTTGTTGGTCTCCGCTTTTCACCGCTTTAATTCCCTCATCTAAGTGCATCTTTGCTGATTGATCTGAAGAAGAAGTAAGACCTTGATCCGCTGCGCTCAGATGCATCAATGCTCCTTGGTTATCACCGGCCTTCAAT
>JBJMFM010000359.1:0-3343 GCA_045808425.1 Nitrososphaeraceae archaeon | reverse complement strand
TATTCATAAAATGGGATGGCATATTCTGTCCTTACTGTGGATCTAGATTAAGACTAGGACCAAGAAATATCGAGGATAATACAAAATTAAGAAAACAAAAACAATTTGTATTATCCGCTAGTTTTGAAGAATATAATAAATAAGATTATAAAGTTTAAACAGACTGACTTTTACTTCTAAACGGACTCCAATCTATTCTTCTCCTGCTGTAATCTGTTACGTCTGACAATTTCCTTATCAATTTCTTCCTGTTTTATCTCTTCCCCTCTGCGTCCTGGTGTTTTCCCTTGCTGATGACTTACATTTCTTCTTTCTTGTGCCATTGCATCACCTTGAGTGTAGCTGCCAGCACCAAGTTGATACTTTTTCTTTTGCAACTCCTGCGCATATCTTTCTCTGAAAAATCTCTCTTCCTCTGTGTCATCACTAGACATGTACTCTATTTACTTTATGTATTAAATGGATTAAAGTATTTCTTACTTTTCCGTTTTATTCAAAATAATATATTATGAAATGTATCCTATGTTCAAGTTCACTACTGTTACATCATTGAAATAACAGTAGGAACTGATAAAGTCATGGGTGGAGACTTGAGTATAGACTTTTCTGCTAATAATTAGAACTTCTCAGATTTTATGAGATATGAGTCAGTTATCGGTCGCCAACATTCGTTAATGAATTATTACCGATATTAGTTAAAACATTCTTTATTTCTATCCCTCCAACTATAGTTGCATTTGCGTCAAAGAAATTGGAAGATATATGAAGGGTATCAACCGAAAGTTCACAACCTTATTTTGAAGTTCTAAAGTCAGGATATAAACCCGGCTTTTACACGTTGGCTAGCAAAAAATAAGGTTGTCGGTTCGCTGCTATCAAAGCATGTGCTTCTGATGCGGAACTAACAAGTGTAATTCCTAATCCGCCTGCTATAAATGCTGACAACAACAACTAATGAGTATTATCGAACGTAAGCTCCTATGGCCTGTTGAATAGGTTTATGTATGCGCATATTACTGAACTCCCCACCCTTATAAATATAAAAATGATGGTAGAGTGGATTCGTTCTAGGTTTAAATCCATTCCAGCGTTGGATGACCTTAACTCTTATCATAATAACAATAATAGTGTTATCCGATGATGATGCACAGCAGTTCTTAACACGGTAATTAATTTATTTGTGATTGCATTTAATCCAACAATATACTTCTCATATTCTTCTGGCAACCGCTCGTCAATGTATTTTTTGATGCTAGCTTTGGCTTGCTGCCTTAGAATGGATAGATCTTTGTTAACAGTACCGTTTGATACTTGTAGTATTTGTGTTATTTCTCTATGACTAGTTGCTAGCGAAATCCATATTATTCATACGATTTTATCATTATTGTTACATATGCAGTATAAGATTTTAAAGGAGCCAATGGCAATGCTTGAAATTCAACTCAACAATCAAGAACAACTTACTGCAGAAGCAGGAGCAATGGTTTACATAAAAGGCAATATTGAAGTAAAAACTACAACACGCTCCGGCGGTGGCTTCTTTAAGAAATTTAAGGTTGCTGCATTGGGTCGCCAATCATTTTTTGTTAATAACTACGTTGCCCATGAAGATAATTGCTTTATTGGCTTGACAGGGCCTGCAATTGGAGACGTAGTAAGAATGTCAATTAATGCTAGTAATGGTGGTGGTCTTATTGTGCAGTCTGGAGCTTATATTGCATCTAGCACAGGAGTAATGCTTGATACAGAATGGCAGGGTTTTAAAAAAGGAATCTTTGGAAGTGGATTGTTTATGTTGAAGGCTAATGGTGTAGGTGATTTATTTGTCAATGCATATGGAGGTATAATTCAAAAGGATTTGCAACATAATGAAAAAATGATATTGGATAATCATCACCTCGTAGCACTAAGTGAAAATTCAAACTACAGAGTAATGAAATTTGGTGGCCTGAAAACTACAATCCTTGGAGGAGAAGGGCTTGTTACCGAAATCACAGGCCCAGGATCGGTCTATTTCCAAACCAAAAACATTGAAGATTTTGTGGACTACCTTGGAATAGAAGAAAAAACATCTGACTCAGACGACACGTAGAGGGACGATAGAATTTCTTCGATATGAAAATCTTTATAACTTTGAGTTAAAAATATTCCATCTATCTACTTAGTATCGAAATGTTTATTAGATTTCGTTCAGGCGACTATTCAATATGAATTCTTTAGGAATCATAATATTTTTTACTATAGCTCTCGCTACTGCTAGCGTTACATCGCTAACTGTGGAGGGACCACAACAGGCCATGGCTAAATCTTCAAACAGCGTGATGAAATCGTTGATTGCCAATACAACCAGAATCGGCGTCCTTTCTATGCCAATAACGTGTAATAGCTTAGGCGATATAATGGGAGCAGTATCTGGTGTGATTGCAAATGCTACTGCTGGTGGTGGTAATCAAACTAATTCAACACAAGGAATGAGCGGTGTAATGGGAGCATTATCCGGTATGCTTGGGAATGCTACTACTACTGCTGCTGCTGCTGGTGGTAATCAAACTAGTTCGATGCAAGAAATGATGACATCTGGAATGCAAAATATGAGCCAGGGCAAGTTGCAACATTTGAAGGATGTTGTATTTTGTAGCCCAGCAAATGAAAAAATGATAAGAAGTATGATGAAATAAAAGCTTAATAGAATTCCCTACTTTCTTATTTTTTAGAAATATCTAGATAGAAGTCGCAAATTAAATATATGTGAAAAATCTGTTCGATGACTTTGAATAAATAAAATTGACCTGTTTATTGTGAGTCAACCCTAGGAAGATTGTACTTGAGAAAAATTAATCTTAATTCTTATATATATTATATGCAGTATAATTTCAAATTGAATGAAAAAAATGATTCGTTTTTTCGGTTGGATCATAACACAAAGATGATGACATCGCTTTTTGCTTTGGTTTTGGCCGTCATAATCGCAGGTACCGTAGTGCTGCCTTCGCAGGTACTAAAAGCACAGAATATGACAATAAAAATGGACAATGCTACTAGCGCTGGTAACGCTACTAGTACTGGTAATGTAACATCGACTGGTGATGAAGTTAGTAATAATGTCATTGCCAATCTTGCAGCTCCAGGATATGGTAACAAGTACGATGTTGTAGTCGCAGGAAAAACTGTTCCTGTCAATTACAATATACTGCAAGGCTCACTAGTTGGAATATTAGCAGATCCTGTTAGACATAGCTTGGATGTCGCAGTGAATCCCGGACCACAAGGTGGAGCACTTGAGATTCAGGTACCTAGATATCTAGTAGACTCAAAAACTGCTACCAACAGTGATAAGCCATTC
>JBJMFM010000358.1:0-13763 GCA_045808425.1 Nitrososphaeraceae archaeon | reverse complement strand
TTGTCAATGGCGTTACTTCCACTGTTTCCACTGCTGCGGAACAGCCTGTTTATGTCTTTGATTTTGTGATGTGTATTGCTGTTGCTACCGCCGCTATCGCCAGTTGACTGTTTGTCGCCACTGCCACCATCATCCACTCTTCTGGCTTGGCTAAAGTCGCTGGCGTCAGGTACATCTCTACGTCCATGTGGTGGCAGTTGTACATCGCCAACTGCAGCCTGTGCTTGCACCAACACTGACAGCGAAAGGATTGCTGCTAGTGCGATTATTGCTGTTATTTTTGTTCGTGTTGTCTTAGATATGGGATAACAGCAAGGCTTCAAATAAAGTTTAACCTTACCCTTTGTTTAGCCTCCTACCTGTCTCTTTACTGTAAAATTATAATGCAATTAAACAGGATTCAACTTTTCTTGTATATAACATCAGTTATGTTCATTTCTTATCTTTGCTATTCTCCTTTCTTGTCTAAGCCTATCCTTACCTTCTCTATTGGATGGTGTTAGCGTTAGCTGCATACCACAACACGGACAAAACATACCTTCATTATAATACATGTAAACTTCACATCTTCTACAGTATTTCTGACCAAGAGAATAATTGCTTATGCCAAATGTTATTTTCTCAAAGCAAATCCTTTCACATATGTTTCTGCAAACCAATTTGGGAACTAGTATACTAGATAAAGATGTCATTAAAAGTAATGGATCCATAAAAGGAGAGGGAGTGTAACTTATACTATGGATATAGTTGATTAGTTGAATATATGATAGAATACCCAATCACGGCTTGAGGGTCAAATCTCTCTTAAGCCTAACCGATGTTAACCGATGTATCACTTTGAAGATAATAGCAGTGAATGGTATTGATTAGCGTTAAAAAATTAAGCAGGAATGTCACATAGCAATTTCAATAAGTAACATATATCATGCTCTGCTGTAAAGAAAAAATTTTTTGGATGCCTTAGAATTGTTGCACTAACTGGTGAAGGTTGTTATTAGCACTGGAAGCCTCCAGCACCAAATCCTCCCTGGCACGTACCGAAATGAAACCTCTGATCTGTATTGCTACCTGTACCCTGATGTTCATGTATAGCTGCATCTGCTGTATCAACTCCTTGTTGTCCTGAAGTCCTATCTGCTAATGCAGGAGGGGCTATTATGCTAACCAATGCAATTGCCATCGATGCTGCAATGAGACATTACTAATGCTGTCTTAGTTTTCATGTTACTCTCAGTAAATTGAAAGACTATAAATAGATTATATGCATATTTATATTCATTTGACTAAATAGAGGTAAAGTTTATACTAATTGTCTTGAAAAAGGTATTCTTTGTTATATTAACCGAAACAGCGGCATTATTGTTATTATTATAGTGATTGTATTGAAGAAAAGGAAGGAAAGAATCAATCTCTATCGTTATGTTTTCATTCATAAAAAATATAATAATGCTTCAGCTCGTTCATTTATAAAGATACTATGGTTAGCTAATGGTTAGTTAGTTGATAACAATATGATAGTTTATCCTATAGCAGTAGTAAGTTAGTTTATTCAACCATCTTACATCTTTATAAGAAGGAACAAATTGACCCAGAGCTAAAATTATAGATATTGGAAGTAAAGAGCATAGAAAAGTCAGGAGCTATTTTCTCGACGGTAGGACTAGCATTGCTAATTGCTTTTATAATAGTCTTACTGGCATTTCCTATTGTAAAACAGTGTCAAAGATCTACTCAACAATGCAAATTTTATTCGGCTGGCCCAGATTACGTCAGATTTATAGTTAGACCGATATTTCTAGCAACCGCTCTAATCATGATTGCTATAGGAGTAGGTACAACTAGATTTGCCATATGGTATCAATATAGAAAAATAAAAAAAAGCATGTAATGCATACCTCGACCTTAACATTGATAGTTCAATTTTTCTGCTCACTTCGAGGAATCAATATAATGGTCGTTAAATTCCATACCATAGTTGAACCCTTGAAATACAGATAACCAGATTATTACCTGCAAAATTAAAAACAGGCTTAATATAATGTAAATATCATTTGAGTGATAATGATAGTGATTGAACATGATAACAATTCATATTCTGCATTTTGCTCGATTTGCAAGAGGTTAGTAGATATATGGTAATGTGTCATGATGCAGATATGATCATTGAGGAAAGCTCAATTCTTTATTTTGAAAAATTGAACTGGCCAACTAAAAGGTTTTTTAGCTCATCAAAAGACGAGAGCCTGCAATGATATTCAGAGTCTGCATCGAAAGCTATTGGAAAGTATATTCCAGAAGTGAATCACACCTTTGGTTCCTTTGAGGAGATATCGAAGTGTATTCTACAGACCTCTACATGAGGTGCACTTGACAAACTAAGTTGCTTTCATTAGCAGAAGCTTCAGCAAATGTGTAAACAATACAAGAATTGCTAACCTAGCAAGTGCTATTAAATTTTCTCAACATTTGTTTCGAAAGGCACGAATTGATCCGTACAGGTAATAAGTGGGGCCGAAGGGATCTGTTCTGACATGGCTTGAAACCAATCGTCAATTGAACCCTTGATCCACGGGTGTCTTCTAACACTAGCCTCTAATCCTTGGATCTGGAGCCCGTTGCGATGCCTGGCTTCGCTACGACCCCACGTTAAAAGTGTTAAGAATACTACACAATATGTCTATAAGTCTTGCGTACCGTGTATATGTTCAACCCTATATCATGATAATAAGATTACACACCGACGTGATTATTTATCGCTAGGTAATTGGCTTAGCGAGGTGTTTCCATAGGTACAAAATATCGATGACCTTGATAGTTAATTGCAGACATTTTAACTATCAACTTAAATACTGGACAAAATCAAATTAATCAACGTATTGACGGGAGAGACTCAGTTACGCGCTAGGCGTACACGCATCAAAATTCTCAGAGCAATAGCGGGAAGAAACGGTTCAGCAGGCTTCTCAGATATAAGAAATGCTACTGGTCTTTCAACTGGTTCAATCTACTATCATTTAGAAAGGATGGAGAATTACGTTATTAAAGATTCCAAGCATTACTTAATTACGCACGAGGGTCTTCAACTGCTACGCCAAATTGACGAGAAGTCTTTATCATTGTCATCGAATTCATCTTCTGTAACTCAAAAAAAAGACGAAGTATCATCAATCATTCCAAGGATTGAACCTAAAGAGATAATAAAACAAACTAGTCGCCTTAGACAATTTATCCGTGAATATACATATATTCCAGCCATTGTGGGAGTTATTATCTTTATTACGTTTGAACTCTATGCAAATGCCCATACAATTTCCCCCGGCATATCTACTGCTGGAAAGATAATTGCTAACGCAAGCTTAATATCTTCACTTTCAATTGCTGCACTTCTTTCTGCTTCATTTTTGCTGATGTTAAAAAGGCGGATGCTTCCAACTGGATATAGAGGAATAATGCTATCTGCATTAACTGTATTATCTGTTCTAGTGGTCAACATTCTAATCTTTTCTGGGCTTGGATCACAAATAGGGGCAAGTTCCTTAACATTCTAATGTTTTTTTGATACCGGTTAGTGACAGTCGGTTTCACACCACGATCAATAACACCCTATTGCACCATGTTTTTTCTTGCGTGGTACACCTTTCCCTGCTTGGTTAGATTACAGGAAAAATTATAAGATATATCAATGATATATTTTAGATATTATAGGAGACAACGTGAGAATGGATTATCTTAGCGCAATAGTGATGCAGCTTCCAGGGCTTGCCCCCCACTACACCCAGCATCCAATTTTTCATGACATGTTTACAGCTATGATTGTAGCTGCATTGATTGCGATTGGTTTGAACTTTGCTATGGCAATACTACGTAAAAAAACTACTGACATTGAGAAGATGAATAAGATAATGAAAGAGACCAACGAATGGCGAAAGGAGTATACTTATGCAATAAAAAAGCATGACAAGACCCGTATTGAAGAATTAAAAAAGAAGCAGGCTTATGTAAACAAAATGACGATGGAAATGCAACAACAGCAGATGCGTCCTATGCTAATATATATGATGCCTTCCTTTATGCTGTGGATATTTGTGTTCCCCACTATCTTCGGGGGCACAACAGCTTTGTCGCCAATACATATTCCGTGGGTAATGTGCAGTGGCGAAAATGTACACACTGATACGCAACTCGATAACAATGGTAACCACAAAGGTCCATGTACAGTGCCAGGAGAAGTATACCTTTTTGGTTGGTTCCTTATTACAAATTTTGCATTTAGCGGGATAATTTCGAAAGTAACAAAAACAAGTATGCCAAGTATAACATAATATAAATGAAAATATGATATGTCAATGTTTTCCATACTTTCAGTTGTTTATTCCTATCATCATGCGATGTATGCAAGACTTCATACTTGACACAATCTCACGTATAAGCAAGCCTCACTTGTTGCCCGCTGGATGATAGAGTAGTAATACAAGGTTTTTAAGATGTAATCATTATATCCTTGACTGACTTGTATGGTCATATAGTGCATAAATATCGCGCGATATAAAGTGTGAATACAAATATCAATGGAATGGTCAAATCATATGCTATAAAGATGGAAGAGTGTTGCCTTCCGATTAATATAAGAGCAAGTAATTGCTAAATGCTACTGCATATGGTGAGTAAAACCAAAACAAAGACGAGAAAAAAAGGAAAGCAAACAAGAGGTGCAAAGAAAACAAAACCTGCTAAGAACAGAGGTACAAAGAAAACAAGTGCAAGACTAGCGCGTCCAAAGAGAGTATCTACTAGAACGAAAAGGTCAAACGCCCAACGCAGTCGTATTGTAAGTCCTTCGGAACAAGACACGAAGATCTTGGATCAAGGGAATGCGTCATCGTTATCGTCATCTGCTGAGAGTGTCGGCTCCAATGAACATCAAGGAGAAGTAGAGGCGATGCGATCTAACACAACTCTCGAGGAGATAACAACAGACCAGTCTTCACAAACAGAGGAAAATGTAGACGATTATAATACTGGTACGTCTGAAATAGTGTAGCAATAAATCTGTCCACAAGCAAATCAATAGAGAGATACGGTACTGCCGACCTCAGTCGCTAGGTGCCATATATCTATTTACAAGTTTTGATCATTTTCATTCCCTCCAGAATGATGTACAAATGATGATTTCCATATAGGAAGCCGGGATCAAAATAAATGTTGTTTCTGCGGTCTATGAATGTTGGCACTCCCTGTTATAAATGAAAAAAAAGAGAACCCTCTGTATTCGTCTATATGAATTTCAACGAATCTAGAATCTGTCTAATTAGTTTATTCTCGATTTTTTTATCGGAGAGACCACGCCATGGAAGGAAATCAACACAGACAGCAATCAAAGTAATTATCTTAGGCGAAGTTCCTAAATAAAGACAAGTCACTGTGATGAGTGAGACTATGATGAAATGGAGACTTAACGACTTTACGAAATCAGGATTTGCTAACTTATTAAGACCATTTGAAAATTCACTTGACGATATTATAAAGGCAACAAGAGCATTTGGCATAGCTACGAAGGCCCATATAGGCCAATTTAGAGACGAAAATAAGGCAGAGCCATACATAAATCATCCATTGAGAGTAGCTCTTATTCTAACTGAAGAGTTGCACAAATATGATGTAGATCTTATATGTGCTGCTCTCCTACATGACGTAATAGAAAAGAGCGATCATAACGGGAGTATAACTGAAGATCAGATAAAAAAAGAGTCCGGTGAGTATGTATATAATATAGTTCGTGCTCTCACGAAGCCGAAAATGATACACACAGAAAGGGAAAAATTATTGAATGAATATTTCCAGACCATTAAAACTGCCTCGCAGGCTATCAGATATGTAAAGTTGGCGGATGAGCTGGATAATATAAGATCTCTTAAGAATTCAGTCCATAAGGATAAAGTATTGCGTTACAAACAAGAAGCAGAAAGGTATATTGTTCCAATAGCAGAACGCACGGATGAAAAACTTATATTTAAATTATCAATTGCACTATATGAACTCAAATAAGAAGTGCAAAAATTTGTTCTCTACTGATTTTCTTATCTTACATGTTCCTGTATAACTCCTGTTATGAATTCGCCAGTGTGTTACACATCCTATTAACATATGCTCAGTACAACCACAAATAGGACATCGTCTTAATTTTTGCGTTTGGTTAGTATCCATATTATTATTCATTCTTCAATATTCCTAACAACTATAAAGAGTTTAATACACCCAAACAACTAGAAACAGTATGGCCAATTATGATAGTTAAAATGGAAAGTGGAATCCATGAGTTTTGGTAGCATCGATTCAACAATTACATATAGACATCGCACTTCGTTTGCAAGATTAAAGCCTTCGTCTCAATTCTCTCATAAAAGGTCATAAAGGAAACTTTTTCGACATATTTTGATAATGAGAAAGCTATTGTTAAAATGTTATAAATTTTCTCTGCTTTTGTTAAAGATCCGATTAACTTAACCTATCAGAAACGTTAATGGGTGTATGGTAACTTACGGCTAACTAGCAAATTACTTTTATCTATTTCTCACCTATAGTAGCAATGATGCTCACAGGGCTCTTTATTGGACGATTTCAGCCTTTCCATCTAGGACATATGTCTACCATTAAATTTGCATTAAATCATGTTGAAGAACTTGTCGTGGTGATAGGGAGCGCCCAAAAGAGTCATGAAATAAGGCACCCTTTTACCGCGGGCGAACGTATTCAAATGATTAATCGTTCACTACATGCTGACAACAAAGTCAATACAAAAAGGATACTTTTAATCCCTATTCCTGACGTAGATATACATTCGCTGTGGACACATCAAATAGATATCCTCGTTCCAAGGTATAGCGTGGTTTTTACAAATGACTGCTTTACTACACTTCTTTTCAAAGAAAGAGGAATAAAAGTTATCCAACCAACGCTATATCAGAGACAACAATTATCGGCTACCGAAATTAGGTCTAGGATAGCAAGTAATGGCGATTGGAAGAAACTTGTCACTCCACAAACCATCAAGGTCATAGAATCAATAGCAGGTGTTCAGAGGATCAAGACCATTTTTGCAAGATACGCCAATATGAGTACTACCGGCAATGAAAACAACGCCTGAAAGTGTTAGTATAGAACTAGATGTCATTTAGCTTTGGTGATGTATATTTTTATATGGTTGACTACTACTAATTACATTATATTTGTTATTCGGAAACAATAGAACAAGAAATAGAGCGTATTGTAACGGTACATATGCACAAATGAATTTTGGAAATGAGGCATGGTTTATGGATTTACAAAAGCTTTCGAATGATGAACTAATGCGTATATATAATATTATCACTACTGACAAATACGAATTTGCAAAAAATGCATGGTATATTCCGCTAGCCGGAGACAAGAGATGCCCTATAATGGTTGCTAAAGGTTATCATGCCCCTCAGAGCCCTGAAAAAATGGCAGAATTCGAAGACACAGCAAAAATACTTGAAAAGGATTACCAAAGATTCATAGACGCATGGGATTTTGGCTACATAACAAAAAATACCATCGAAAGGGCCATTCTGGCTATTCTTGAGCTAAGAAGTATTGCGATTATGGAGCACACCCCTTAGCAAATCATTACGATGTTCGAATTATTATTATAATCTTGATTTTTTTGAAATCTATATGATATATAGTAGAATTGGATAAGATTTGTTTGTTCAACTATTGCTTTTATAATATTTGAAAATAGTCGATATATGAATGATCCTGGTTTTACTGCTCACTTTGCTTTTAAGAAACTACGGGAACCGCCAACCGGTCTTAAGGCTATATTCGCTCGATTAATAAGATAATTTTTCCAAACACATGGTAATAAATTTGTCTATCTTCATTATTGACATAATGCTACAATTCAATATTTTGTGTACACTTGAGGATGGTCTAAGTGTATCCTGCAGCATGGGTTTCTCTTATTAATCTAATTAGAATCATAGTTGTCAATATATAAAAATAAAGGAGTGTTCTGAAATAACTAGCTTGTCAACAAAGGAAAAAGCAGGCGGAACTGGAGGTTATAAAGGAAAAAGTTTGGAAATGCTTACCGAGAAACATATCTCGGTAGGAGACACAATTAACCTAAAGACTACAAAGGACGACGAGGTAGTTGGAATATTAATGCCACGATACGAATCAGCTGATGATAAACACATTGTTGTTAAATTGAAAAGCGGTTATAATATCGGAATTGAGACAACTAGCATTCAATCCATACTCAAAATCAAGCCAAGGCCAAATAAAAATATCTCTGACATGCAGAAGTTCACATTTCCTCATTATAACATGGTTGATGCAGCGGTTAGAAAACCGCTAGATAATAATAAGCAAGACAGCGGCGACTCACTTCCAAAGATTGCGTTGATTAGCACAGGTGGAACAATCGCAAGCAAAATAGATTATAGAACAGGGGGTGTCCATGCCGCTCTTTCTGCATCGGATTTATATTCCTCCATTCCTGAACTTGGAAAGTATGCTATAGTTGATCCTGAAGTAATATTAAATCAATACAGTGAAAATGTAAAGCCGGAACACTGGACTTTGATCGCGAACAAAGTTGCTGAGAAGATAAGATCAGGCAGATACAGAGGAATTATCATTTCACATGGAACTGACACTATGCATTATACATCATCAGCACTGAGTTTTGCCTTACAAAGCCTCCCAGTGCCTGTCGTCATAGTAGGCGCACAAAGATCATCTGATAGGCCTTCATCCGATGCAGCTCTGAACCTAATCGGCGCCACAGTATTTTGTATAAAATCCAACTATTCAGGAGTCTTTGTTGCTATGCATGCAGGCCCTTCTGACGATATCATTGCCTGCCATGTGGGTACTCGCGTAAGAAAAAACCATACTAGCAGGCGTGATGCATTTGAGTCAATAGATATGATGCCGATTGCCTTAATCAATGGAGATATTGTAGAAATGCAGTTGCAACAGCAACCCCAAGTAAAACTATCTCAAAGAAATAATAATATTATTGATTTTGTAGTAAAGCCAGCTTATGATAGAAGGGTTATTTTGTTAAAATTCTATCCTGGATTCGATCCTTCTTTACTAACAAGTATCGTAATGAGGCTGGGCTACAAAGCAATCATACTAGAAGGAACAGGACTCGGTCATGTAAGCAAAGAATGTATACCTGAAATAAATAAGATGATAGAATCTGGGATGATGGTCTTTATGACATCCCAGTGTATTTGGGGGAGGACTGGAATGACAGTATATGACACAGGTAGAGATCTACTTAAGATTGGTGTAATACCATTATATGATATGCTGCCAGAAACTGCATTAGTGAAGGCAATGTGGGCGGTTGCCAATAGCAAAGACAGAGAATCTTGCAAGCAAATTATGCAGCAGAGCATTGCTAATGAAATATCTTCTGTTACTCCCATAACGGATAAACGAATATAACATTATGAATGCCTAACCAAGTCTAGGTATTATCACAAGAGTATTATCATCATCACAAGCACAAGCACAAGCAACTACGATATCATCCCAAGAAGAAAAAGGGTTAGAGCTATATGATAGCAAAATACATGCGGCTACAGAAGGATTACAACCCTTTGTTTTAAATTATTTCAAGACAATTGGAACAATCAACAGCACTATATTAGCAGACTACATTATAGCAGCAAGAAGAGAGTCCAATATTTCAGATACCTCTAGAAAAGAGATAATTAAAGATCTCTTTACACTATCTAAATTCTTTGCATATAAAAAGTCATTCAAAGACATGTCTAAAGATGATATTCTATCATACATTGGCACTTTAAGGAAACCTGATCCTTCTGATCCGTTGCATAAATGGATTGGAACATATATAGTAAAAAATGTAACAAAAGACGTGGTAAAGGATGTCTTCAAAGCGACTGAAAAGCGTAGTGACTATAGCCGTTGCTTATGGTGATAGTAACCAGTCAACCAATCTATGCTCCCAGAACGGTATCTCTCTTCTGGAGACACCATTTTATTCTTTATTTAATCGATAATTAACCAAGTGCACAAATGAAAACGATATAACCGCTTAATTAAGCAAATAGAGTAAAATCTAAAGCTAGTTGCAGTGTAATGATAGTCAGTGACATTCAGAGACCTAAAGAAAAGACTTAGTTTAGAAACAGTAGCACAAGAACAATCCAGACCATTTGAAAGATTACAGAACAAATCATTTTGGATTTGCGATCACCGACAACATAAATCGGTAGATATCAGAACAAATGGGAAGTGCTGCTTTAATCATATTATTGGCTTACCACGAGAAGAAGCAGGTGATAAACCTATGACAAGTTGCAATGACGTGACTCGCCAAAACAAGTGTTATTGAATCATTTGTTTCGGCTTAACTATAATCTAATGCTCCTATAGTCCTACCTTCTTTAGAGTTTTAAGATACTCATTTATTGAACTGGCTGCATCAAAGTGCAAAGTTGCATTAAAGTAGTTTCCTTCCTTCATAGATTCTTCATATTGATTGATCTCTTCGTTGAATGCATCGTTATAAAATGATCTTAGTTTAGCACTTTCTCGATTCATGAAATCATCTAGTTCTTTTTTATTGTTATTGTGAATATCCTCAAGTTTCTTATCCCTTTCTTCATCATTCATGTCGTTATTATATAATATGATTAATTGAGGTATAGACATTACCGGCTAAAACATCGCTTTTTTTCACTCGATAGATAATAGCTAGCAAATTTCCAAAATCAGAGTTAACGAGTATTACTTTAAAACAATATAATAAAAATGAATTCGAATTCAAAAGAATCTGTGCAATTATGCTTATACGGATAGCAGGATTACTTTTGCAAAGTAACTATGTTAAATATGCAATGTATTTAGGTTACATATGGAATTATAATCGCAGTACTGCTAATTTCTATATGGAATCAAAAAGAATAATTTTTGTTGCTGATGTTTTAAAAGCAATATCTGATAAGTGGTCTTTAGAACTTTTTAGAATTGTTGCTCTTACAAAACCAGACGCTGACATTCTTATAAGCAAAACAAAACTCACACGTAAACAATACTATTCAAGAATATCTAGCTTGATGAATACGGGTTTGATAAAGAGGAAAAATGGAAAACATACTACGAGCGAATTTGGCAAGGTAATATACCATATCACTTTAGCAACCATTGAAAATGCAGTTAATAATTACTGTAAACTCAAGGCAATTGATTCGCTTAAAATGTCAAAGGATTTTCCAGCAGAGGAATACAAAAAACTAATCAATAGTTTCATAGACGATGACGAAATCATCAAGGCTATACTCGATTCAGATAATAGCTTTGACTCTCAGCCTTATGCGTACGCAATACAGCAACAAAAACACTCACATCAAGTGAAAGCAGAGCTGTTAGCATACTAAGAGCGTATATGAAAGTATTATTATTTTAATTGATGTACCATTGTGATCACTACGTTGAAGTCGCTTAATTGTTTCATGATGATATGTAAAAATCATTGCAAAAACTTTTTTAACTTAAAGAATCTTCTGTGATGTGTATTTTGAATAAAGGTAGTAATGAAGAAGATGCTAGCAATATAGCTCGCCAAAATATCATAAGCTTGATGGATAATTTTATTGAACAATTACTTCAAGCGAGAAGAACCTTGATTGTAGCTTTTACTCTTTCCATCTCTTCCATAATACTAGCTCCTCTTGCAGTAGGACTTTCAATTTTCTTATTGTTGCATCCTTCATTCTTTGTCGCACTCGAAAAAGAAGACGAATTTGGAATTTTTCTTAGCATTCTGTTAGCTGGTATTATTATAGTATCCTCAATTTGGCTTGTAACAGGAATCAGACAATATCGATCTATAAAATCTTGGAACAAGAAATATAGCATGTTCTTAAAGAAAAGAGAAGAAATAGATAGAAATATTGTATCAGAATACGACCTAGACCAAGACTAATTTCGCTGATCATGGTGAAGACAACGATCAACTAGAGAAGGAGCAAAGAAGAGGAAACTACAGAAATAGCAACTGCGGCAACAGCAAATCAAGTGTTTTGAATCTTATAGGACTTTAAAATAAGACCATCTATCGTATTCGATTAAATATATTATGTAAGGAGAACACAATTGTGTTAGATAGAAAGTATATTAACAACAACAATAAGAAGAACAACAATAAAACTAAAAGAAATAAAAAACATTCTAGTTTAGGAACAGCAATATGAATTCCAAGACCATGATGTAGATGCAACTATGAAAACAATGGTTAGAGAACCATATGTACATCATGTCCCTATGATGACAGGTGGAATAGGATACGATAGCGTGTATAACTTTAAAAGAACCATTTTGTTGGCAAGATGCCAGATGATTCTAAAATATACATACCACGTACGGTAGGAAAAGACCAAGTTGTAGATGATCTTATTTTAAAATTTACTCACAGCAGAGAAATTGATTATCGGATCCCAGGAATAGCTCCAACAGGAAAATATGTGGAGCTACCGCATGTGGTAGTAATGAAATTTGTAGGAAACAAAATAGCACATAAGGGTATTGAGCAATCAAGGAAGCTGCAGGAATTAGTGACCGGAAGCAGCAGACAGCAAATTTTACACTGTTGATAAGCATCTTATTGCATTTCGTCAACTAGCTTTGGAAATGTAGTATCGCCTAATCTTGCAATGCTATCTACATGACTCATATTTACATTATAATCATCATCTTTTTCATGTCCATCATGGCCAAAATTATTCTACCAGAAGTAGATTTGGAAGCGTTTGGCTTACCGTAAAGATGCATCCATTCTAAAATGGGGACCCTAGTTACTTTGAATACAAATCAGCATAGTACAATCAATCCAAACAGAATGTTATGAGCTAAGAGGCCTAGTCTGTTTTGATAACCGACTTTTGCTAATTCGCTAATGTATTCTAAGGCGTCTTTGAGCTTATGGATATCTACAGGAGAATAGGAATTGGATATTCCAATAGAATGATCCATTAACTTCTCTATATTGATAGGCTTCATACCGGCAAGTTCGCATCTTGTCTTCAACCATTATCTGAATCCATGATCTCAGGTTCAGGCGGGCACTTATTTACGTTATTAGTATCAGTAATGAATCGATTTATTTATGTTGCATCTATTTGGTTTTAATGATTATACGAAATAAATCAGTCTGATTAATCTGTAAAATTTTCACGATAGGCATTATCATCAGTGAACCTATCTACTTTATTCTCATCGTCTTGGAAATATTCACTATATGCATTATCATCAGTAAATCTTTCTTGTTCATAGTGATGGTCAGATAGATAATTTTCTTCTTCTGCTACCTGTTGTTCTTGATTATTGCAATTACTCTTATTCTCCTCTGCGATTTGCGCAGCACGCAAAGAGTAAAAGGCTAATGCTGACTTGCCTATATCAGGAAATGAACTAACTTGTAATCCCAAGTCATCCTGGCACTCCTGAATAATATCTGCATAATGAAGCATCTTATCAAACTCATCTTTATTCTTTGCAATCTTGTATCCCCTCCAAGCTTTACCTAGAGCACCCCACACTTGATTTTCAAAGAAGCCTGACTCTAGCATTTTAGACCTGTCTGTGTTTATCATATAATCTGATTTTTCTCTATTCTTGAGATAATAGTAAAGAGAAAATATTGATTTTTTTGTCGTCTGCTAAATTTGTGATATTTCATTGTGAATAGTTTTGCT
>JBJMFM010000357.1:0-23794 GCA_045808425.1 Nitrososphaeraceae archaeon | reverse complement strand
CTGACAATTAAATTTTCACCAGCTTTGAAAGGAAATAAACTATCCTCTACAAAGGCCTTTTCCAGAAATATCGAATGCCTGTATGTTTTTACTCCTGTTTTTGCGGATTTAGACTCAACTTTATATAATTTTGTTTTAGTCTGCGAGGCCATATTAGATAGTGATAGATATCAATATGATACATATAAGTATGTACATAAGACGTTTCTGTAGCTATACATTAGTATACAATTCTTTTGTACTACTTCGAGTATACATAAGTATGAACTTAAGGTTATACTACATGAATAATAGCCAAAGTAAAAGAGATAAGGTCATTTCATATCTTCACCAATGCAAACAGTGTGGTCTGCTCTTTGAACGCATTAGAAAGGGTGCTGCTTCTAATCTTGGAGAATTTTCATGGGATGGAAAGTTCATGGTAGATAAATGTGATACATGTAAAAATTTCGGATTGTATAATGTCTTTAGTTAGATTACAGGAGTGGATAACAATAACAAATTGACTGCTAGTAGGAAAACAACAACAACAACAATACGAGATTATGCCATAATTGCAAAACTAATTCAAGATTGCTATGAGGAAGAAAATATGGATAAAAAGGTCCAAACTCTACAAAATAAATTCACTACTTCCTAAAACATGTCGTATTGATATACCCTCATTAATTACCAATGATTACATAGACACAGCATTGTATAGAATAGAAGAAAAGGTAGATGGCATTATTGCATCAGTCTAGTAGAAGCGAACGCAGTTTTTATATTTACACTGTGTAGAGCATGTTGTAGCATTCACTAAAGAATAACATAGATGTCGGCAGTACCTTAGAGTTTTCAAAAAACTTGGAATATGTCAAGTTAGATGTCAAGATTGAAGATGATGGATTTTATCGAACCCATCAATATATTTATTTTCGGATTTCTTGATTTTTCTAAATATGCGTTTGAAGTTAACCGTATGACGCTTTTTTCTACATATATAAGAATCTTCTAAACAACTATATAGCATAGCGTATAACATATTGTAAGATAAGAAGGAAAGAAGATGAGTAAATAATAAATGCCCATGCTTATGTTACAATGCAAAACATGCGGCGAAGTTTTTCCAGGAATTTATATCCCCGAAGGAAGTACTGCGGATTTTAAGGCATCTGCTACAAATGTAGATAGTTCACACATATGTTCAAGAGGTCATAATAATGAATATGCGACAGTAGATTATATGGATTGGTCTTGATTATATACTTTGAAATCAACAAAAGTAATAGTAGTAACATATCCAGATAGTTTTAGGCTTCAGGAAGCAAAGAGCCTGGTAGACTCATTGATAGATTGTCAAATTGTAAAAGTTGTTACTCAAAAATACTTAAATCATTCAGAATATGGTTTAGGTTCCGGTAAAGCAGAAGAAGTCAAGCAACTTGTAAAGGAATTTAACGCTGATCAGATAGTTGTTGACGAACATTTGACATCAAAACAGATTCATAACCTAGAAAAGCTAACAGGTACACAGGTTATAGACAGAGAGAGATTAATACTTAACATATTCTATTCACGAGCTGTTACAACAGAGGCAAAATTACAGATCGAACTGGCTGAAATTAAATACGAAATGCCACGTATAAGAGAGAATGCAAAGCTAACTTCGGGTAGCGAAAGACCAGGAAAAGGTGGCATGGGAGTATATGTTGTTGATGTAAAATTCCGAGACCTAAAAAGGCGTATGTCATTTATCAAAGAAAAGCTTGCTGATGCGCACCAAAAGCGTGAGCTTTACCATCAACAAAGACTTAAAGCAGGAATGCCAATTGTTTCACTGATAGGTTATACGAGTTCCGGGAAAACTACCTTATTTAACCTGCTTACTTCTGAGAATAAGGAAACTTCGAATAGTTTGTTTACAACACTTTCCACAACTACAAGATCATTTAAAATTGATAACAGAGATCTATTGCTTATAGATACAGTCGGTTTTATCAGCAGGCTTCCTCACTATATGATAGATGCATTTAAATCAACATTGGAGGAATCACTTGCTTCAGATTTGATTTTACTTTTGATAGATATGTCAGAGAAAATTGAAGACATTAGAATAAAGTATGAAAGCTGCTGGGATGTTTTAGATGAGCTAAAAGTAGACAAGTCAAAAGTTTTTGTAATTTTGAGCAAATTCGATAGCGTTACAGACTCAGAACAAACGAAGAATGATATTGCAAGGGATTTAAAAATATCAAATCCATTAGCTATATCTTCCAAGACTGGATATGGAATTCACAAGCTGAAGACAATGATTCTATACCATCACACTACATTATCAAATCTGATAAGCTGACAATCAAAAATATGTTAGTGTCCTGTTGTCTCTTGATAACTACAGTAAACAACAGCAACAGTCATCGCATTTTGCATTGTTAATATCGAAAATAATCACACACCAGTGAAACTTCCGAAAATTTCCTTCCTTCCTCTATGTCTTCCTGAATACTACCTGAGACCATCCATTATAAGTTATCTTTAAGATCATTTATAGCTGTGTATGTGAGTGCGCACTGTTATTCCTGCTATATATATGTGAAATAAATATTATCTTGAGTTATATTTGTCATGCACTAATAGGGTAAAAAATATAGGAATGCTGCCCAAGTGACGTATATATTTTTTCTAAATGTGCTCATATCTGACTACCTGCTATCAGTAATAGCAAATCTTATCCAAAAGTACAATTGACAGTAGCATCTTAGTAATACAGATTATAATTATGCTAGCCAGCCAGATATTCATCTCACACAGCGCTAAAGATAACGAGATAAGTGATTTCTTTATTAGAAAATTTGATGATACTGATGTCAAACCTGTCCTCATGGAATATGAAAAATGGTCAAGAAATGACAGGCCTAATTGGATGTGGATAAAAGATGAAATTCAAAAATCTAGTGCGCTCTTCCTTATATTAACAAAAAATATAGTTAAAAATGAATATACCCAGAATTGGGTTGCCTTTGAAATAGGGGTGGCTGCAACATCTAATCCACCAATACCCATTTTTGTTTTTAGAGAGCAGAATATTGACTTTCCCGTGCCCTACCTTAATTATTATTTTGATCAACCCCTGTCAAATACAAGACATCTATTCTCAAGAGACGTATCTTCGACTGTGCTTAACGCAATGTTTCATAGCTTGAAGGAGAATATAGTTGAGGAGATTATTAAGAATAAAAACCCCAGCATATTGGATCGAAAATTTCTTAAATATTCAAACTGTCTTCTAGAATTCGATTACTTCGGGATAGAGGAGAAATTAATCTGTCCATGTTGCTCTAATATAATAACACGTGGATTGTCTGACTGACAAGAGAGTTTGTAGTCAATCAATCTTTCTGCATCCTCTCACATGAGATTCATCATATTTTATGTATCAAAGGTAAACACAATTCAAGATTACAATTTGGCAATATAATTATTAAATAAAATACCTTCTATTTTATTGTGTGCCAAGTTCAACAGAAAACAAACTAAATAAAGATAAATTTGTCGAATATTTAAATGAAATCCTATCTGCGGAAAATGCAATAGTGGAAAGATTAAACAAAAGGATACAAGAAACTCAGTTTGAAGAATCCAAGAAAACCTTACAACAGGAGCTACAGGAAGAAACAAATCATCAAAATAGGTTGAAAGATCTTATTTCTGAGTATGGAGGTAGACCAACGAATTCCAAAGCAGAACTCCTTTCTTTAAACTTGGCAACTGGCCAAACAATCGATATAACCGATAATAGCACAGAAAGTGACGACAAAATAAGCTCTACGTTACAAAGTAATGATAATAATCACAATGCAAATAATCGAAATGTTATGGATACTCAAATACAGTCTGAGATATTAAGAACTAAAGAAGATGCAATGATAAAAAATGCAGAAATATTAGGCTATAAAATGGTATTAAAAATATGCGAAAAAATAAAGGCAAGAAAAGCAATGAATACACTAAAGAAAAATTTGGAAGAAAAAGAATTGAGATATAACAAATTAATAGATTCGGTTTCCAAAATGGTTAATCAAACAGATGGCAAAAGTAGCAAAAAGAACGACCAATATAGAGAACCATTCGAGATAGGATCTACAATAGCCGATATTCTAACGTCATATTGGAATTCAAAAGAAGATCCATCTAAAGTGTACATATTTAATAGACGAGTACATCATGGAGCAATTGGAGCTTTGCTAGGTTTATCCGCTTTATACAAAAAACAGCCAATGATTACAGGTATTCTGTCTGGATTAGGTGCCGGTCTTGTAAAGGATGATTACAATGATTTTAAAGAGTGGTTTTTGTTTAAGAAAAAAGAAGATGAATATACCAAATAATTTGTATCCCCGTACATATGAAATGAAAGAGTTAGTTTAAAATTTCGAATCGAAGTTCTGCACAAAAACAATGAGTATCATTAATTAAAATGCACAGAGCATTTTGCAATGTTATCAGGAGTGGTGTAGTAGCAGTAATTTGAAGGTTAGATCACACATAAGCAAAAAAAACAGTCCCAAAGAATATTGTAGTTGGGAAGAAGTAGAATCACTGATAAAAATTGTTGCAAATAAAATACGAAGGTTAACGACAAAAAAATATGATTCCATTCTAGCCGTGACAAACGGGGGAATAATCCCAGCTCGGTTGATTGCACGAGAACTAGATATCAATGAAATACATTTCATACCAATAGGGAACAAAAAGTTAAATGAACAGCATATGCCTCTGTTGTTTAAGTACAAGAAATACCTTATTGTTGATGAAATGTATGATACAGGCGATACATTTTCCAAGATCCATGAAGTAACAAGAGTATTTGATTGTGACTTTGCATTCCTTATGAGTAGATATAAAAACAATAATGCAGCCAATGGAATGTATATAGGAAAGATACTCAATCATAAAAAATGGATCGTGTTTCCCTGGGAATGAGATAAAGACTCTGCTATCCAGCCTGATACGCTTTTAAAACGTTTACAATCTCTGGGGGTATAATCTATTGTCATCTTCAAACATTAAAAAATAAAGATTCAGGTGTGTAAAAAAAGAAATTATGGTGAGTATAGAAGAACGTCATGATAATCAATTGCGCTACCATCGTTATATGATACCAGTAGTAGAAGTGATGCAGGTGGGAATACTAGGTTAGGATAGAGCGATATTTTTCAAAGTTAATACCATACAGAAGCAGCAGATAATTAACTTAGATGTTTAAAACTATCTCTAATGATATGACTCCAACTCTATGATTATACTTACTGACGCAACAGACAACCACAGTATAATATGCTGTTGACATATCAATATTTACATAATTGAAATATAACATCATAAAGGCGCTTAATTCGGGCGCTTTTGGAATAGTCTATGAGATACGAGGAGAGGATAACAAAATATATGCATTAAAAGAGCTGAAGAATTTTGATGTAATTCATAAACAGCGTTTTCAAAGGGAAATCACAATACTAGCTCAATTAAATCATCCAAATATTGTAAGAATATTCAGATGGAATATTGGAGGAGAACCCCCTAATTTTAGCCCCTACTATATAATGGAGTACCTAGGTGGTGGTTCTCTCAGGCAACATATGGATGAAAGATTCAATAGTAATAGAAAATATGTTTTTGAGAGAAGATGGACTATCAGCAGAATCATTCTACCTGTATGTAATGCATTAGCCCAAGCACACAGCTCCAAATTGTTTCACAGAGACCTAAAGCCAGATAATATTATGTATACAGACGTTAGTAGATCTGCAATAAAAATTACAGACTGGGGCCTTGGAAAAGATATTAATAGACAATCACTTGCATTGACCGCTAGAGCAACAGATGGGCAGATTGGTGGCACTCCTGGATATTGTTCTCCTGAGCAATGGTTTGCATTAGATGGGGTTGATGGCAGAACAGACATTTTTTCTCTAGGAATAATATTCTATGAAATGATGACACGTATCAGACCTCCTTCATATGATGATAAGATGAATAGACCTGCAGTTGTACCACCATCAAAATATCATCATACAATTTCCAGAAAGCTGGACTATTGCATATTGAAAATGGTTGATCTTAAGCCTGAAAATAGGCAACAATCAATTTGGGATTTAATATTTGAACTTGAAACCTTGCCTGATAATTATTAGTGGAGAATTAAAATACATTATATTGTGTATCTTGAAACGAACAGTATCATTAATGAAATCAGAGTCTTTGGTGTTAGGTATTCTAATTTCTATAGTATTAATAGGCTTAGTAGGAATTCCGTTTGGAGATCCGAGGTTTATCCCTATAGCAGTCTTGCTTGAACTAGTATTCATTGCGCTAGCTATACTTGTTTTGAAAGGTTATAGCAGGCCACTTTACATATGCATTGTACTTGCAAGTCTGATAATTATTGGCAATAGTATTACCACTGCACATATTCAAAGGATGATGACCTTTGCAAAGCCAGTTAATACTATTGTTTTAATTATTGGAGGCTATATTTTGCAAGCTTTACTGATATATGCCAGTGCCATTGCAATAATGAATAGGAGAAGAAGAAGAAGAGACAAAAACAGTAGTAGTGATAAAAATCTGGCAGCTTCTCACTATTAGTATAAAGCAGTAGCCATAAACAAGGTGTTTATGTTTTCCGCCGGATAAAAAAGATGTGATATATAGTAATATACCTGAATTTTATTGTAATAATGCAACTGCATATCAAGAAAATTCACATATAAGCTCCAATAGTTTATAGCTTAATTTATCTAAAATACAGTATAATATGTTTTAATTGTTGTAAGGATAAAATAGACCTCAAACAAAAATTCTCAAGAGCATCAGTCTTTGACTAATACTATCAATTACAGCTCTGTAAGTAAACCATTCATAATTACAGCTGTAATCCTTCTATTCATAGGATCCTCTATTGGGTCAGTATGGATGATGTCTATATTCGGGACTGCTGCTCTACCCAAGTGGATCCACGGCACATCTCAACTTCACAAGATGCTACAGATGGATGGCTTTCTAACACTGCTTATAATGGGAATAGGGTATATGATAGTCCCAAGGTTCAGAAATATACAACTTGCATCTGCAAAGCTTGCATATACTTCATTTCTTCTAATACTTGCATCTTTAGTTTTGCAATCGATACAAACAGTTGACAGCAGCAAAAATTTGTCACTATGGATCATGGTTTCAAGGATTTCTGGATTAACTGTCTTTACAATTATAGTCTTGTGGACATTGAGAATCAGACCAAAGCTCTTGGGATTATCAGACTATTTTATTTTTCTTTGTCTAGTTGCTTTGATGGCTGTGAATGCAATTGATCTATCAGGATATAGATATTTTTTTACTAATTCACTAATTCATATTCAGTTATGGCTACTCTTTCCGATACTGATGATTTTTGGAATTGAGTACAAGACATTACCATCTTTTCTCGGATTCATAAGACCGAGAAAAACTTCAGCTATATTTTCGTTAGTTTGTATTTCTATTTGTATGGTTTCTGGTCTTGGATATATTATAATTGCAGATAGGTTATTGCCATTTTCAATAATTTTCAACATTACCTTATTTGCTTCTGCATTGACATTTGCCAGTGCAATCTATGCATTTGGAGGATTTGACAATAGAGAAATTCTACGACTTATCAAGGGAGAAAAGAAAGCCCGTTACAGCTTTATTGTCATTCATGTTAAAATATCCTTCTTGTTTCTTTTGACAGGTATCTCAATGGCCTTTTTATATAGTTTAGTTCATCAATACTTTATATTTTATGATCTTGTGATCCATAGTATTGCCATAGGATTCATTGGACTTACCATAGCACTATATTTGCCACTTATGCTCCCGCCAATAATTGGAAAAGTAATTCGTTTTACTAGTTTGAAGAAAATTCCTTTGCTTTTGATCATTATATCTTTGAGTATTCGCACCATTGCAGATTTTATTATAGCACAACCATTCTACGCTTATTCTTCTTCTTTTGGGTATGCACATAGCTCTTCACTACGCATGCTGACATATTTCTTTGGTTTGTCTGGTTGGCTTATAATAGCAGCCATGTTAGTTTTCGTCATAATGATACATAAATCAATGAATGAAGTTGCTACTATGCCAGGCGGCAGTAATACTACTAACCCCCTCTGAAATCGAATTGTTTAAGCTGCATAGTAGTAGTAGTAGTAATAGTAGTATTAAGGGTATAAGAGGAAAAACTTACAGTTACTTTTGATGTCCCTCTTGAGCATAAATAATTTCGATACCTACTAGTTAGTTACCAATTTCATCGAACCCTAGATAGCTAATATTAGGGGAGATGCGACATCAAAAGTACATTAACTTTGAACCTCAATTGATGTCAATTTTGATCCACTCATGAGCCAATCTAACACTATCCATCTACAGGTTGATTAACGTCAATTTGTCATAAAACGTATATACAGCAAACAAAAAATCATATCTTTTATATTTATTCTATGTCAGTTATATTCATTTTAAATTGTTACATTGGTGAAATGCAGAGTTTGCAACTTTACAAAGGGTTTTCAATTTAGTTATTTTTATGTTATCTCTTTTTATTCTCCTTTTTTCTTATTTTTATTTTGCTGTTTCTTCGTTATAATTATTCCTTTTTGTATTTGTGACATCTGCTTTTGTATTTGTCTTAATTGGGATTGTAATTGCTTTATAAGCTCAGGTTGTATTTTTAATGGCTTGAGTTGTTTTAGAATTGATTGAACTAGTAATGCCATTTTGTCAATTTCAACAGTTTGTCTGTTAAGTATCTTAGTCATTTCATCTGGTAAAGCTTTTCTTCTTCTTCTTCCTCCCCCTCGTTGTTTTTTGTTGATGATCTTAGTAGTTTTTGCTGTTGGTGGCCTTTTAGTAGCATCTGTAATTAATATTTCTTCTTTGTCTTCTTCTTCATTCTCTGGCAATACTTTTAGTTCATGGTCTTGAGCTACCTCTACCTCTTCTTCCTCTCCTTCTTCTCTTTCAACTCCTTCTTCTGAAATCTGATTTGAGATTATCCCTGTTTCTTCTTTAGGATCTTCTTGACCTTCTTTTTCAGTCTCCACGTCTTCTGACATTATTGTCTTGAATAACATTAATCAATCAATAATTTATGTTTGTTGATGACGATAATAATATTAATAATAATAAAAATTATGGGAAAATATAATAACAAAACTATTTGCATATCCTCATTTTAGTAGACCGAATCCAAAGATATGAGAGCACTTGATTCTATGAGCTAGAATTTACGTCAGTTTTCTTGGATTAATAACTATAGCGATCAGAAAATAAAAGCACCAAATAACAAAAATAACAATAATAATGACAACACCGTAATATATCCTTCTATATCTTTGATGGAATGGCCGTTGTAATATAACATAATCTCTTCTTTTCACTCTCTAGTTTCAAAATATTTGTATATTAGATCACTGTTAGTATACTGTATATACCTTGGAAATTGATTTCTTTCTAGGCAGTATCTTTAGTCTGTATCAATTTCTTCTTTTGTCGATATCCTTTTTAATAGTATTGTTTTCGTGGATATATTTGAATATAATTTCCTTAAAATCACATTTTGCCATTCCAACTTTTAGAACTGCTATTTCTAATATAAGAAATGGAAATAAACGCAGCTATTATTTAACAAATGGGCTTTTAAATAAGAGTGTTACTACTGTTGCTACTGTTACAAACGAACATTTTTCAAATGGCTTTCCGTTTTTAAGTATTATAGTACCAGCTAGAAATGAGGAACAAACTATAGAAAATTGCATCAAATCTTTACTGGCTCAGAACTATCCGCACTTTGAGGTTATTGCAATAGATGATAATTCAACGGATAATACATTAAGCATATTGATAGACATAAAAGAAAAAGTATCTCAGTCAAAACCGTCCTCACAAGAGTCATTATTATCATCATCATCACCATCATTATTAACATCATCATCACCATCGACAACAAATACTACAAAGCTAAAAGTTATTTCGCTAAAAGATAAACCGCAAGATTGGAAAGGCAAAACATGGGCTATGCAACAAGGATATCTTCAAAGTAAAGGAGATATCCTGCTATTTACAGATGCAGATACCACGTACATTAGCACAGATGCACTCCTGTTGACAGTTTCATATATGCAAAAAGAGAAACTTGATGCATTAACTAGTATTTTTTTTATTGAGTTAAGAGACTTTATGTCCAAAACTGTATTACCATTATGGGATATCTTTTCTATTATTTTTGGAAGAGATGCATCAAAGATGAATAATCCAAAGTCCAAAGTGGCATATCTTTTAGGTGCTTTTATTATGATTAAAAGAAAAGTATTGGAAGATATTGGAACGTTTGAATCTGTACGTGATGCAATACAGGAAGATAAAGTGCTAGGAGAAC
Source organism: Nitrososphaeraceae archaeon (assembly GCA_045808425.1). GTDB lineage: Archaea > Thermoproteota > Nitrososphaeria > Nitrososphaerales > Nitrososphaeraceae > JAFAQB01. The sequence goes on along the minus strand of JBJMFM010000357.1, from coordinate 13,350 downwards.
ACCTAAAGTATAGAGGTTTCAAAGTTAAAATCATAAAAACTTACGACTTGATTTCAGCACTTTGGTCGAGAGATCCTTATACTTTGTGGTACGGTATTGAAAGAACCCTGGCTCCTATCATAAAGGCTAATAAGTTGAAGGTATCATTGAATTTATTAATACTATTCTTTATGACAGTGCTACCTTTTCTAGCGCTTCCTTATACTATATGGCTTGCTAATGTTAACAAGGAACAACTGATTTTATTTGATGACAAGGGTGTTTCATATAGCTTGTTCCTATTTTACCTTAACATATCAGTTTGTATCATTGTAGTTGCTGCAATAGCAGCAAAAGATATAGTAAAATATAAGATTAGTCCTATTTATTCTGCATTTGTGGTTCTATCTTCCTTCTTTTTAATTGTTGCCTATCTAAATGCACTACTCAAATTTGGTTTGAACCATCAAAAACCAATACCTTGGAAAGGAAGAAATACACAAGCATAATCTAGGAATGTGTGTACAAAGCTCTTTGAGAGATAGATGAACTAGAATATAGTTTGGGCTCATATTGTTAGAGATGATTGATGCAGGCATATCGGCAGGCAGGCAGGTTTGACTCAAAACCCACATTTGAAAATTACCCTGTCGTAACTAGAACAATAATAATAATCAAGTCATAGCTGATATACATAGTGTAATAAATTAAAGTAAGCTAAAAGAGAACTAAGAAATATTATCCTACAACAGCCTAAAAGTATAAAATAGAAATGACATTATTTTGACTTGAAGAAGGAAAAGCCTAGATCTGTAATGAGTGGGTGGTTTAAGATTGATCAGAATTTGGCATCATAGGTATTATTATTATTATCATCATCATTATGATAATAGTATTTAATTATGATTACAATTATAACGTGATATGCTGGACCTTGAATGAACAGGCAAAATACTGGATTGAAAAACTCAATCTCAGGCAACATCCAGAAGGTGGATTTTTTATCGAAACATACAAGTCTGAAAAATATGTAAATTTGCCAGAATACGATGGACCTCGTCATGCTTGTACTGCAATTTATTATTTATTGATAGGAGATCAATTTTCGTCATTTCATAGGATCAAGTCAGATGAGATGTGGCATTTTTATGCTGGCAGTAGTTTATCATTGCATGTAATAGAGGGAGATGGAGATGATAATATAAGGTTAAATGAGATCAGACTAGGATCGAATATTGATAATAAAGAGACATTCCAGGCAGTCATAAAGTCAGGTTCCTGGTTTGCAGCATCTGTTGCTGATCATAATTCTTACGGCTTGGTTGGATGTACCATTTCACCAGGATTTGATTATCGTGACTGGGAACTAGGAGAATTACAAACACTGAAGAGGTTGTATCCTCAATACAAATCGATTATAGAGAAATACGCAGAACCCATTTCCAAAGGCAAGGGAGAAGCCTCAAAATGTTAAATTGAAGTTATAGGCATAGGATATGAATATACTAGAATTTGCTGGTGAAGTGATCGTTATTTCTGCATCCGGTGTACTCTCTCCGGGTCCTTTGTTTCTAGCTAATCTCATTTATGGAAGCAAGCAGGGGTATTATGCAGGAATTAAAATTGCTAATGGTCACATGACAGTGGAATTATTATTAATTATTTTATTATCTTTAGGCATCTTCGGACTTTCTCATTTTACATTAGCTGCTGGGGCAATAAGAGCAGTCGGACTGATAGGCGGTATTGCTATAATACTTTTTTCTGTAGCGCAAATCTTGAATATCACAAAAAAAATTGGGATTACTAGAGACGACATAAACAAAGACAACACGAGCAAGAACCTACGTATTAGATATGGAGATACCTATTTTTTGCTTTTAGACAAGATAAATAGAAGGATAGATCGAGGGCCACTAATAGTAGGAATAATCTTTACAGCCATGAATCCTTTTTTTCTCATATGGTGGATCACAGTAGGATTAAAGCTAATTTCTGATTCAGTTTATCTATTCGGCGTTATTGAAGGTGTTCTCATTCTATTTTTATTTCATATATGGATGGATTATGTGTGGTTAGCACTTACAGCATGTTTAATTTCTAAAGGACAATCAATATTCAAAATGAGGTTCTACTACTTCTTTACTATTAGTATAAGTATCATACTTGTATCATATGGATTCTTTCTATTAGTGACAAATATAGGATGAAGCGTTAATGAACAAACAAACAAACAAACACTGTATAATCTATTGTATAGATCCTAAAAATCATATTCCATTGATTGGAATAAAAAATTAATAAAATAAGTTGAAAATAAATGAGTCAATTAAGCTATTATATCTGCCAGATAAATTAGATAAGATTGATAGATTGATTGATTGATTGAACAATCATCAATATGTAGCCTCGCGGTAATTTATATGAATTTTGGATACATGCTTTGATAGATTTAACAATCTGTAAATTAAGATACAATTCTGAGAACCATATCTTTCTTTTCCATTCCACTAGACCGAATATTTATATCGAAAGTTGGCCTTTGACGAGTATTGAAAGTCATACAATCTATTCCAGGTATGCCAAGACCTGTCACCGAGGCAGAAGTCAACGAGCTCCTAGAAAGTAAACTCAACATACAGATCGCCACCATCGACCAGGAAGGGTATCCTACGATCCAGCCCTTATGGTTCCTTTATGACAAAGACTCAGGCAAGATATATACAGCCACTCAAAAAATGACAAAGAAGGTTCAGAATATTCGAAGAAATCCAGATAAGATTTACTTTTCTGTTGACGACGAGAACTATCCGTATAAGGGAGTGAAGGGAAAGGCGGTGGCAAGAATATCTGAAGATATACAGGAGAACATATCAGTCGTAAGAAAGATAAACACAAAATACTTGGGCACTCTTGAGCACCCTCTTGCCAAGATGATAATTGAAAATACTACAAAGGGGATTGAGGTTGTGATTGAGATCATACCAAAATTCTTCTCAGCATGGGATTTTGGCAAGGCCATGTAGATCAAAGCTTGAGTACGTATGTATGAGTATGTGAGTATATGTTATAACATTAGTAAGATAGAGAGTATTATCTATGAAGATAGAGTAGAGTTGAGTTGAGTTGTTCGCTACCCGTTATAGCGGTATGAGGTAATAATCATCATCACGTTTGGATATAATTACACCATATTTTCCCTAATGCAATCTATCTCGTCTTGTATTTGATTTGATAAGATTATTTCTTTTTGCAGTTCTCCCACATTAAGATATCCAAGTGCTCTGTTTTGTATAGTACTCCACATATCTGTAATACAGCAGTGAGCTGCTGGGTCTTTGTTATGATAATATACATTCACATACATTAGCAGGTATCCTTGAGTATTCATATTTTCTGGAAACACAGACACTTGGCCTTGGTGGTCTTTTACAACCTTAACTTTGCCTGGAATGCTCTGCTTGTTTTCAGAAAACTTCATTCTGTTCTTACCATTTGAATATGCCGTCTTCATAGCCCATCCTAAAGTCTCTCGGGTGAGGTGGCTATAGAATCCTCCACCAATTCCATAGTTCATATTCTGTAGCTGAATATTTTGTGCCTCTAAAAACCTGTCATACTCTTTTGCCTTCTCAAAATTCATTTCATCTCCAATGATGAAGATAGGGTTCCATTTATCGCATTTACGCAATATGCTCACTACTTGGTTTAACTTATCTCCAGAGTCAGGTCGAAACACAGGGGTTATATCCTTGCTCGCAGCATAGTTGGAAATCTTTTCTGCATAATTTTCAATGAAGTTATCTGTATCAAAAGTATCAATTACAAGAGAGACATATTTTTTGCCATGTATTGCAGTTTGATCTATTGCTCGAAGGTAACATTCAAGCTCATTGTCAAACTGTTCTACTACTTTGTGAGCTAGAGCCGGAATTGAGCTAATATATGCAGTAGTATATTTTTTTGTATAGAAGTCATCAGTTCCGGGTAAAAACAAGTTCCATGCAGTACCAGCCCAATATGCATCTTCTAGGCTTCTGTGGCCACGAAATCCAAAACTATGAAAACGATTTGCAGAAAGCTTTTTGCTATCTAGGTACTTTCTCATGTGGAAAGCTTCAGTAGCGCATGCAGATGGAAACCATGCGTGCATTAGCATTGCTTCCCACCAAGTCACGCATTCTCCAAAACCTACTACAGTATTTCTGATTTGACAAAATGGTGTTCCTCTTGGAATCCAATTACCATCAGCGATTGCCTGTATCTTGACAGGCATATATCCATCAAGATCGTCGACTATCCTATAGAATAATTTAGATGGAAACCAAAGATTCATTTCATTTGCGTACCGCTCAGCTTCCAGGATGTGATCAGTTGTAATTCGCATATTGTCAAAAACGTTTGCAATAATCTTGTTAAGACCATAGAGTATCATGGGGGCATTTCTGTTATAGATATGCGATACCTCCCAATCAGTGTTTATCTTAAAATCCTGATGGCATAGGTTGTAGCAATCAGTTAAAAGTACTGGGTTTATCTTGTCAACAAACACATGCACTTAAAGTGCTGATCGAATAAAAATAGGTTATCTCATGATTCAATAAAGAAAAAAATATGTGGTGATAATCTAATATCAAATGGAAAATGTGTACAAGACGAAGAAGACAAGTGGAGCGAGCACCAACCATCGGCTGAAAAAGAAAATAAGTTCATTGAGGAAAATGGGAAATGGTATTTAGGCATAGAAGATGAAGAAGATGAAAACAACAAGGGACATTATAAATTCCCTTTGGCGATTTTGAAAATGTTCATCGCTGTGGTATACTTGCCGCTGAAACTAGAGATGGGCAGTACAAACATACTGATATTGAAAATGCAGTAGCACATTTACGTGGCATGCTCAACAAATAATATATACACTTGTTGACTCGAGAGTCGATTTCGATTTAGTATGTTTTTCATTTTAATGCAGCAACTGCCTTTGCCTGACGTTAGCACTCAAATCCATTTCTTAATAACACTTCATTTATTTCTCTCTAATTTTTCCCTTTTAACAACTGAATCTTGGTATAATCAAACCTTTGCCGCTATCTAAAATTTATGCCTTTAACCGTTTTATAAATAAAAGATGCTACCAGCCTAAAACCTTCGCAGATTTTTTGGCTGCATCATCCAATGCTTGCTTAGGCTCCTTTATGCCATAGTAAACCTCATCTATTGCCTGTTTTATGTGATCAGCTATCTGTGGATATTCTGGTGTACTCGGTCTGCTACGTCCTATTGAAATCATTGACACCATCTGATCATAATATGGTATTGTTTGGTTAAGTTGACTTGAATAGACTCCTTCTCCTATAGACTTCTGTGTTGGAATGTAACCATATTGCTTTATCATTGGAGCTATTATGCTTGGATCTACCATTATGCTAATTAATTCCCAAGCAAGATCCTTATTTTGCGACGTTTTAGGAACGCTGAGCTCCCATCCTCCCATCATCGTAGCGCTTTGATTGGTTTTATCTGGAATAGGAAATGCCGAGATGAATCCGATTTGCTGTTCTAAACTCTTCCACTGCTCGCGTGGAAAGAAACCGAGGAGCCATGGCCCTTCTATCATTACTGCGAATTTCCTGTTGGCAAATTCCTGGCCCCAAAAATGATTCTTCTGGGGTTTTATACCTACATCAACCTGTTCTTTCAGAAATTGTAGAGCTTTAACACCTGCTGAACTATTATAAGCTGGAAACCAGTATGTCCCCTTTGTTGGATGTCCATCTTTCTGCACAAGAATATCACCTCCAAGCATCCATAGATAGGGATACCACATATCTGGAGAGTGATTAGCACCCACAAGGTGTACTCCTTCTATTCCTTTAGGACGGAGAACAGAATTTAATTTCTTTGCAGATTGAATATATCCATCCCATGTATTTAACGAATTAGGATCAACTCCTGCCTTGTTCAATAAGTCTTTCCAATACCATATTCCCCTCACATCAGTCCAAGCCCAAATACCGTAAATTCTACCCTTATAGATACCGCCATCAAAATTCGTTGGATACCAATCAGAGGCTCTTCCCCAGCTTTTCACATAGTTTGTAAGGTCTGTAAGATATCCTCGTTCAGCAACGTCTCCGAGCCAGATCTGATCCAGAGAAATTAGGTCAATTGGAGTTTGGTTAGATATTGCAGTTAAAATGCGTTCTCTAGTGCTATTATAAGGTAATACTATATTTTTTAGATGAATATCAATATCAGGATGTCTCTCATTCAATTTCTGGAGTGCATCATTAAGTAGTGTATCCCATCTATTTTTTGGCTCTGCCAGAATTGCTGTAAGTGTAACCTGCTTCTTGGACTCAGCTGATATTGATGAGTTGATAAGACTACCATTACTCATAGTTGTGGATAATATGCTAAATAATAGCCCCGAAGCAATAATGATAGGAATAATTGAGAATTTTGTGCCATCCTTTGCCATGAAGGCTCATGACAAATTCTGTCTTATAACATTTTTTAAGGTGATACTTGCGAAGGCAAATAAATACCTATGATTAGAGTACTGAATTAAAAATTTGATAGACTTTTTTTCAAAGTGCTTATAAAAAACTCTTAATCACAATAACACTGGTTGTGTCATCATAATAAAAATTTTAGTATAATCACTTTTAGTTTTTCTGGATATGGCAGCAGTATTATCTTATCCTAATAAGGGTCAGTGCACGGCTATTGATAACGATGCGTATGACGATATACATAAACCGTAATAAAAAAGCATTCGAAAAATCCAGTTCTATTTTAATTTAAATTCAGGCATTAAATTTGATAGCTAATGTGGTTCCTAGTACTTTGGAAGGAAGGAATGACCGAGGAGGTAGCGAATGGCTTGCAATTATCATTGGAAGGTAAGAAAGCTGCGTCCATGCCAATAATAATGATACTAAATCATCAACCAAAAGCATATAAATTTAATTACCTATGCCGTATAATAGTGTAAGTAGGCATTCTATTTGATAGCTAACATTGTTCACATTAGTTTAAATCCTCGTGGAGGGAGTGAACGGCTGGCAGTTGCAGTAATTCAGGCGCTATCGAAAATTGGCATAGATATTGATCTTACTACATTTGAGGAGCCTAATGTCTCTAAACTGGAAAGCGCATATGGCGAGGTTGCCACCTCGGCTATTAAAAAAATTAAGACAATAACTATCATTGATTCCATAGGAAAGGCAGAAATAAACAAACGCTATGATCTAACCATAAATACCCATGGAGATATGCTTCCTTATTTTCTACCTTATTTTTCAAAAAGTAACTCTATTGTATACTGTCATTTTCCGCTCGCAAAATATCTAATTGATTCTAAGGATCCAGAATATTCCAGGTTTCTAAAAGGTAGAACCAGCTATACTAATTCGAGTACAAGATATTTCGACTTGGCTAGCATAGCCTATGCTAATATGCTAAAAAGCTCTACTGTAATTTCAAATTCCGAATTCAGTCGCAGAGTAATATCGAAAGCTTTCGGAATAGATTCTATTGTGCTCAGTCCGCCTGTAGATGTAGATTTTTTTCGCAAGGCGGCACTCTTTTCATCTCGCCCTAGCAATAGGAAAAATACCATCCTGGTTATATCTAGATTCCATCCAACTAAGAAGATAGGAAATGCGATTAGACTTGCAAGACTACTGAAACAGCATAAGGTTGGAAATGGAATGAAAATTGTAGGAAATCTTCCTCCAAGGAAATACGGGTATTACTTTTACTTGAAACACTTGGTAGACTATTATGATTTAGCAGATTATGTAACTTTTGAAGTGAATGTAAGTTTTAGTAGATTGCTCAACTTAATGCGAGAATCCAAAGTATACTTCCATTCTCTCTTAGGAGAGCCTTTTGGTATATCTACTGTGGAAGCGATGAGCGCTGGGCTAATCCCTGTTGTACCAAATATCGGAGGACACACAGAATTTGTACCTCTAAAATATCAGTTTCGTACTTTTGGCGAAGGAGTTGAAGCGATTTCCTCTGCGTTAGACGCACCTAATTCAGAGAGAATCCTAATCAGTGATTCAGTAAGAAGATATTCTACACAAAATTTTATTCGAGGTTTTCAGCAGATTTTAATAAGCAAATTTCTAACAAGGTTAGCCAGCAAACTCGCTAAATAGAACAAAACTCCTATTACAAGCTCTTACATTACTACAATATTGCGGCAAAAAGCTATTAATCGCTTGAATTCACTTCTATTAAAACTAGGAATTTTTCATTTTATAAAACTAATTATTGAGAAACTCTAGGACACATATCAGATATTTGTGTTCATATATAGCTCTACGTATATCTAGATATGCATTATTATTCTTATATGATTTTGCTCGAAAACAAGAGCTCTGATCTTTTATAAACCTTTACCAAATATTATATTCCGCAATGAAATTGAAAAAATATGAAGTCAATCCTGCTCTGATAGTTATAGACGTCCAGAATGGTTTTGTTAGTAAGGGCGGCTCATATGACATGTTGGGGATGGACACTTCACATTATCGAGAAGTCATCCCAAGAATTCGCGATCTAATTAGAATGTGTAGAGAAGCAGGAGTTCCAGTTTTTTATACACAGGCTGTAAGAGAAGCTTCAGGCATAGATCTTTTAACAAAGACCCATAAAATTTTGCCAAAAGCAAGAGAAGAGCGAATAAAGAAGAGACCTATATGTATCAGGGGAACATGGGATGCAGACATAGTAGATGATATCAAACCGCACGAAAATGATCACGTGGTTATAAAGAGAAGGGATTCAGCTTTCCATGATACAGAAACAGGAGTCTGGTTGAGGAGCATTGGAATAGATACACTCATCTTCTGTGGCATAGATACTTCGATCTGTGTAGAGACTTCGTTACGTGAAGCATTTAATATTGGATATGATGTAATATTAGTCTCTGATGCGACTGCATCGAGCAGTAGGAAGCATTATGAATCTACGCTTGAGAACGTGAGAGATTATTACGGAATTATAATGGATTCAAGAGAGTTGTTCCATTACCTACCTGCACAAACACAATCCAAGATCATAAATAAGCAAGTGAAATGACATATAAAAAATTCCCAAGGAGCTACAATTGGATATAGATATGGATAGGGATTTGAAAATTGTGATAGACATCATAATTTGTTGTGAATAGCTAGGGCAGATCCAGAAGCGGCCGTAGGATAATAGTAATACTGAGGATCAGCAGAACTTATAGCCCAACCCTTTTCCTTCCTTTAATATTTATTACACTACTTTTTCTAATGAATGTTGTTGGTATATTTCTGAACTTTTATATTTCTCTTATGTTTTCTAGTAACCTAGCTCAACACTTGGGTCTTCTATTTTGATAATCCATAGTTCTCCGTTCTTAATTCCGCGTTCACTCAGTAAGAGAACGGCAGTATAGCTTTTAGATTCAAAACTCAATGCTAATTTATTATTATTATTATTATCCTTGTTATTTCCTTACTATCGTTAACATTTGTGCTAAGATGTATTGTTAATTTAATCCTAATTATTGCATGACTTTAGGCTTGATTATATATTTATCGTCAAAGATGGTGTTATCATCTACGATTCATTTCTTCTAATACTGTCTTTAAATACGCCTTCATCTCGTCATAAGACTCCTCCAACTCCCTTGTTCTTCTTTTTACTTCTCTTCTCAAGATAATATTCCACTTGCTGAGTAAAATCAATAGAACCACAATAGCTATAGTACTTGCTACAGCGAAAACTGAAAACATCCTCACCTGTTGTATAGAAAGAACATTATTTAACTTAGAATAGATTTGTGCAGTAGGAGTTATTGTCTCGATGAAGAATAATGGCTTAGCATTAACAGCAATTGGATAGCCACTAGCTAAACTTTCACCCGTTCCGTAGTTATATACTGCATAACTTGCATTACCGTTTAACAATCTGAGAGTTAAATTGTCTAAAACGGTATTGTGATGTATAAATTGCTGAACACGATCACCAAAAAAATTCTCTCCCACAAGGTTCTTGTTTATACCACTAGCCAACAATGTTCCGTTCTTGTCAAGAGCCATAAGCGACTGTGAACGCACGTCATTAATGTTTCCATATTGTGCGAAAAACGGTTCAGTTAGTATAGATGCTCCCACTATTCCATTGTACTCGTTAGTTTCTCTATTTATTACAGGAATTGTTATGAAGACCCTATACATACCAAGTCTTTCAAAGCCATTAGAAAATATTGGTGTCGAGCTGTTCCTAGTCTCTTGTACCCAATCCCTATACGAGAAATCACTACCAAGGAAAGTATCTGAACCTGGCGAGGCTAGACTAATGGTCATTATACCATTCTTATTCAAAATGAATATTCTGTCTACAATTTTATTAAACTGAGCATACTGTTCTTCTACTAATTTTTTGATATTGTGTCCAGACATTTCGCCTTGTTGCAAATATCCAGAGTTTGCTAAACCATGAAGCATAGTCAAAACTAGACCTGTATCTGAGCCAATATGTTGAGAAATTTCTTTTGTGGATTCAAGCTGACGTTGTTTTTGTTCTTCAAACAAGCTATTCCTAAGATCATGTTCAGTAATATTTTGAAAATAGAATAACAGAACGTTTGAAACTATAATAATCAAGATTATCGAAATAATGCCCACTTCTCTTATTCGGCCAGAGAACGATCCCATGTATATTATTTTAATAAGCGGAACAATATATGTATTATTTTGTTCAAAAGTTAATGGATTTCATTTAGGTGAATGTTTATTACTATGTGTATTCACACAATGAGCTTGTTCTATTTTTTAGCAATCTTAAATGTATTGTGAGCTCCTGGCCTGAAGTTTTACTGCAATACTAGAATAGCAGACATCAATTTGAATTAATGGAAACGAAAATTATGTTGTTTTAATAAAAGATGTGGATTTTGGATTTTGAACAGTCAGTCGTACGATAAATCACAAGATTTTTATCTCATAATATAAGATGGCTGCATTATCTGAAAAAATAAGTAGATAGATATGAAAAAATTTCGCAAGGAGAACCAATGTAAACATAGTCAAGGTTACTACGAATCTTTATTAAAAACGTGAACAATATGGTATTGAGATGGGAAAATTTGTCTAAAAAAAACGCATTATTAGAGGAAAGTAATAGCATCACTTGCAAGTTATGTAATGAACGATTTGAGAGTCTAGGTGACATGCAGCGCCACGTGGTAACACAACACTTTCAGAAAGGAGATATTCCAACAAAAAAAGGGAAACAGAAAAAACGACAATAATGATAATGATAATTTTTCTCAAATCATCCATCATTTTCAATATAAAAAGACAGAGACCAATTGCTTGGCAGAATTGGTAACGTAAATAATACAATAATCATCTTCTTGTATTTGACTAAGCAGTAATCGATACAGACTCTCACAGATGATGTTTTTCTAGCAGCAACTTTAAGCGTGATAGACTATTATTTGATGTTACAAAAAGGATATCATATTCCATATAAGCTACCACACCTGAATCCCATGTGTTTTTTATGAGTTGTAACATTGTATAACTTGATTATTGGCCAATCCGTTAAGTGGTAACTAACTGTTGCAAGTATCTTAAGCCAGTTTAGAAGCATATGAGATGACAGCAAGCACATTGCTATTTCTCTGTGGGCTGCATCCTTTGCTGCTTGCTCTTGTACTTCATCTCTTATACTTGATGTTGCCATTCTATGGCTGAGCTCAAATGTTCCATTTCCTACGGCTGTCTTCAATGGGATGTTCCATTTCACACTTAATAGTATAATGAGATACCTACTTTGTAGTTTTGCGTTATTGAGCTAGATATTGCTAGATATTCTTGTAATATAATATGCATAAATTTGAGCTATGACATAAAAGCTAGAGATTCTAATATTCTTGTCATTGTATCTAAATGAACTGTGCAAGCGAATAATCCTATTAGATAAATCAATTAGATTTGCCGGTGTTGCTGATATGAAAGGAAACATGGTTGCAGAAGCATATAGAGAAGGATTAGTGCCATTGTTGACTAAACAAGAAACCGAACTATCGGCTCTACAAGCAATAGTAAAAATGGCTACAAGGCGAGCCTTAGAAGAGAAAAAACTTGGCAAAATAATTTATGCATTTGCACTATATGAAAAACTAAAAAGGGCAACCATCCCGTTAATGAATGAAAATGACTGTTTTCTTCTTATATCTTTTGAGTTACAAGCAGATCATGAAAGCATAATTTTGCATAAAATTCTTCCTTTTGTGAAGGAACAGGAAAATAATAACAGATGAATTTTTAGCTTTTCTAAAGAGTAAATTGTTGCTGCGACATCTTCATAGAATGCAAACACTACAAGTAGTGCTAAGACTATTCCAGCAGATATAATTCCGACATCTACAAAACGTTTGCAGAAACGTACCCTTTCATTGTTCCTTTTCCTTAAAACATAGCTGATAGCTGTCTCGCTTGATTGAACATTCTATTTTACTTGTATCACTTGTGCTTATTGTCATACTAACTATTTGTACTAGCTCTTGATTTCCAATTGGCTTTTACTAGTACAATACTCTTTGAACAATGTAAATCACACATTAAAAAGATATTGATACTCATAAGTGCCAGTAATCTTAACCGATTTAAATCACTAGTATATTGACTGTTAGTTAGTATGCATCCATACGTGCATCTTTGCTGCAGGAGTACAGTCTAAGAAAGTGAAATTTACCACAATTGCTATGTATGGGAGGTTCAAAGAAAATCAAAGTAGAAATGAATTTCTTTCATGTCTTTGAAGATGTCCGCTACACTACTTGTAATATTTAGATTTTGAGGACTTTAAGAAACTATTTTGGAGTCTAGGATTAATAAGTAAGAGTGGATATGAGGAGAATAATCGACGATAAAGGTAATGGTGATGATCATAATAATAATAAATCTTGTATGTGGTTCAAACAACAAGGTTGATGAAATTTATTTTGGAAAAATTTTCACAAAAAAACAAGCAGACATAATGAATAATGCTATCCGGCAGTCAAGTTGGAAGTCTATCAACTTCAGTAGTCTAGAAGAACTAACCTTTTTTTACCTTTATTTACTTTGCCAGATCAGCAGATCGTTCTTTTTTCTTGAATGTTTAATTTTTTAGCTTTCACCATTATTATCAGTTAGTCTGTGCCCCGTGTTACAAATTTAATAGCATATTTCTCTTATAAGAGAATAGGCAGAGTTATGGAATAGAAACGCCTACAGCTTTTAATTGGTTCATTACATATTTCACCTCAGCTGCAGTAATCCTGCCTATTGTAGAATTCTGCCTATGGCGCAGCATTGCATTTATAAGCTG
>JBJMFM010000356.1:0-18926 GCA_045808425.1 Nitrososphaeraceae archaeon | reverse complement strand
TATTGGTCTGTAATGCATCATCTAGTTCTTGGATGTTTGGTTCCTCTTCCTCTTCGACCTTCGGATAAAGTAGACCACTATCAGATTTACTTACTCCTCCAAACATCCTGGAAAAAATATCTTTTGGATAAGACAACAATTATGATCTCACTACCACTCTAAAAAGAGTTCTTTAATGAAGTCTTCCAATTTTGCACTGTAATCTTTTATTTTCTGCTTAGGAAATTCAGTTATTTAGGAGAAATCAGGAAATTTAATCAACAATGTAATGATGGTTCTGCAAAGAAGGAGAACATAAAATCAGCTGTTGAAGACGATAAAGAAGAATCAAAAGAACCTGACTATGATGAAGACGAGGATCAGCTAGAAGACGATGGTGTATTGGATAAAGAAGCCACATCTTATAACGACATATTTGATGCTTTTAGATTAGCTTTGAAGTTTTATCATTTCAGAGACAGCAGTGATTACGATTGATTGCTCCTCTAGATCGAGGTTTATTTTTCCACCTACTATTAGGCTATCATTAGATCTCTTATGAAATCCGACATTCAAGACCTACTTGATGAATTAGGAGTTCAGGACAATCCTTTGTATGGTTATACATATAACTTGTTCTTAAACACAGTTAGAACCGCAGGCGGGATAATGTTTGGTATTGCATTTTTCATACTCTCCAAAACCATTATGCATGCTCAACTAAAGAAATCTATAGTTACAATTGGAGCTGGCTTAGTTCTTCTGTTCGGAGCAAATGCTTCATCACTTATTATAATGACTCTCCATCCTCCATGGGGTGTTATATCAACTACTTTTTTGATAACAGGCTCATACCTCTTAATAATTGGTTTGGACTCTGCTGCATTCTACTTAGCAACAGATTCTTCACTGCGAAGAATAATTGCAAAATCGCCACAGAGGGAACATGATATTTTAAAGTCATTAGGTTATAGTGAGACAGAAAACCTTGTGACCTCCAAAGTCAAGGATTTCAGCAAACAAGTGTATAATGAAATCGAATTTGATAATCTCTTCTACATATCTTCTGAACCTACTAATGTTCAAGAGTATGTTAATAAGGTGTTAATGGAAGTGGGAAGAGGACATCAGAATTTACTTGGAAAAGGAAAAGATATATCATCTAACGAAGCCCAGAAATAAAATTGAAGACAGTGACTGCTACTGTCCAAATTCACCCATTCAACGTCTTCGCCTTTCGTAGCCTTTTTAAATCTAGGCACGAAATAATTTACCTTCAACTTCGTCTTGGTAAATTTAGGAGGGATTATTACCCGTCTAGTTACAGTTGCTTTGATAGATTCGGATATTTTGATATTCTCATCTATTTTCCTGGTAATTTTTTTTGTCATATCCTAAGTTCAATTTGGATATGTATTGTTATATGGGATGGATATATGCTTATTAGACTTTGTAGTCCTATGCATATTCGAAATACTGGTCCCTAATTGTGTCATCTAACTTGCTTAAAATACTAAAGATGAGTTATAGTAGGAAGATAACGTGTAGTTGAGAATTTAAGAGAAAGAGCATATTAAGGATCAATATAAAGAAACCAGTTATACTAGAAAGATGCAAGAGAACTTTTCTATTATTGATCTGCAAAGCTACTTCCATATATATCCATCAACTTTTTGAATATCAATGCACAGTTTGATGTGTCAAAAATAAAGCATGTTCCATTGATCTGTTCTACTATTATATCTGAAATAGGACTATCTTCTAGTCTATGCCCATTTTCATTTTTCGTGTCATAATCATCTCTAATGATGGCATCCTTTCTACACATTGCACATTCGTTTTCATATGCTAACAGATACTTTCCCTCTTTCTAGTTGAACAGTATACATACTTCCACTTCGTTTCTTATAGGTTTATTTATAAAATCATCCAGTAGATTTGATATTTTTAGAAAATGTGACCTAATTTAGGTAAAATTCTGCAAATACTTGAGAACTTTAGATGATTTATAATATTAGCACCAATCATTGTCGTCGTCTTTATTTTTGATTTTCCTTGTTATCATCCTGAGCCTTTGCCGCTGGTATCAATAAAATAGTGGAAAACAACAATACAATTGTTAGTAGGATGATTGCGACGTTCATTTCTTAGTCCTCTCTTCGTTCCAATAAGGGCGCTTGCATTTCAAGCTTATTTTTGGTAAAGCCGTTAATCGAGGCATCGCTATGCTCTGATGCGCAAGCGTACATGTAGAACTTAATAATAGTTTGTATATCTAGATATTATTACAGCTAAAATCTTTTGTTAATTTGTTTCAACGTGCTAAAATAAATAGAATTCTAACTGTAATCAGATTAAAGAATATGGCTGCTCGTAGTATGTGGAAAGGAAGCATATCTTTTGGACTTGTCAATATCCCAGTAAAGCTCTATACAACTTCTGATAATAGCAAGGATTTTTCATTTAATCAATTGGATGACAAAGGCCATAGGATTAGATACAAAAAGTGGTGTCCTGTTGAAGATAGAGAAGTTCCATATTCCGAACTTAAGAAAGGTTATCAGATATCAAAGGATAACTATGCAGTAATTGAAAAAGAAGATTTAGAAAAGATAAAATTGAAAACAACTCAAAGTATTGATGTTAGAGAGTTCATTGATTCAAAGGAGTTTGACCCTTTGTTAATAGAGAAGAGCTACTATGTAGCACCAGAGAAGAATAAAAAAACTGGTGCTATTGACAAGGCATATACATTATTTGCTAAAGTAATAGACGAAACAAACAAAATAGCAATTGGTAAAGTTGTATTAAAGGACAAAGAACATCTTGTTGCATTACGTGCATATCAAAGAGGGATAGTGATGCATCAACTGCGATATATAGACGAGGTAAAGCCCGTAGATGAAGTTGAAGGTATGGATGGCTCTGTTTCCTCTCAACAACCTTCGATTGACAATAAAGAATTATCACTGGGAAAAACATTAGTAGAAAATCTCTCAAGCAAAGAGTTTGATATCAGCCAATATTCTGATGAGTATACAAAGCAATTAGAACAACTAATAAATGCAAAAATAGCTGGAAAGCAAACGTTAAACGTAACAGAAGCTGGCAAGGAAAAAGAAGATGATGTAAGTAAAAACCTACTGGAAGCACTAAAGGCAAGTGTTAAGCAAAAGAGTAAACCAAAACGTTAAGTAACCTAAGTAACCTCCCCTGTAAAAAGAAAATTCCACATTAGCAGGCATCAAATTTAGAATTGGCGTAACGAAAAATTACTGCTCAAAAAACAATAAAAGCTACAATATGTTGTTATTCAATAAAAGTAGTAATCTAATTATTTTCTGATCTATTGATAGTGAATAAGCATAACAGAATAGATCGGTGTTCTGTTGTATTGCCATATATAACATTTTAGAAATTGCATTGTTAAGTTAGACAACTGCATTTTAATTTTAGTTGAACAATGTAGCTTGTGTCTGATGATAATCGATAACCTAAATTCAAAGATATGAGAGAATAGATTTGAAAATACATTAAGATCTACTAATAAACTGATCATAATGGTGGATAAAATTAAATTTCAATGAGATCCATCAAGATTAATGGCTAGATTACTGACTTTGGGAACATGACAATATTAATAATGGCTATAAGGATAATAATAGCCATTATATATTATATTGATTGCTCAAATTTTGGTGATCTTATATAACGATAACGAAGTACTATGAAAATGCAGCAGACATCAAACAGTTGCTTATGGATCTTCATGAATCATATCTTAAAGATAATAAGTATGATGAGGGTAACCTGATCTATTATCGAATTAATTACAAACTTATGGATAGATTTGAAATTACAAATGAGGAAGCAGAGGAACTTCATGTAGTCTACCATGAAAATAATCCTCGCAGAATATCTGAAGGTTACTGCCATAATTGTAAGGATGTTGTTGAAATTATACCAATAATCTATGGAGTTGCCGAAAAGGACAAAGAAGCTTTAATCATAGCAGAAAATGAGGGAAGGCTGATTATAGGAAGTTTAAATGAGATTAAGGAAGGAGTTGAGGTGTCTATGTTTGGTTGCAAAATATGCAAAAGTGGTCTTCCAGAATATGGAAAATTACTATAGATCTTTGAATGCGATTCATTCTGATGACCACACTTATGTAAGTGATACTAATTCGTGTTTGAATTACCTCCAAGCTCATAAACTTTTCCTAACATAAACTTAGAGATCTTAATGACCAGAGTTGTAGTATTTGATATTCGTCATCCTAACCAGCATGTCATTTAAAAATTGTTCTATTTAGAATATGGTAAAGCAATATTCGAATGTTAAAATTCAAATGATTGTAAATGCTTAATCACATTGAATTGGTAGAAGAAGTATGTCCTATATGTTACAAGTTTCTTCAGTCACTATATGATAAGAAGAGGATGAAAAATGTTATACAACTTGTTATAGAAGATGGTACATTAGATAATAACAATGGTAAACGTTGCAAGAGTCTATATCATAAAAAATTGACTGATGGCTTCAAATCTAACTTTTAATGAGATAATATTATTTATCATTAAAACAATATTATATTTAGCATTGCTTAGACTTCTATACTATTAAATTTTATTTAATTTCCTCTCTTCTATGATATATTTATTAATTCAATATTGACAGATTTTGTATTCTTTCAAGTTCAACTTTTGATATCTTTAATTGAAAAGATATAGTTGTTGTTTATACTTCTAATGGTTGTTTTCAAATGGATATTTCATCCTTTCATTGAAATTTGGCATATGTGTTTTATATGCATCATAGAGGCCAATTCTGGCCGTATACGTTAACTACTGGATTTTCAAAGCAAAATAAGATCAGATCTGAGGCTAGATAAACAATAACAATGTCGTTATTTCACTAATTCTAAAAACTCTAATTTATGCATCTTCAAACCTAGTCCCACAACTATTACAAAATATTGAGTCATCATTTGCTGCCAAACCACATTTTGTACATGCTTTCATAATTGTGGAAGGTGGTGGATTAAGTCTAATTCCACATTTTGTACATATCTCTTGTGCTTGTGAGTTAGGGTTACCACAAAACCTGCAATAAATCCTTTCAGAGATGTTTTTTGTTTTTGAGCTTTTACCTGATAATTCTTCTTCTCTTTCTACTTCTATCTCCTTCTCTTTAGATTTAGTAATTTTGTTAGTTATTTTACGAAATAGTCCCCTTACATTCATCAATATCACTGTGTACTAGTTAGAGAAAATCTTTACCAAAATGGTGAATAAGTGTATTCTGGGATAAGAAAGTAACTAATTTAAGCTGCACATTGATAGCACATGCCAACAATACTATAGAAGTCGACTCAAAAAGAGCAATTAACTGTAAAGGATCAAAAAGAGAAGGTCACACGGATCTGATCATTCGCAATTACTCCCATATCAACGCTCTAGAATAACATCTTATGTTGAATCTAACGTCAAGGAGCGAACCTAATTTGCTAGCTAACGATTTTGACACTAAAAACACAATGTGCGTATAACTCAAACAGCACAATTATTCTTAATTTTTTACTCTGCGATTATATTATACGTGATATCTTGAGCAAAACTAGTAATGGCATTATAAGGCACCATTATAGTTAATAGTGTTACAATCTTAATGATTTCCTATCTGATTCATTATTATATAATTAATACAAAAAAATTTTTTATGCAATCAGCCGTCTTAATAGAATCCTATTTTGGGTTCAGCCAAAATTCCATGGTAATAGACGGTGATAGACGGTGATAGACGATAATGCCTGATTATGGAGTGATATCAAGGCAATGGAAATGATAACGGAATGGTAATATAAGATATGGAATGGTAACAATGTCGTAAATGTCGTGTTTTTATTTTATACTCATTTTTTATAAAGACTTGCAGAAATATGATTTCAGATAGAGATTCAAATGGGGTGTTGACAAGAAAGGAAAGAGAAGAGCTTGTGCTAGACCTTTATTTTAAGGAGAACAAGACCTATCACGAAATAGCAAAAATAGCAAGAATATCTCCCAGGGACATTAAACCAATTATAGACAAAGCAATCAATGAAAAAGAAAGACAAGCGCACAAGTTGTTAGCTGTACAAGCTTACGAATTATTCTATAAAGGCAAGACACTATTAGAGGTTACCATTGACTTAAACTTGGGACAGGCCCAGGCAACAGCATATTATGGAGAATATTTAAAGCTAGTTGGTCTTGATGAGATTACCAAGGTATATCTTGAATTCAAAGGTGATATTTCGTATTTTGTAAATCTCTGTAAAGAAGCCAAGGCTGCAAAAATGGGTGTATCACAGGTAATTAACCTACTGAGTATTGCCAATAATTATTTACCATCAGTTCAACACAGGCATCAACAGCTTCAAAAAGAGAATAGTTATTTTGAGTCTATTCTAAGAACTAAAGCTGGAGAAGTTCAGAATCTAAATGGTCAGATAAGAGACAAGGAAGAAAGTTTAGACGCTATTAAGTCAGAACATGTAAGAGAGGCCGCATTATTAGAAGGTTTACAACAGCAAACAGCAAAAGTGCAGGCATTTGTATATAATTATAAAAACAATAATGAAGAATATATTCAAATCATACAGAGTATTGAGAATAAAGTACACGACTCCTTATCAGACAAAAAGAAACTTTTGAAGCTGGCAGTTTTCTCTCTTATTGAGTCAATGAGAAGTAACCCAGAGAAATACTCTGCTTTGGTGTATCATAACAATAAGAATCAAAGCTCAATATCATCAACAAGAAGCAGAGACAACAACAATAGCAATCTGTTGAACGTGAAAAATAGTAGTAGACAAGTAGTACTACCACCGCCGCCATATGATGACTGTATCATTGAGTATTACAAAGATATAATGCTAGAGGAAGCAGAAAAGCTTTACAATGTCCTAATAGACCAGCTTGTTTGTGAAGTTATAAACGAAAGTATCAGCAAACAACCTACAGGAGATATACCATCATTACCTGCATTACCATCAGGAGGAGATAAACAAGAGCTAACTGACCAAAATGAGGCTCTTACCAAAGACAAGCAATGACTCAGCTGCATTTCAACGTATCAAGATTGATGATTACTCCTCTTATACGCAGGTAGTATCATCATAACACACATTACCATTAGAAGTTAATAATCAACATAAGCAGCAAAAATAGAACAGAATCTGGATTTGTATGCTACCTCCGAGAAATGTTTATTGCTGTTTGTCTGTTTTGCTGTTTATCTATTCTCAAGTTCCAATATTCATTGTAGCTATTTGATAGCTAGTTGAAGACCATTGCCTATAAAGACGGAGTTAATAATACTTTGTATGGCTCAATATTGTCATACATCAATATTTTAATGTCTAGAAACCTGCTCCTAACTGTTTTATTCATTCTATGTCATGTTTTTAGATATTTATCATTATTATACGTGGTATCTTACGCTCTAACTGTTCTTTCTTCCAGTGACAGCTATAGCAATAGTCGCATTTTACACATGTAAATTGGCTTCTGTTCTTGCAAGACGAGCACTCCACGTATTTACTGTATGCCAGTGTATTTCTCAGGAATTCATGATAATAGTTATTGTTATCATTATTTTTTAACCTCTGAAGAGGCATCTGTAATTATAAGCGACCTTTAGCAAAAAAAGATATCTAATATGAATTAAGGACACAATATGATCTCACTATAGAATAATGTAGTCTATAAGATCATATGTCACAAAGGCTATATCTAGATATTTCTAATAAGCAATAAGGATGTATTCAATTAATTCTTCTTCTGTAGTTCAAAGTTACCCAAGTAGCCGTCGTATTGATCGCCAATTTGTATTATGTGAATCATGTTTTTGGAGCGCAACTGTTTTCAAATCAAAAGCAGAAAAGAATGTCTCTAGAAATCTGGGTATGTGTCCAGTATGTTTCAATAAGAATATTGCTATGATTCCAATTGAGAGAGATGAAATCTATGAATTGTCATTAAGATCATTATATAGAATAGAGGAGACGAACTTTTCAAAACTAATTGAATAATGGCTTAGCAGCTACATGGGCATAAATGCAGTTTCTTTTTATGTATATTGCGCTTTTTGTAACGACCAGCTGCTTCTGCTTACAGAGCGTAATTACGGATAAAAAACTTTATAATTATGATTGATTTGAAGGTCTTCTCTGCACAGTGAGAACTTCCCCAATTGTCTGATTCATTGCTGCTTCTGCTATATCACTTGCATATTCAGCTGTTCTCCTTATGTCTTCCAAAATTAGCTTGATGTTAATATTATTCATTTTATTGTGAACGGTCCTATTATTATCCCCACTGTTAATATATGAAATTATATCATTTTCCAACGAAAGTATACCTTTTGCTTTGTCTACAACATTATCTGCCATACCATAATCTCTGCGTAATAATGCTTCTACTGCATCACTAAGAGCTCCCAATGATAGATGACTCATTTTTTCAATTTTCTCAAAGAGATTTGTTGATATGTCTTGCTGTTGTTCTTCGTCTTTTATCTTTAAACATTTATCAGCAATTCCAGATGAATGATCTGCTATTCGTTCTATACTCTTTACCGCAACACGATAACTCAGACAATCAGCAGGACTCTTCAATCCTATTTCTCGAAGTACTCTTTCATTTTGTGTTGCTATTACAAGATTTCTTAAGATGTAAAGGCTGAATCTATCTACTTCATCATCTGATTTTATTACTTCTTTTGCTAATTCGTAATTCCTTTCACCTAAGGCTAAGATAGCATCTCTATGCATAGAAGAAGCAATCAAAAACATTCTTCTGACTGCTGTATTGACTGAAAGTTCTGGAAGTGTAAGTAAAACTTGGATTATAATTTCTTCTAAAGAATCGGCTATTATCTCCGTTCCAACTAAGTTCTTACGTACAATTTCTCTAACTGCATCTCGCTGAGCAGGATTTATCCTTCCAGTTTTTGATTTTAAGTGTATAATATTATATCCTGACAGATATATGGATATGACTTTACGTTGTAGAGAATTGACATTCTCCTTTTCTAACACAATTGCAATCGCTTCATTAGTCATATTGGAATTTCTCTCTGCATGGGGTATTATCAGCAATGAGTTGTTTGCTTCACGTGTAAGATTCACAGGATCCCCCGGCTTTAGATGCATTTCTTCCATCCATTTTTTTGGTAATGATAAAATATATGTTGATCTACCTGTGAACTGTATTTTACGTACTTCACCATTGCCTGACATAGGACTCAAATTTCTAAAGACCTATAGTATGTATTATATATTTGCGAAGTGTATCCTATAATGTATATAGATCTATATATATCACATAGTTAGCGTCTAGGACTTGAGACGCCCGTTACTATGTAATGCACTGAATCACCAATGTAGCAAGCATGGTCTGAAATACGCTCTAAGTATCTTAATATCAATAATGCAGAAATATAACAGCGCGGATTATTCTTATGAACATCTGCTGATCCTTTTTCAACATTTTTTTGTTCTTGTGTTGTGATTATATCACGCAGGTATTTTTTGTATTGCATATCAACTATATCATCCATCCGGTAGAGTTTTTCTGCTGCATTTTTATCTCGAGATTGTAACGTCTGCAGACTTAAAACTATCATTTCTCTTACTGTCTTTGACATTTCTAATACCGCAGATTTATCACAGTCAGAAATAGAACCCATTGCTTCAAGTACATCTACAATATCATATGAATAGCGACCAAATCTAGAAAAACCATATGAAATCTCCATACAAGATTTGATAAATCTAAGATCACTTGCTACAGGCTGGTAACGTGCAATTAGCTCTATTGCTAGATCAGCTACCTCTTCCTGCAATATTCTTAGTTTTTCTGACCAATCAAAAATTTGCTTTTTTACCTGAGTACCTTCTTGATAAGACTCTATTGCAGTGAATACTGAATTCTCAGATAGTTTGGCCATATCCATAATTATGTTACGAATACGGTCAATTCCAAGGTCTAAAAGTCGAGTCAAGTAAACAACAAACTATTATAAAATAGAGTTATTATTTATATTATAAAAAAATCCAGTTAAATTTAAATGAAAATGTGAATGCAAATGCTCTATCCAAATTTTCCTGAGATATAGCGCTCTGTTAGCTCTTTTTGAGGAGTCTTAAATATTTGATCTGTTGGTCCATATTCAATTAATTCCCCAAGATACATAAAGGCTGTAAAGTCTGCCACCCTTGCTGCTTGTAGCATATTATGTGTTACAGTAATTATTGTTAGCTCTTTTTTCAATCCGTGTATAAGCTCTTCAATTTTAGAAGATGCTATGGGATCTAATGCAGAGGTAGGTTCATCCATAAGCAATACTTCAGGCTGCATTGCAAGTGCTCTTGCAATACATAGACGTTGTTGCTGACCTCCTGATAGTCCAATTCCAGGTTTATCAAGCTCATTCTTTACTTCATCCCAAAGAGCAGCACTTTTAAGACTTTCTTTAACAATATCATTAATTAATCTCCTGTCTTTGACACCGTTGAGCTTTAGTCCTGCTGCCACGTTGTCATAAACGCTCATTGTCGGAAATGGGTTTGGCTTTTGAAAAACCATGCCAATCCGTCTTTTTATAATCACAGGATCTATGGCTTTATCATAGATGTCAGTGTCACCATCAATCACAACATGGCCTTTTGCCGCTGCACCTGGAGTCATCTCATGCATACGGTTTAGACAACGAATAAGCGTTGTTTTGCCACATCCAGAAGGGCCTATAATAGCTGTTGCGGCATTTGGTTTTATATTTAAATTGATACTTTTTAATACTTGTTTAGTTCCAAACCAAGCATCAAGGTTTTTGATAGATACTTTATACCGTAGTCCATTAAAATAATGATCATTATCTTCTTTTGATGATGATAATATATTTAGTAAAGGATCATGAACAGCTTCCCAGTATGTTGTCAAGCTATATATCTTCCCGTAATTAGTAATTATCCCTTGCCTAAATAGATGATATAGAACTATATAGACGCCTATAGATGAATCGCTTTAATCTTAAATCCTTTGCGTTGAACTAAAAGTCTTAGAACCACACTCGAGATTAGCACAATAACTATAAGCAGCAATGCTGCGCCCCATCCTTGAGAATGAGCTGTATCATAGGGCTGTGAGGCTAATCTCCATATTCTAAGCGGTAATGCATCAATTGGTTTAGTAAAGCTTGAAAAGAATAGGCTTGTACCAAGGATAGTCATAATTAAAGGTGCGGTTTCCCCTGCAATTCTTGATACAGCTAATACAATGCCTGTAAGAACTCCACTTTTGGCACTTTTCAGAACTATGAATAATGTTATTTTCCATTTTGAGATTCCAAGTGAGTAACCAGCCTCGCGAATCGAGTTTGGTACAACCTTGAGTGTCTCTTCAGTAATTCTCACTACTATGGGCATCATAATTATAGATAAAGAAAAGGCTCCTGCCAAGACTGAAAATGAGCCGACTGCAAGAACTATTGTTATATATCCAACTATTCCAATTACTACTGAAGGTAAACCAGTGAGAACATCGTTAAATAGTCTGACTGCAGATGGAAGCAACCCAGTGCCTGAAGCAAATTCTGATAAATAAATGCCAGCAAGAATTCCTATTGGAACCCCTATTACTGACGCCAATCCAATAACAATTAATGTCCCTTGAATCGCAGGAGCAATACCACCACTATCCTCTAATGTAGTGCCAATTGCACCAGGAGGTTGGGTCAATAACTGTATGCTAATTGCTGAAGCACCATTTTTTATTACCTCTAACAAGATACTTCCCAATGGAATTATGGCAGCTAAAACACAAGTTATAGCAAAAGCACTTACAATTTTATCTACTAACCTGCGCCTATAGTAATGCCTTGACATTATATCTTGAATTTTCTGATTAGTATTGGACTTCTGTGCGGTTGTTTTTTCATGCATATGTACTATTCTCTCACTCCTGCACTAACCTTTACCATTTTTGATACAAGCAGGCGTGCTCCCACATTAATTCCCATTGTTAAAATGAGCAGAACTGCTCCAAGACCAATTAAAGCCGAAAGCTGTAAATCTGATGATGCTTCATTAAATTCGTTAGCAATTAAACTTGCCAATGTTTGGCTTTGAGAAAATATAGACATAGGAATAGCAGCTGCTCCAATTGCATTTCCAATAATCATTGTAACTAGTATAGTTTCACCTATTGCTCTACCTAGTCCCAGAATTGCTGCCCCAAGTAATCCTGATTTTGCATATGGGAAAATAGCAATTCTTACGGTTTCCCATCGTGTTGCTCCCAGACTATAGGCGGCTTCTCTTTGGGAGTTTGGTACCGCTTTTATTATCTCACGAGAAATTGATGAAACAATAGGTATGATCATTACAGCAAGAACTATTCCAGCGGTGAACACATCCAAACCAAACGGTGTTTGAGCAAAAAACGGAATTGATCCGCCAAACATATTATGTAAAGGCTGCTCAATTAAGTCTCTGACCCAAAATCTAAATACGAACAAAGCCCACAGGCCATAAATAATACTTGGAACTGCAGCCAACAATTCTACGACAAAGGATAATGGCACACTAATTTTTGTTGATGCCATTTCTGACAAGAATATTGCAATGCCAAAGCTTACTGGAACTCCAATTGCCATGGCTAAAGCTGAGCTAATTAATGTTCCAATAATATACGGCAATGCACCGTACGATTCGCGACCCTCTACAGAATTCCAGTCAGTACCAGTTAAGAAACCAAAAAAACCTTCTTTTAAAAATACATCTTTGGATCCATTGCCAACTGAAAAGACCACAATTAGAATCATAAGTAAAGTGTAACATGCTGCAGCAATCACTAAACCATGGAATATTTTATCTCCTTTTCGTTTTCCTTGCAGAAAAAATGAGGATAAATTCTTCTTTCTATCTTGTTTATTGATTTCATTAATGTTAATACCCAAAACACCATCCATTCATATTATGACAAGTATTATGAAACTTCATTATATTGTATTATATTTTTATGCATTATGATAACATAATGATATATTCTAAGTGATATATAACTGAAAAAACAGAAAGTAGATCTCATTAGATCTCTCCATCTAAATGGCTTGTTGTTGTTTGTTTACTCCAGGGTTTGATATGCCGTAGCATAGCTGATCACTTGTGTCTATTACAGCGGATGAATCTTTGACTTCAAAGGAGAGCTTCAGATTAACGGCTTTCCATGGAATGTCAAAGACTTCAAAGTATCTTGGTCAAGCTTGACAACCTGATCAGGCAAGGAAACATATCCTAATTTATCTGCAAATTTTTGTCCATCAGTTATTGCCCATGAGATAAAGTCAACTAATGCTTTTGCCTTTGCTTCATCAATACTTGGATTAGTACTCAATTCTTTATATAGCAGCAGATATGAGAAGCTAGCAATAGGATATGAATCTGCAACAGGAGCATTGACTAGTGAAACTGATTCCCATGATTGGTCTCCTTTCGGAAGGTTTGGTGCTGAGGCACTAACTGCAGCCTTAGTTGAGCTTATTGATGGTTCAATAAATTTACCTGCTTGATTTTGCAAATAAGCATATGGCATTTTTGTTGTTAATGCATAAGCCAATTCAATATATCCCATGGTATTTTGGGTACCTTTAATTGCATTTGCAACACCTTCATTGCCTGGAGCACCTATTCCAATAGGCCATGGCACAGATTTTGATTTACCAATCTTGTTACTCCATTCTGAGCTCACTTTAGAAAGATAATCAGTCCAAACAAAAGTTGTACCTGAACCATCTGATCTATGAACAACTACAATATTATTAGAAGGCAAGGACACATCAGGGTTCATAGTTTGAATTTTTGGATCATTCCATTTTGTAATTTTACCTAAGAATATATCTGCAATAATTGGACCTGAAAGTTTCAGTCCTTTATTTGGAAAGTTAGGTATATTGTAAGCTACTACTACAGAACCAATTGTTTCAGGTATATGTACTGCACCTGGAGCTGCTCGCTGTTCTGACTTTGACAAAGGGGCATCAGAGGCACCAAAATCAACCGTTTTTTCAGTAAATTGCTTAACTCCTCCACCACTCCCTATAGACTGATAATTTATACTTACAGTTGGTTTTACTTTCTGAAATTCTACTCGCCAGGCATCAATAAGCGGAAAGGGAAAAGTTGCACCGGCACCGTTTATTGTTGTTTGACTTTGTGCATATGAAGAGCTAGCAGACATATTTAATGGCGTGATCATTATCACCAGAATAAGTATGCCTGCTGTAAATCCCATTAGTATGGGTTTGTTATACATGAAATCTAAAATAACGTTCAAATTATTATCCGTTAGACATATGATTCGTATAGTGTATATGCTACCTATATGAATCGCTATATTGAAAAGTCTACATCTTGTGTTGTTATTGTATCCATCTAAAACACATCTGGTCATAATTTCACTATAGTTTTTATTCTAATCTGCGTCGTATCTGATATTCTCAGTAAAACTTGAATGATGTTGCTGAGGCAGATTCTGTCAACTATCGTCCGATAGTTTAGGAAATGGCTATGGGGAAAAAAGCTAATTTTATCTATGAACCCCCGTCTGTTACCGTTGGTAGTAATAAAACACTTTAAACAGTTATCGTAATGTACAAGATGTAGATTGAAAGAAATTCATACTCAAATTGATATCAAAGCATCTGCTGAAAGAGCATGGCAGGTGCTCATAGATTTCAATAACTATTCACAGTGGAATCCATTTATACGTCAAATAAATGGAGCTCCTAAAGTTGGAACAAAACTTGAAATACATCTTCATACTGCGAGTGGAAAAAGAAGAATCTATAAGCCTACCGTTACAAAGCTTGAACCATATCACGAACTACGTTGGTTCGGAAAATCTTTTGTACCTGGAATGTTCAATGGTGAACATATTTTTAACATAGAAACACTTGGAGTAAATCACATACTGTTTCTACATAGAGAGGTCTTTACTGGTTTAGGCGTAGCTCTCGCCGGTGATCGATTGGATAGGGATTTGTATCAAAGTTTCGAAAAAATGAATAATGCTTTTAAAGAAAAGCTTGAGAAAGCAGCCATTAAATAATTAGGCAATTCTAAGAACAATTATAGGTATATGTACAAAATAGGTCTTGATATTAAAATAGGAATTTAGGTTACATTATATTATGTAAGTGATTGCGAGAGAAGAAAAACTCTACTTTGATCTCTTAATGCTGAATTATTGATTATATACTTAAATATCTTGGATGTAAGCACATATGGCAATATCATTGGTGTTTAAAAGAATATAGATAATTTCTTCTTGAGCAAAGGACATTTCTTATACAAATTATATATCACAGATTGACAGATTCAATGCAAATGAATAGAATCTTTAGCACAAACTTAGGTTTAACATAAATACTTAGTTTTCATTTGCTATTTGATTGTAATGAAATACAGAAGTAGAACTGACATCGTTGGGTTAATTCTAGATGCAGCAAATGGTGGAGCTACCAAGACAAAAATAATGTACAAAGCATTTTTGTCTTTTTCTCAACTTAGAGAATATTTGGCAGTATTAGAGAAAAATGGTTTGATAGAATATGAAGATGGTATGAGAGCTTATAGAACAACAGAGAAAGGTATGCAATTTTTGGAGATACAAAACAGAATGGATGACTTGGTATCTATCAATTTAGAACAATGAAAGTGGGGGCTAAATAATATAAATTACCTATAGAGTAAATTGTATAAATAAAAAGTAATAAACCATTCTTGTAATAGGCAGATTTGAAAATAAGAAAAAGAAGTTGTAGTGGTTGACTTTAAATCAAGTTTTAATCAAAATTTGCAACTAGTTTCTGATATGTCCATGTCCATTGATTTGGTCACACTTATTATTTTATAAAATATGTTTATTTATTATGGGTAATAGCCTTGAGACTATTCTAACTTTTTCATATTACCAAGTATAATAAAAAAAGGCAGTTTCAATGTTCAATTACAACTGACTATTATTATATAATCTATCTCGTAAGACTTGTTTTGTTTGATAGAAACTGACATCATCTTTAGCACAAACTTAGGTTTAACATAAATACTTAGTTTTCATTTGCTATTTGATTGTAATGAAATACAGAAGTAGAAGTGATATAGCTGAAATGATTCTAGATGCAGCAAATGGTGGAGCTACCAAGACAAAAATAATGTACAAAGCATTTTTGTCCTATGCACAATTAAAGGAATACTTGGCAGTTTTAATAGAAAATGGTTTAATAGAATATGAAGAAGGAAGGCAATTCTATAGAACAACAGAAAAGGGAATACGTTTATTGCGGGTGTATAATCAAGTCGGCGAGTTAGTTGTTCTAAATGGGAATAAATGAAATAGCCGTAGAAAGAATATTGAAATTACTAATCGAAGAAAAGGCTGTAATCAAACTCCTTAAAATAATAGAAAATGAAAGGATCTGTGATGGAAGGACTGTTTTGGCAGTAGCAACAAGAAAATATTAATGTGTCCACAGACAGTTATCGAGCATATAATGCCATGGCTCAACTGAAACTAAGCCTCTGTTGCTACCCGTAGAATTTATTAGAATTTTTAATAGTGGATGTTTCTGTGTATACATGGACCTCTCTATTGTTTATACACTGCTGCAGAGCTGAATATCATTAGTTGTTGTGGCCGCTGCATATAGCATGTATAATCTTACAAAAGAGATTTAGCTATTTATTTCAATACATTCACAATTTAGAGGATGTAAAAATTTCCAATTCTCCGTCTTTTTGATTTAATTCGATTAAAAATAATATATATTTGAAATCCAAGAAACTTGCATCAACAATTGGCACGAGCTGATAATTTCGCAGTTGAACAAGGAAAGGCAGAGAAGGCTATAGAATGGATGAATTCCTATGCCAAGAAAAACAACAAAAACTTGGAAGTAAAACGAGAGGGATATTTGTTACCTACAATAAGATTTGGTAATTTTGAATTCATATCTTGGAAAGGTGACTGGTCTGCTGCTCGTAGTATTATGCTAAAAGCAAGCAGCAAATTAAATATGAAAGTATTAGAGGCAGGTTATCACCAAAAAGGCAATCTTCTTTCATCATTTTTTGGAGTTAGTAGTGAATTTGGGAAAGTGTATCGTAGTGGAACTCTTATTGGACAAATAGAACTAGGATCAAAATCAGGAAAATGGATAGTAAAATCAGAAAGATATGGATAGGATGTGTGAGAAAATTCACAAATGAGTAATGCTATATTGATATAGATGTTAATTGATTTATTGCGTAGTAGATTATGGGATCATCTAATGAGGGGCTAAGTTAGATCACCGTATGATCGTTTTACAAAGCTAAGTTAGCTATCGCACCATCATCTATATTCTTTGTTTTTCAATTTCACTATTGACTAATACAAGATGTTAAAATATTTTTGCAATCACTAGCACTATTAGTTGTCTCTTTTTCTTGTATCAATGGTCAGCTTACTAAATCTTGTCCAAAAGTAAATACTAAAGTATTTTTTGAATTCTAAAATCTGGATCTAATACATGAATATTGAATTCTCATTTTTATATCGCTAATAAACATTTTATCAAAAAATCATTTTAGTTTTTTAGTCACACATAGTCGGGTTTCAATGATTAGTTGAGCACGAAGAGTAAAGAACATATTAACATTATAATATTATGTCTTTTTTTGTTTTCATAGTGATCAGCTCGCTAATCTGATTATATATATGTAAGAAGCGGTTTCCCTTATCTGTTGTTCTATAGATCTGCAAACCCTCGTGATAATCTAGTAGGCCATTTTCTATTAGAGCAGATAAATATTCTTTTAGCTGAGGATATGATAAAAGTGCCTTATACATTATCTTTGTTTTATTAACTCCACCCCCATTGGCAGTTTCCAAAATTAAAGCAATTATTTCAGTTCTACTTCGATATTTCATAATGATAACAGTTACAAACCATTACTAATTGATAAATATAATTGTTATAAGACATTATTAGAGATGGATTATACGCGTGAGTATTTATACTGAGTGAATCAATTTGACGTTATTAGGCCCCATTTGATAATATAGACAGTGTCCTCATGGTTAAAATATTAGCAACTGTTGCCAAGTGGGTCACAAGACAGATTTGGCTCAATTTTTCCACCCTGCGGTTGGTATTTGTACTAACACGTTGTTTACGATCTCACTCATTGTTTTTGAAAAATTGAGAGCATAAGATATAGACACTTGATTTTGGCCACTTAACCGATATGAAATATTCTGTTCCTCATTTACAGAAATCGCTTATAATCGGTTGATTTTCTATAAAAATTAAAGCCTTGCGCATATGGGAAGATCATTTTATCTATCGTTCTCAATATATTTACCCAGAAATCCTATGATGTAGCAGCTAATATAACTAAACAACAAAAATACTTATTTTCAAAGTAGTCAAATAAGACTAACCTTTGTCGCAAGGTATTAAAATAAGAGTATTTCAAAAAAGTGATTCTGATAAAGTCAAAGAATTTATTTCAAATATCATTGTTAATGAATTCAAATTTAAACTCGAGTTTGATACTTTAGATTCTGACATACTTGCAATTGACGAAAGTTATAACAGATCTAAAAGATGTTGCTTTTGGGTCGCAGAAACCGTTGTTGTTGATGATGATTCCAACACGCAATTAGTTGGTACAACTGCTGTAAGAAATTTGAAACAGTTTGAGTCCACATGTGAACTAAAGCGTATGTTTGTGTCAAGCGATTTCAGACGATTAGGTTTGGGTCAAAAGTTGCTTGATACAGCGATAGGCTTTGCAAAAAGCGTTGGGTATTCAAGGATTGTCTTGGATAGTTCAAAAGCACTGCATCCAGCAAGAG
>JBJMFM010000355.1:0-3356 GCA_045808425.1 Nitrososphaeraceae archaeon | reverse complement strand
AGTAGCTCACCCTTCTGGGGCATAACCAATTCTTTTAGTGCTGATTCACTGAGTACTTTTCTTTTGCCTAAATTAAAAACCCACTAAATTTAATGCTTACAGAAATAAAAATGTAAGGAATTGGTAGTCTTATGTATTTATTTCAATATTTGATTTATCATGAAGACTGAATTTTTGCTTTCGAGTATAGACAACTTATTGCGAGCTATCGTTGACATAACTATCATAGATTTGAGTCAACATAATGCATTACTGAACTCCACACAAGCAGTTTGCGCTAAATCCAACGATCAATAAGTTTTTTGTAGATAATGATTTTCTAGATCAATTAATGCAATATAGAGAAAAAAGCTAACTGAAATCTCTCGATTATTAATTGGTCTGTCATGTATTGTGGCATTCTATAAATAAATGATCTTTTTACATCCCTGTTCGTGATCATAAACGTCCCATTTATAGATGGAACCTAACTCAAGAACTGGAATAAAAACAACAAGCAACCCTATAGATAATTGTATTCAATAATTAACCTTAAATTCCTTAAATTCACCGATATAATTTTCATATTGTACATTGACATGTTCAACTTTGGCTTCTGGAGGACCTATTTTACACCATTTAATTACATGACCAACATCTATTTCATCTCCCTCTAAAGCTACCTCAAGCTGTCCATCTTTTAAGTTACGAACCCATCCTGTTACCTTATGTCTAGAGGCTACTATCTGAGTATTGTGCCTGAAATATACACCCTGTACCTTGCCACTTATAAGTAAATGTGCCCGGATTTTCTTATTATGGTTTATACTATTTTTTGTAGGAAATGACGAAGAGGGTGATGACATACAATCAATCGCCGTTCATTCGATATCTCTAAATAGGTTTAAAAAAGGTTTTCCTATATTATGTCTCCCCCTTCCTCTATAAAGAGATCTTCATAAGATGTACCTTTTCTGACCAATTTAAAATCTCCATCTGTAGCCTTCATGACAATAGGCGGTTTTGTTTGACAGTGGAAAGGCATGTTGAAGACAATAGAATAGGCTCCCACATTATAGAATGATACATATCTTCCTATGGTTGCATCGTTGAGATTTGATACTTTAGAGAGTGGAAATAAATCATAAGTATCACATAACCTACCAGCTAAATGGATGTTTTTTTGAGGCATTGAACGCGTTATGTCCCTTTTGTTGTGAGATACTGGAATTATCTCCTGCGGGTATTCTTGTTTCAATAGTGCTGCATCCAACAATAAGTGATAACCGGCGTCCACAATCACGATTTTATGATCATTATATTCCTTTGTGTTTACTATCTTAGAAACCAACATCGATGATTCGGCTACAAGAAAACGTCCACTCTCAACTATCAATTCGAATTTACCATGTGTCTCTGCAAGTCGGTTTAATCTATCAATATGGTGTTCAGCCATCTGGGAAGGGTTCGGTACTGCCTCATTATAAAATACAGGAGTTCCGCCTCCAATATCAATTGTGTTGACCCGAAAGTTTTGGTAATCCTTCTTCACCTTTGTCAGAAATGAATCCATTTTGTCCAAGGCATGCATATAACACGAGAAATCTGTAATCTGTGAGCCCAAATGGAAGTGCAAACCTTCGAATTTCAGCAAGTCATTATCCATCAAATGCTTGACAATTTTAGTTGCGCTATCAATTGTTCCTCCATTGAATGGAACCCCAAATTTACCATTTCTGTATGATGCACGAATTTCTGCTTTAACTCCTACTTCTGGATTCACTCGAATCATAGTTAGGGGTTTAACACCCACCTTACTAGCTGCTTCAGCTAGGTTTGTCATTCCATTGAATGAGCTAATAACAACTCTTCTCACACCACTTTGCAATACTTGAATGTATTCATCTAGCTCTTCTGTCACGCTCGTGTAAATTATGTTTCCAGGATCTACTTTGCATTGCTTTACGAAACTAAGTTCTCCAATGGATGTCAAATCAAATGCTATTCCATCCTTTATGAAAGCACGCAAAACCGCTGGACTAAAGTTTGCCTTGATAGAGTATGCGATCTTTACAGGTCCATTGAACTTTACATAAGCAGAATGCAGTTCCTTAACTTTCAAGTGTAGCGTATCTTCATCAATCAAATAAACAGGTGTACCATATTGTGCAATCAATTTGCTTATATCAGCAGGTTTTGCAAAGCGATTTAATTCTGGTGTTGCTGGATTTAGATTCTCCACCAGTTGAATCTGAGAGTTTTCCACCAATTTCTTTTTGTTATGTTATGTGTAAACATATGACTTAAAAAGATTGTTATAGAATGCTACGCAGCAGAATCAAAATACTAAATTCCTATTCACATATTGTTAGTCAAGAAGTATTCTTACTAGAACATAGAATCACTATCTTTTGTCATACATATCGTTACCAGAAAGAAAATTACAATATCATAAAAAAATGGAAAAATTTCAGACCTAAAAAATAGAGTTGTGCATCTTCTATGCTTATTTCTATCTATAGTATGGCACTGTGACCTTTTCGCCTGGCTTACCTTCTCTCTGTGTTTTGATTTTCTTTACTGCCTCTTCAAAGTGTCGCACTATTACATGAGCCTCAGAAGCATGTTTTGCTGCTTCTTCTGGCGTAGGATATTTTGCTAAATATTCATGCAATACAAGCGAAACTGCAGTATTTGCCACAGAACTTGTATCGGCACCACTAAAGCCCTCTGTAAGCTCTGCAACCTTAGCAAAATCTACGTCAGGGCTAATTGGTTTGTCCTTTGAATGGATCTCTAAGATCTTTTGTCTAGCTGCTTTGTCAGGCATAGGAACAAATACAATCTTATCAAATCGTCCTGGTCTCAGCAATGCGGGATCAATCATATCAGCTCTGTTGGTTGCTGCTAATACTACTACACCAGATAACGCCTGAATTCCATCCAATTCTGTGAGCAGCTGTGATACTACACGTTCTGTGACCATGCTATCTCCACCCATGCCTCTTGTTGGAGCTATTGAATCTATTTCGTCAAAGAATACTACGCATGGTGCTGCTTGTCTTGCCCTTCTAAATATTTCTCTAATACCCCTCTCTGATTCTCCTACCCATTTGCTTAGCAGTTCGGGTCCTCTTACGCTGATAAAATTAGCCTCAGACTCTGTAGCTACTGCCTTTGCTAACAAAGTCTTACCTGTACCTGAGGGTCCATGCATTAACAAACCTTTTGGCATTGAATGTCCTAACTTTGTATACAATTCTGGGTATCTTAGCGGCCATTCTACTGCTTCCTGCAATTCACGCTTGACTTCTTCTAGACCCCCTATTGCTGTCCATGGAATATCTGGAGATTCAAGATACACTTCTCTCATTGCA
>JBJMFM010000354.1:0-2548 GCA_045808425.1 Nitrososphaeraceae archaeon | reverse complement strand
TTTACTGGGACAGTTAAAAAAAATCCATTTATATTTGCCATTAAGGAAATTCGAGAGGCTCTTTTAGATTCTTTTTTCTGCAAGAATATATATTCTGTTTTGGATACTGTAAAAGATATTAGCATAAAAAATAAAAATTTTTAAGCCATTTTATGTTATTTTATAATCTCTTATTATCTAAAATGAACTAGTTTATCTTTCATTCCTGGTTTCATATCTCTCTGGCTTCTTACCTTTCTTACAGCGTCTTCAAAGTGACGCATAGTAACAAAAGCTTCCATTGTATGTTTAGATGCTTCCTCTGGATTAGGGTATTTATCAATATATTCATGTAGTACAAGGGATATAGCAGTATTTACAACTGCAGCTACATCAGCTCCACTAAATCCATCTGTTAGTTCTGCTATTCTTTTTAGTTTAAGATCATTACTTATTGGTTTTCCTTGAACATTCAGTTCCAGTATTTTTTCTCTTGTTTTAATATCAGGATTAGGTACATAAATTATCTTGTCATATCTACCAGGTCGTAATAGTGCAGGATCAATCATATCAGCCCTATTTGTAGCAGCCAAAACTACTACACCATGCATCTCATCAATTCCATCCATCTCTGTAAGTAATTGTGACACCATTCTTTCAGTACTTGTATGACCTGATCCGTCTAATCCCCTTATTGGAGCTATAGAATCAATCTCATCAAAAAATATTATACATGGAGAGGCCTGTCTTGCACGTCTGAATATTTCTCTGACTCCTTTTTCAGATTCTCCAACCCATTTTGATAAAAGCTCGGGACCTTTTACACTGATAAAGTTGGCTTCAGATTCAGTAGCTACTGCTTTAGCTAACATAGTCTTTCCTGTTCCTGATGGGCCATGTAATAGAACACCTTTTGGTATTGTATGTCCTAATTTATTATACATATCAGGAAAACGCATTGGCCATTCTACTGCTTCTTGTAATTCATGTTTAACTTCTTCCAAGCCGCCTATGTCAGACCAATGTACATCTGGTGGTTCGAGATAGACTTCTCTCATTGCTGATGGCATTACATCTTTAATGGCATTTTCAAAATCATTCATGGTTATGATTAGTCTGTTAAGTACATCTGGTGCAAGTTTTTCATCTTCCAAATTTAGCTCAGGAAGTAAACGACGTAGACACTTCATTGCTGCTTCCTTGCACAAATATTCAAGATCAGCACCAACAAAACCGTGAGTAATTGCTGCTATCTTGTCTTGATCTACATCAGTATCAAGAGGCATATTATGAGTATGAATCTGAAGGATTTCCAGTCTTCCACGTTTATCAGGTACTTTAATCTCTATTTCTCTGTCGAAACGACCTGGACGTCTCAAGGCTTGGTCTAGTGCATTTGGTCTATTTGTAGCAGCCATAACTATGACTTTACCTCTTGCTTCAAGACCATCCATTAATGATAAAAGCTGAGATACAACTCGTCTTTCAACTTCACCTGTTACTTCTTCTCGCTTTGGAGCTATTGAATCAATCTCATCCACAAACATGATAGAAGGTGCTTTCTCTTTTGCTTCTTTGAATATCTCTCTAAGACGAGCTTCAGATTCACCATAGAATTTACTCATTATTTCAGGACCAGAGATACTTATAAAATGAGAATTGCTTTCATTAGCAACTGCTTTTGCAAGCAAAGTTTTACCTGTACCTGGAGGCCCGTGTAATAAAACACCTTTTGGAGCTTCAATTCCTAGTTTTTCAAATATTTCAGGATGCCTTAATGGAAGTTCAATCATTTCTCGTACTTTTTGTATCTCTTCACGTAAACCACCGATATCTTCGTAGGTAACTTGTGGAACTCCTCCTCCACGCAGAGTTTCTCCTTTTTCTGCTATATGAAATATTGTTTTTTGTGTTACCAAGACAGCATCTGCATTTGCTGGAGTAACACTAATAACCTGAAACGTAAGACGTCCTCCAAAATAAGGAACCATAACATTATCCCCCTTTATTATTGGTACA
This sequence comes from Nitrososphaeraceae archaeon, assembly GCA_045808425.1. Lineage (GTDB taxonomy): Archaea > Thermoproteota > Nitrososphaeria > Nitrososphaerales > Nitrososphaeraceae > JAFAQB01. Next base: position 550 of record JBJMFM010000354.1, on the reverse strand, counting down.
CTCTCTAGTGCGTCAGCAAGATAACGTTCGTCTATTGGAGGAATAGCTTCAAGCGGTGAAAGAAAAATTTTTTCAGCAGGAACTGCTTTGATCTTTCTAATAAAAATTTTATCACCAATTGCAATTCCAGAATTATTTCTAACAAGACCATCAATTCGTATAATACCTTTTCCCTCATCTGAAGGATAAAGAGGTAAACACTTTGCAGTAGTTCTACGTTTTCCTCTAATTTCAACAACATCACCAGTAGAAACTGCTAAAGAATCCATGGTATCATAATCAATTCTTGCTATGCCTCTACCAACATCACGAGTATAAGCTTCCAGCACTTTTAGTGATGTATTGTTTATATTTCCTCCCCCACCAGTAGCAGCGGCAGCACCACCACCACCACCAACGTTGTTGTTGTTGCCACTACTATTGTTATTATTATTATTATTATTACTGTTACTGTTACTGCCACCACTGTTACTACTACTACTGCTACTATTACTAGGCAAACTACTGTTCACTTGTATACCTTAGGTAAATTGACTACATATACATCTTT
>JBJMFM010000353.1:0-4479 GCA_045808425.1 Nitrososphaeraceae archaeon | reverse complement strand
TGTTGCTCTTCTAATATTGTTCTTGGTCTCATCTAGTGCTCTATTAACAGAATGTTGTTGTTCTTGCTGTGCTTGAGCTGTGTTATATGATGTGGTTGTTGTCGCTGTGCTTACTTCTTCTTTTTCTCTTCTTTGTTCTTTACCTGTGATATATTGCATTGTGTCTCCCCGTTGCTCTTTCTTATTGTCCAGATCATTTTGTGTTAATTTTGATGACATTGAAGAAGGTGACTCATCTTCCTTTCCCAAAGAAGAAGAGGAGGATGACTGAGGACCATGGGGAGGAGGAGACATTACTTTCAATTCGGCTTCTGATAGAACCTCTTTTTCTTTCTCTTGCAGCGGAACTTTCAATTCGGTTTCTGATAGAACCTCTCCTTCAGGCGTAGGAGTAGTGGTAACTGTTGTGATAGTAGCTGTACCTTCATCTATACTTACATCATCTACAGTCACTTCTTCTTTAGGCGGTACGTTATCAGCTACTATTTTATCTTCTTGTTTATTGATAAAATCATCCGCCGTTGCTCTAGCGACTTTAATTTGATTTGAGTCCGTATTAATATTATTATTATCTTCTTTACGGCTTTTAGAATCCTCTATTTTACTTTGTTTGGTATCTTTTGGCTTAAAACCTTTGGGCATAGTCATCTTTAATATAAGATGTACGTCATCATCTAAAAATGTTAACAACCCAAACTACAAAATAGTTTTTCCTTCTCCTTAATCGTAAGACGACAATATGCAGAGTGACTAAAAAGAGTACAATTAAAAGCTGGCCTCAGTTGAACCGTACTTTGGATATCTTCATTGCAGGCTTTATGTATTGTTTATATATATATTGTCTCTTAAACTCGCATATACTATTGAGGAGATAATGCCTAAAACTACTGTTCCATTGCAAATTCAAAGACAACTTAGAAAAGAGACATTATATGGATGCGCTATATGCGGTTGTCCTATACTAGAATACGCTCAAATTTTTCCCTATGGTGACATTCAAGCTTTTATTCCTGAGAACATGGTGTCTCTCTGTCCTTTCCATCATCTTCAATATAAGATTGAAAATAAGTTATCAGAATCATCTTTACGTGATGCCAAAAATAATCCTTATAACAAAATGCATGAAAACGAAGCTTTCGTTATACAATCGCAAGATATATCTGTGAATATAGGCAAATGCAAATTTGTCAATACTTCAAGAATTCTTGTAATAGATGATTTTGATATTATCTCTATAAAAAAAGAGGATGAAAAATACGTATTGTTAGATGTTAATTTCTTTGATAAACTAAATAATTTAATAGCTATAGTGTCTGAAAATACTTGGACTGCTGAAAAAAGTAACGATTGGAATATAAGTTATAAACCAAGCCATCTGATAATCCAAAATCAACCTAGAAATATAATATTTCAAGCTAAGATAGGGATTGATAGTAACAGTAATGAGAGTCAAATTACTATAACCGCTGATGGAATGTATTACAACAGATCTCCAATAAAAATTACAGAAAATGAAATATTGATTGATAATAGGGAAGTTGCTCTTGATATAAAGGATACTGTATTAAAGAATTATGAGGCAGGCATAGTAACTGAAACATTCTAGTGCTTGCGGATAGCACCTTTATTTTGCAACTAATACAAAAATAAACACTTGTACTACATCCAAAAGAAATTGAAAGAGATAATATTCACAAAGCTTAAAATAAGCAGAATTTAGTCAAGTCGTTTTTATTTTGGATTTGCAAGCGATTCAAGGCTTCAAGGTGCTATTGTTTGTAAATGAAATTGTTATTAATTATTTGTTCTAATACATACTTGATAAATGCCGCGTCAATTAGAACAAGATGATTATTATTATGAAAATAGTAGTTCGTCAGCAGATGCAATATCGATAGCAGGCTTGAGCCTTGCTTTATCCTATGAAAACGCAGCTATAGATAGATTGGAGAAAAGATTACAGGAAAGCATTGTGCCGGAAGTTAAACAGAAGATAAAACAGCATCTTCAGCAGACTAGGGAACAACAACAAAGGCTTAAGGATAGAATCAACGCATTGGGAGGAGGAGGAATGGAACCCGTTGCTGAAAAGGGTCGACTACCAATACCTGAACCTCCACGAAGTTTAAAGATGATGATCGAAAGCAATAGTTCAGAAAAAGAAAGAGAAGTCTGGGAATCGTTAAACGATTTAATAATTGAAAGAGCTGAAGCTATTATGTATAGAGGCGGGATCCAGGCGTTAGAACTGCTCAAAGCAGATAAGAAGACTATCAAAGCATTAGAGAAGAATCTAAAAGAAGAGGAAGCCTTTGGAGATTGGCTTGAGAAGAATAATCCGAAGATAGCTCGAAAACTGATGACAAAGCAGATACAGCACAAAAAACAGAGAAAGAAAAAGAAGAGGGAAGAGCCAATTCAAGAACAGGATAAAGACGTGGAAGCTATATCAGCAACAGTTACATAAAGTTGAGATGTATATCCAGTTTGGAGTCAACTACAATATGCTTAAACGGTTGGTTAGCTTCATATGTTAGAACACATTTTACAGTATAGTTTTCAAACAGCACACTTTTGTTTAGTTGCTGCTCTAACTCATCTCCCTTCGCTCTGTATTAATTTCGCGTGTTGACCACCACATGAATGGAGTCCTTCTTTTACTCACAAAACGTCCTATCACCAGTGCATTATATGATTAATACCAAGAAGTGGGTTCTCAAATCATACAGCATAAGCGAAGCTATAGTAAATAAGTATAAGGTTGAATGTAGCAGCAGTAGCATTTGCACCAACAATCACAAGATCGTTATGAAGTATGCCATAAATTATCCAAAGAATAGATCCTGTAGTAAAAAGAATCATAAGATATCTCGAAACATCCTTCATTCTTTTTGTATGATGTGCTTTGATAATTTGAGGAACAAAACTCAAGGTCGTCAGAAATGCTGCAGATATCCCAATTAGAGAATCATATCCAAAGTTCATTTAGGGTTTAACATAGATCATTGCTTGTAACCTTTGCTACAGTAGATCTGCTCCTCCAAGTTTGGGTACATAATCAAAAATGAAATGAAAACAAAATAACACACATACAGCAGCAGCTAGCAGCTAATAATGCCAACCACTACTGCTCCATTCATTTTCTCGTTCATGTAATTGATAGAAATTTGTAATAGTTGATGGTTGTTGATTGTTGATTGAAACGCATAAAACTATCTTTCACGTTTTCACTACCATAGCAAGCGTGAAACTGCAAGAGGTTAACAAACAAACCACAGAGGAAAAAGTGCAAGAAATGAGCACGAAAATGCAACTCGAGTGGCGTAGAAGACAGGTATTTGAGCTGAACAGCGAGGGTCAGAGCCAGACAGAGATATCCAGGATATTGCAGATAAGCGAGTCCACAATCAGCAGGGATTTGGATTACTTCAGAGCGCAATCAAAGCAAAACATCAAAAGATACATTGACGAGCGGCTGCGAAAAGAGTACAAGAAATGCATGGTTGGACTAAATGCAATCACAAAGGAAGCATGAATACAGCACAAAGCATATAATACAGAAGATAAAAGAGAGAAAAGATACAGGCATTATCATTAGCAAAAGAATGTTATTCGATGAAATTAGATTTACTTACCAATGCTACTGTAGTAGCTAAGATAAAACTGGACTATAAATCTCCATGCTAGCAGAGTTTTGATTTACTATGTATATCTTGCCATTAGGGCCTACTGCAATGCCGCCAGGAGTATCTACAGACCATTTTGTAATGAACTTTCCATTGTTGTCGAATTTCTGTATCCTGTTATTAGCATTGTCGCAGACATATATGTTGCCAGAAGAATCTATTGCTATACCAATTGGACGTGATAATTGACCATCAGCTGATCCTGTTGTTCCCCACTTTGTAATGAACTTTCCATTGTTGTCGAATTTCTGTATCCGATCATTTCCTGCATCAACTACGTACAAATTACCCGCTTTATCTATAACAATATCAGCCGGAGTCGTAAATTGACCATCGCCTGTTCCAGGAGTTCCCCACTTTGTAATGAACTTTCCATTGTTGTCGAATTTCTGGATACGGTTATTTTCACCAAAATCCCCAACATATACATTACCAGCAGAATCTACTGCTATACCACCTGGATTTATGAATTGACCATCACCTAAACCCGTTGAGCCCCACGAAGTTATAAAAGTGCCATTACTTGTAAATTTTTGTATTCCATTTTGTGCATTGCCAAAATCGCTAATGTACACATTACCCGAAGGATCTATTGCAACATCTAGCGGTTGAGAGAATTTACCAAAGCCAGAACCCCTTGAGCCCCATTTTCCAACCATTGAATATTGTTGTTCTGCTGCATAAGCAGCTGGAGCTCTATTAGCAGTGATTAAGCAAATCATAACTAGAGCTAGAACTGTACTTATGGTAATTGAAGTCAATAAAGGATTTCTCTTTAGCATAGTGCAAGAAT
>JBJMFM010000352.1:0-79734 GCA_045808425.1 Nitrososphaeraceae archaeon | reverse complement strand
AAAGACCCGTAAGGGAGATGAAGGAAACAAACCGTTGCTAAATCAGGTTAACTACGTTCTTTTACACCTTCATTTAGCAGGGAAGCATGATGCAAAGCCAAGTCACGAAGAGCTAAAGGATTGGCTGCATAGCGGTCAGGTGGATGTCCTTAGAATGAGTGCTGCAAAAAAATAAAAAGAGCACATAATTCTTTTTACTTTTTATGAATCTATGATTGTTAATTTTTGGATATTTTGTGTTTCATTCCTGTGGATAGGAAAACATATTGTCTGCAACTCTTCTGTTATAACACTGTTTTGTGCCAGGCGTAGCGTTTAAATAGTTTCGAACGTATGCACCTGTAGTGAAAATAGTATATGCCAATTGCTATAATTCCAGACGTTGATGAACAAAGATGTATCGGCTGTGCTCTCTGTGTAGAGATTTGCACTGCTCTTGGTCCGGATGTATTGAGAGTGAAGCCAGTCGAAGGATGGAAGAGAGGTAAAGCTTTCATCTTCTACCCAGAAAGGTGCATTTCAGATGGCGCGTGTATAGGAGTATGTCCAACACATGCAATATTCTGGATGAGACCAATGGAATATACATCAGGACAACCAGTTCCGCTGCACAAGAACGGTGTGTTTGATAAGGGCTGGGAAGAGGGCTAGATATAAGCCAGCAACACAGAATAGTAAACATCCCTTTTACATTTTTGTCAGATTCAAGTTAGTTTCATTGTTCTTTGGTTCGTTCGTTAGTTCAACACTACTCAAATTAGAGATTTCACAACTGTTGTCCACGCATCGGCGATATTCGTTTTGTTATATCCTCCACCACCCAGGGCTACTATCCTTCCGTTACAGTGCGAGTGTGCAAGACGGTGCAACGAGTCTGTAGCATACTTGTGCGCATATGATGTATAGCATAAATGTGTGATTGGGTCGCCGCTCAAGGAATCTGCACCACATTGCAATATGATTAGCTCAGGTTTTGCTATTTTTTCTATAAATTCTTCGATTTTTTTGAATTCATTGACAAAATGTCTATCGGTAGAATTGGGTGGCATAGGCACGTTTAGTTTGGTTCCTTCCGCTCTACCCAACCCTGTCTCTAGTTGCGAGCCTGACCCAGGGTAAAGAAATTTGCCGTCTTCGTGTATATCACAGAAGAACATCAAAGGATCTTCCTCGAATTCATAAAATACACCATCCCCATGATGAGCATCTATGTCCACATATGCAATTCTCTTTATACCATATTTTTTTCTCGCTTCCATAATTGCGATACCTATATCATTGAACACACAAAAACCACCTGCAGAATCCCTCCTAGAATGATGTAGTCCTCCGATAGGGTTGAATGCATGATCTATTCCACCTGTATTTTCCATCACAACCTCTAATGCCTTTAAAGTAGAACCAACAACATAGCATGATGCTTCAAAGACGCCCTCGAATGCAGGAGTATCTCCTGTATCAAGAAAACCTCTGCCGTGTTTTGAAGCCTTCTTGACTAGTTCTACATAATCGCGATCATGAAATGAGAGTATAGTTTGCTCATCTGTCAATACTGGCGCCTCGATTATGAATTGATTGGACTCGTAGAGTTTCTCGCTTTTGAATTTTGACCAAAAGGCATAGATTCTGTCAGAATCGAAGGGATGATATTGGCCAAAGTTATATCTACTGAGCTCCTCTCCAAAAAATATGGCCGTTTTGCACATAGTTTTACTCAAATATTCACTCCTAGCATGGAATTAAGCTTTTTCGATAGAATGGATATAACTACAGATTTCGACTTGAAACTTTTCACCATATATAATCAACGAAGCATCAAGTTTGATACTAGAAGCTTTTTTTGCTACTATGAGTGACTCTTAACAAGACCCCAAAAAACGTGTTACTGATATTATTACGATTATTATCTTGGCACAAAGTCATATTGCAAATTGGTAGTTTGCAAATAAATTATAATATGAAATAAAATATCCTAGAATAGAACGGTGCATACGAGAACAAGCAATATGACAAGGCTAGTCATTACTGGAAATCCGGGAGTAGGAAAGCATACTAGCGCTAAATTCATTATTCGAAGGATAGGATCAGGAAGCATACTCGATATTAACAAACTTGCAATCAGTCAGAATGCTTTTTTGAATAAGCATAGCAAGTACGGAATAGAGGTTGATACAAAAAAATTGGCTAAATTGCTGGCCACCAAGTTGACAGAATCAAAGGATTTAGTAATAATAGTCGGACATCTTGCACCATATGTTTTAGAACCTACAGGGATAGACCTTGTGATCGTATTGAGACGTTCTCCTTATGAGTTAATAAGGGTATTTGAAGAAAGGAAGTACTCACTTCATAAAATAAGGGAAAATGTTGCAAGTGAAATCCTTGGTGTCTCTCTATTTGATAGCTTGCAAACTTTTGGCAAAGAAAAAATCGCAGAAGTCGATACAACTGTCAAAGCACCTATAGATATTGCAAGTCAAATACTTCTTCTACTGCATCAGAAAAGGGCCAGGAAAATTGGGATAGTCGATTGGCTATCATTAGTTCACAAAAAAGGAGATCTACAGAAACTTCTAGAATATTAGATATCATTATTAAGCAGTATTCCTTCTTGTCTGTCAGCTAATGCCTCTGTCAGCTGATGACATTAAGAAAAAATGGAGTGATGTCCTATCAAATGCTGCCTAAATCTGACTAGCACAAGCCACATTTGTACACTCAATTAAAGACGAGCAAAGCAAGGTCAGAGCTACAATAATATGCAACATGATTCATGCAAATTAACATGATCTTGACCTCTTCTACTAACGATGGCATGCAAATAGTCATGTCATTATTTTACCTCCAAACAGTTATGAAGCTACTCCTATGGAATTGGCAATTTCCCGCGGGGCAGTGCTTTAATGTGAATGTGAATGTGAAATGCTTAAAGCATCAACGAATCAAGTAATTTAGAAAAGAATTGAAGATATCAGTCTTGGGCGCTGCAAAAGAAGTCGGACGTTCGGCATTTCTTATGAAGAGCGAGAACGCTAGTATTTTGCTTGATTACGGCGTACTTCTAAGAAGAGAACCCATCTATCCTGTACATGTAAAACCAAAGGATATTGACGCGGTCATAGTTAGCCATGCACACTTAGACCATTCAGGGTTTGTACCTTCTCTGTTTTTGTCACAATCTTCTGAAATAGAGGTACTGGGAACGTTGCCAACATTTGAGCTTTCACAACTACTTATTGAAGACATGATAAAGATATCTGGATACTATCTCCCTTTTGAATATATTGACTTGCTAACTATGGTAAAACATTCAAAAAGCTTACAGTATAGGCAGCCATACACAATAAAAGATGTCACGTTTACCCTGCATGAATCCGGACACATTCTAGGAGGCGCAACTGTTTTTCTGGAGCATGCCAAAAAGCGCCTGTTCTATACGGGAGACATTAATACAAGGGGCTCAAAGTTACTTAGGCCAGCTGACCTGGATTTTGATACGGTCGATCTGTTGATAATAGAAAGTACTTATTCTCAAACTGAACAGGCACCAAGAGACCAGTCTGAAAGAGAACTGCTCGAATACGCTCATGAGGTAGTTGAAAGAGGCGGAACACTGTTCATTCCTGCATTTTCTGTTGAACGAGCTCAAGAAATTGCATGTGTTCTAAAGACAAATAACTTTCCTCACAAAGTAGCTATGGATGGAATGGCTCTCAAGGCGAATGAAATAATGATGAGGCATCCAACTTTCTTGCGAGACGCAGAGGTATTCAAGAGGTCAGTAGGAGAAGCTGAGTGGATTACAGGATGGAATAGAAGAAAGAAAATTGTAAAAGAACCATGTGTAATAATTTCTCCTGCAGGAATGCTAGTTGGTGGTTCTGCAGTATTTTATATACAGGAACTAGCAAAGAATAAGAAAAATGGTATTGCGTTGGTGTCTTTTCAGGGCGAACGTACACCGGGCAGGGAGTTGCTTGAACGGAGAGTTGCCACATTTGATGGCAAAGTAGTTAAGTGCTCGGCTGACATAAAGCGTTTTGAGTTTTCAGGACATAATAGCAGAAGTGAATTATTTGAAATCCTTGACCGCTTAAAAGGGAACCCTAAAGTACTCACAGTTCATGGAGACGAAATGTCATGTGTCAAGTTCGCCGGAGAGATTAGGGAAAAGTATGGATATGATGCAAGCGCTCCCAATGTTGGCGAAATTATTGAGATATGAAGGAGACATTTATGTCTGTTTGTATCCTGCTTTAAGCGAAGGCTCTATTATATTGTGTAGAAACGGAACACTAGTCGGCCTGACTACAATTGCAATAAATTGAGTACAAATATTAGACTGACAAAATTTGACAGTAAATAGATAATACATGCCCTAAAGCTAAAAACTCAATAACAATGAATAAGAAATTATGTGTCGTTGAACTATTCACATGCAGGCTTGCCCAACTCATCGGTATCTTTTTGTTATACTGATCCTGAGATCAGTGTAAATAGCGGCCAAATGTTTCTATGGCAAAAGTTCGATAATTCCTGGTATGGCGTTTACGGCGATCATATCCTGAAGTTTTCCATACTAGGACAAGACAAAGAAGGAACAAATGAGTATGACAATGTTCAATTCCTTTCTTTCCCAGAATTTAAAAACTGGGAACGACACGTTTTCAGACTTGACGATGACATCAAGAATATCTTGTCAGGGTTTGGTAAGGACCTAATATTATCAAAAGCAATAAGAATGTATCCAGGACTACGAGTCATGAGGCAGGAGCCTCAGCAGTGTATGATTTCTTTTGCTTGTGCAAGCAATACAAACATAGGTATGATTCGAAGAATGCTCAGCAACATTTGCAGGAAATTCGGAAATCCAGTAAGTATTGATGGAAAAGAATTCTTTACTTTTCCCAACGCTGATCGGTTAAATAAAGTAACAACAAACGAATTACTTTCCTGCGCTGTAGGGTATAGGGTAAAGGCAATCAAAGCAGTAGCCAATGCTATTGCTTCGAACAATATCGACATTGACTATTTAAAGCGCGCCAAATATAATGCATCAAAAGAGGAGCTATTGAAAATATATGGTATAGGCAACAAAATCTCTGATTGTATACTTTTATTCTCGCTAGACAAGCTTGAGGCTTTTCCCATAGATGTATGGATCACGCGCGTACTTTCTTTATTTTACCCATGGCTCTTAAACGAAAACAAGAAAGAAAATGACAATAAACAGAGAACGTTAAAGACGGATGAAAAATTACTATACCGGTATAAGTACGAAATCCTTTCTGAGAATATCAGAAGGTACTTTGGCAAATATGCAGGTTACGCCCAACAATATCTTTTTTACTACATACGTCAGAAAGAGTCTAGAAAATGGTAGGTAGATAACAAATAAGCAAGCAAAGATTTGACGTTGGGAAAATGATGATGAATTTGAAATAGATATTATTTATTTTTGAGTATATGACTCAGACATTTAGCGATCAATATCTAAGAATTATTATTAGCGAAATTTGGATATCTTGTGTGATAAGCATTATATGGTAAAGCAGAAAAGGCATTCAGGGGTTCTAATTATCTCCACCTTTCCCGATGAAGAATCAATCGCAAATATAGCAAACGACTTGATCATTATAAAAAAATTATGTGCTTGTATAAGTTTAACAAAGGTTAGATCAATATATGATTGGAATAGCAAACTGGAGAACCAAGAGGAATTTGTAGTTTTTTTCAAAACTACAAAATTACGTGCAAATAGACTGAAGAATGCAATTAAAAAAATTCATCCTTACGATGTGCCAGAAATTTTAGAGATAAAGATAGATGATGTTTCCAAAACTTATCTATCATGGCTAGTAGAAACGACTAGGACTACGACGACGAAAAAGTCATACAAGTAAAGCAAATCTATACTATATGTGTCTCTCTCTATCATTATCCAGTGGATCGTAAAGGAATAGCATAGCGTAGCAATGCTACAATTCCACCTAAGGCCGAAACTCTCAAACCAATATCTGTGGATGAATCTACTGCGAATATTTTAGCTCTATGAGTCTCCACCGAATTTAACAGTCTTATAACAGTGTTTTCATCAACAGTTTTGAAGATAGAGTCTGAGAATACGATAGATTCTATAGCGTTCCTAGATGCAGCTGTGGAAACCTCTTCCATACCCATGGAATACTTAGTTTCACCCTTATGAACAAGATGCATTATCTCATCTAATATTGAAGAGACCATAGCAAGTTTACTAGAATACATTGACTCTTTCATGGCAGGAGAACGAAGAAAGACAAAAATTCCATCCTCTCCGGCGACATCCACACCATCAACTATTGAAACTTGTTCTTTGTTCAACTGGTATTTTCCGATAAGCGAATTGTATAACCTACGTTTAGTCTCTCCTGGTCCAAAGATTATCATTCTTTGATTTTGGTCGTTCTCCTCTATAGATCTTTTTGAGATACTAAAAATAGTCTTTACTATCTCTCCAAAAAATGCATCTACAGTGGGATTATTCTTTAGTGATTGCTGATAGCGCTTGCCACTTTGTCCCGAATAGATATTTGGAATTATCTCTAAGTGGGTTCCGGTAACCCTTGCGATCGCCGCTTCCTGCGTATCCACTGAAACTAGGACAAAACTCGAATTATTTCCGGATTTCTTTAGAATATTAATCTCAAAATCTTTCCATTTTCTATGCTTGTCAATCACTATTGTATCTCCTATCTGCACTGTTAGGGAATGGTGCGTTCCTCTTGGGACAAGCTCATTGTTGGAGTTGACAATGTTACCGCTTATACGCACTCTATTGACTACATCATCAAGGGTTATGTTCGCAACATTTATGGAGAGACGGACATTAATACGATCTCCTTTGTCAGGTCTGGCATATTCTTTAACCTGTTTAATAACTCTGGTCGTGTCAGCTATTACATGATCTCCGTGTTCTATTATTCTTCGCAGGCTGAGAAGATCATCTGCATCTTCTGGGATAGCAATCAAGGCTTTTCCAGAGGAGCCTTTTACTTCTTTACTGATCATGATAGTTTATCTGTTTGATATTTTTATTTTGCTATACCATTTTTTCGTTTGCTAAGGAAGAAGAAGAAGAAGAAGAATTATTATCCTCTTTGGACTGCGCCGACTTTAGATAATTGTCTACCCATTCCTGAGTTAGTACACCTGATTCCACGAGATTTACTAACGCATTGGCTGAAGCAGTCCCCTGTACCCTGCCTGACTTTTTCCTAGTCTGCCTCCATTTAAGCTGTGTGTTGCCGCTCTTTGAAGAATATATTATTCCAAGTATCTCCTTGGCATTTACAAATGTCATTTCACGAATTTTCTTTAAAGTTACCTTATCCACTGCTTCGATATAGATTGCACCTGGTCCTTCCTCACGCTCTGGGAAAACTTCATAGTCTCTTAGATAACTCTCAGGGATAAATGACCTGCATGTACTCACTATTATGAACTTTCTAAAATTTTCTAACGAAGCAGCAGTTTGTATGTGAACCAATATATTTATAAAAGCTATTTAGCCATTTATCAAGTTTGTGACTTTTCTAAAATTCAACCTATAGAGGCTTGTTGTCTATAGACTTCGGACAAACTCCTAACTCAAGATCTACTTCATCGGTAAGTCAGAAGGGCTAGTCTCGTCATCGTTTGTCCAACTATAGTATAAAGCACTCGAGGATAAAAACAAAGATCTCGCCAAATTGGCACTATCAACGATGGTCAGTGCAACACTATAGCGCGCATATGATCCGGATATAATCGCCGTTTAATTGGACCTGACATTACTATTGTCGTTTTTTTGTTTTTCATTTGCATCCTGCCATAGATAATGAAAATAATCCTTTGCGAAGCGAGCCAGACCGGTGTGGTCAGCCCAAATTGCAATTGGCTCATAGCTACCTTTCTCCAGTCTTCCTTCGTCTAGCAATATCATCACTTGCCTGCTGTCGCCAATTACTCCTCCTCCAAACATGTTATTCTTTAGTCTAACTTGTGCAATTCTAGACAACGCACGCACAGTTTCTGGGTTGGTTCCTTCTGAAGCAAGTACAGTAATCTTGACGCCCTTTTCGTATAGCATTCTAAGCATCGGCTGTACTGGTTTTGCTAAGTCTTCGGTAACTTGAGGTAAAGCTATCAGTAATTCTTTTTGGCACATCTGTATAATCTCGTTTACTTTGGCTGCAATATTATAAATTCCTCTTGCCACCCAGATTTCTGGTCGCTCTTTGATGCCGCTCTTCTCATATACTGGCATTAACTCGCTCAGGATCAAGGTTTCATTATCTTTGATTCCATTTTCTATCCGCATTCGCATAGCTTCAATGGCAGTTAACGGTGATTTGGGAAAGAATTTCTGTGGCCGCGAGCTACTGGACTCCAGCCAGCCTTTATCCTCTAAACTGTTTAGAACCTCATAAATCTTGGAATATGGAACTCCCGATCTCTTGCTTATATCAGATGCAGTCATGGAACCGATTTCTAAAAGCGACAGGTAAACCTTAATTTCATAACCTGTCAAGCCAAGGCTTTCCATTGCTTTCCTTGACTTCTCGCTAATACTCATGTATTTACGATAAAATTGAATTAAATGCTGTAATATAAGCTTGTTTTGTTGTTACAAGTTGCAGACAAATATATATATAAGCTGACTAATACAAAACTATAAAGCTGTTGTCCCTTGAGGTATTTTTATTGTCGTACTCTCTTACCTCCAGAATATGAACAAACCAATATAGATAGATAATGAATCAAAAGATTGTATCCGAGCTTATATCTATATATAGATATAAATACATACTTTTCTCCAGCTTCTAACTGAAGCAGACTAATCACCGTAGGAGTGGTAAGGTTATGTTTATATACAAAATTGGCTGACATAAGCACCGACGCTAAGAAATAGGTAATTGATATGGAACTAATACAAATTTCGAACCTTTCTAGTAAGAATACTGCTGATAGGAGAACGATTAGGTATACACAGAGCATCTGTCCAGATTGCAATATGATTTTGGACGCAGAAGTCTTTGAGAGAGATGGGAAAGTATACATGTTAAAGGCTTGTCCCACGCACGGTGAATGTGAGGAGCTATACTTCGGTTCATATGATATGTATAAGAAATTTAGCACGTATTGGATCGACGGAAAGGGCGCTCAAGCTCCAAACGTTATGATAGACAAATGCGCGTGCCCAACCAATTGCGGGCTTTGTACAAATCACCTATCACATTCTGGACTAGCCAATATGATCATTACCAATAGATGCGATTTAACATGTTGGTATTGCTTTTTTTATGTTAAAAAGGGTCTCGAGGGTGCTTATCTATATGAACCTGACCATGAGCAAGTTAGAGCAATGATGAAGACACTAAAAGCTCAAAAACCAATAGCAGGCAATTCCATTCAGATTACGGGTGGAGAGCCTATGCTCAGGGATGATATAACTGACATTATCAAAATCATGAGAGAAGAGGGCGTTGACCATGTGCAATTAAATACTAACGGCATAAAGCTTGCGCTATCCCCAGAGACAATGCGACAAATCAGAATGGCAGGTGTAAATAATCTATATCTGTCATTTGATGGTATTAGTGCGAGAACCAATCCTAAGAATCACTGGGAAGTTCCATACGCTCTGGAATCTGCCAGAAAATGTGGTATGACTGTAGTATTCGTTCCGACGGTTATCAAATCAATCAATGATCATGAGCTAGGCGGGATCATTAACTATGCTCAGAAGAATTTGGATGTTGTTCATGCGGTCAATTTTCAGCCTGTATCGTTGACTGGAAGGATGACTAAGAAAGAACGTGAAAAATATAGGATAACTATTCCAGATTGCATTGAACGAATTGAGGAGCAGACTGGTGGTGAAGTGACTACTGATGCATGGTTCCCGGTCCCATCGTGTATGCCTATGACTGATGTCATTGAGGCATTCAGTAAGAAACCAAAATACGAGCTATCAATTCATTTCGCGTGCGGTGCTGGTACATATGTTTTTGAAGACACCCAAACAAAGAAGCTAATACCATTGACGAAGTTTGTTGATCTTAAGGGTTTGCTAGAGTACTTCGAGGAAAAAGCTGATGAAATCAAATCTGGCACAAATAGGTATTGGACAATGTTGGAGGTAGTACGTAAACTAAATCAGTTTGTTGATAGAACAAAGCAACCTCATGGCCTAAATCTTGCAAAGATGTTCTCAAGCATATTACTGAAACGCAACTTTGATTCAGTTGGTTCATGGCACGTAAGATCACTATTCTTGGGAATGATGCATTTCCAGGACAAGTATAACGAAGATCTGGAAAGATTACAACGATGTGATATACACTATCTTACACCAGATCTAAGAATCATCCCATTTTGCGCATTTAATGTTATTCCAGAATGGTACAGAGACAGAATCCAAAAGAAATTCAGTATTCCAGTAGAAGAATGGGAAAAGGCTCATAACCAAACTCTAGAAGCAGGTCTTTATAGGGGTTTGATGAGAAAAAACAAGCCAGAGGCGCAGATGGGCTGTGCATTATCAGAGATGCACAAGGCAGCCAGTGATGCGACCGATGACAACCACAAAGGAATAGAGCTTCGTAACGGCATGGCCGGTGCTTAGATCATTTGCTCTTTCTCTTCTCCTATTTGCTTTTGCATCCAGAAGTCCAGAGACCGATTAATATAAAAGGCTAGAACATATCTTACGATATTTACTAATCGGATTCCCAATTAACTTAGTGACAAAACACGTGTACTTTAATCCTACATTAACACAGTTTGGGACCATATCTTACGAACTAGTTACAAATGAGTGAAAACTGCTATCGTGGTCTCGCTTTAATGGCTACTATTGTTTTTGTAATTATATCTGGTTTATAGGCGTCAAGACTGGCAGCAAACATCTTTAGGGTGCTTGGACCAACAGATAATTTTCGTGTATCGTCACCGTTCAGGTCAATTGCAAACCTACCGACCGTTCCGCTTGTTTGTTTTGCCACTCCACTTATGATAACATTTCCATTACTATCAGAGAAATAATAATTTACTGTAGCATTATTACTGGGTATTCCACCTACATTGACCTGCAGTGGTAAGTTAAATGCTTGACCTATTCTGATGAACCTCGGTATGTCCTTAATATTTTCAATTGAGGCCAATTTTGGATGCTCGTATTTTCCCCAATATCCTAAATAGAATGGATATGATTGATCGCGGAATGCTTTAAGTGTTATAACTCCTCCAGAAGGATTGTAACTATCAAGATAAAATGGTCCATTTCCGATTATAGCATTGTTGCGATGTGTTATCCAGTTAATACTTGCATCATATCTTTTCTTTGCTTCTTCTATGCTCACAATACCTCTTAATGCATTTGGAATATAATTTTCAGATTTCATTTTCTGCAGTTCCTCTTTTAGAGCATTTGCATGAGAAGGGATCACAAGCGAAAGCCAGTCTACACTCTTTGAAGTCGAATCTGTCTTTGAAAACGCAAATTTGCCTCCGATGACTAGGCGTTCTGATGCCGCAGTTATTTCCCAGGGTTCTCCTGCCCACACCGCCGCAGCTCCTCCAATTTCTTTATTATCAAAGTGCCAAAAATCAATATGTGATTCTACCTTGTCATTAGTGATGAATCTAATACCTCTATCATATTTGATAGCCTGAGCGGCTTGACTTGTGTATTCAGAGTCTACTGTTTTATCATTAGTTCCAGTGTTTGTTCCCCATTCATGCCCAAAGTAGTATGCATAGAGTAGATCGCTTTTATCCATCATTATTCCATTATGCCATTTGCTATATTTCAGGTCGTACGTGACTTTACTCGTCGCTGTAGACATATTATTATTGTTAACAGCCTCATCCCAATGTTGTTTGATAGGATTCCAAATAATGGCGTTACTTGAAACTGGAATGTTTCCGTGTGGTCCATTCGTTTCGATAGATATCCACGGTGTACGGATAGGTGTTACTTCTCCGGTATATGGATTAACGAAAGTTGCTGGATCTCCAATATTCTCAGCTTCTATTACACTGTATCTATCCTTGAATCCTGCTATGCTATTCCATGCGCCAACATAGATCTCTTTCATTCCAACGTTAATTGCTGAGCGATTATCTGCTAGTCTGCTATTGATTAACGATAGTCGTCCTGGAATTCCTGCTCCAAAGTCGTTGATTAAACCGATGACATTCTGTGACGCTACATATGGGTCAAGTATAGTGGCTATGAAGACTCTTACAGATTCTTGAATTCCATCCCTTACAGCGCTGCGTAGCAGATTGTTTCGTTCATTTTGGGAACTAAAATTTCCAAACGAGATTCTTTGTGTAGTGGTATCTATTGTTGCATTTTTGTAGTTCCAGAATGACGGGTTTTGGTTACCGGGCATTTGTGCACTCCAAGGAGCGTACATCTGAGCGCTAGTACCTGGACTGTACTTCGCAAATGCAGAGGATTCCCATCCTTCAGAGTAAACATTCCATTTAATATCTTGAGGATCTGACCCATATATTATGCTGTTTGCCTTGTTTAAATCCCCATAGTCTCTCACAACATTAAATCCTAAATTCTCCAAAGCTGATGCTATAGCTTCTCCAACTGACTTTCTGTAAGATATATCCTCACGAATCAAAATTTTAACTGTTATTGGTCTTCCGTTATAAATCCACTTGCCGCTCCTGTTATCCTTTGTAGCACCGGCATGTGTAAGAGCTTCTGCTATCATATGTTGTGCCAATTCGGGACTATGTCTAAACCCAAATGATTGAACTGTATCAATTATATTGAGATATTCCGGAGAATATATTCCAAATGGGTCTATACGTGGACTTCCATGACCTTTCAGAATCTCATTGACTACAAAATCTCTATCTACCAAATAATTCATGGCAAATCTGATTTGTCTAATTGAGAAGGGGTTCAAGTCTCCTGTAGTACTTCTCGCAGGTGCAGGATTCAACAAGAGATCCATGAAACCTCCGGCAGTCTCGTATAGCTTAAGATTTGGATCATTCTGAGTATCTGAAACCACTTCAAGAGGAATACTAAAAAAATAAGTGTCGATTTTGTGGGATTTTAGATCTTGAAGTGCTAAATTTTGATCCAGATAACGTATAAAATTTACCTGATCAATATATGCACCTCTCTTTTCAGGTTGGGCATTTATAGTTGAATTCAAAAACATAGATGCTAACAATATATAACTAAGTGGGAAAGTCAAAAGAGCAGCTTTACGCACATAACAATCTCTCGATTTCTTTAATATATATATTCACTTCAATAGGGAATTGTATAACATACACGAATTTGCAATTTGTAAGTAGTGTAGTACAGCTAGAAGTTGCCGGGTCTTCTCATAATCGGACGCTGTTCCTTTTTTCTGCATAGGGACAACAGAGTGTCATGCAAAAAACCCCACCACTGATTATTAGCCAAAATCATATGGCTTAGAATATTATTAGAACTTGGTATCTAGACCAGATGGCCTATTCATCCTAGGATTCAGATATCTACTTGACAGGTATCTGGCAATATCTCCACCAGCCAATACATCGGGCTCGGTATAGTTCACAAGGTTAGAGAATACATCTGACAATCCTGCCTCATCCGGTACCTCTCTTGTAATATCGCAGTAAATGCTAGCAGGATAGGATATAGCTTGAACGTTGGTTCCTTTTTTGTTCCATCTTAGAACGGCAGGGTCAGAGTCAGTCGATTTCTCCCAAGTCGGATCGTTTTCTACAATCCACCGAGGAACTCTTGCTATTGGTGGCATCTGCTCTCATATTTGTATTAATCCTTTAATTAACATTTTGAATTAAAACACTTTAGTTCAAACTTCAACTATTTATAAATAAATTTTAGTGTCTTGATTTCTCGTTGTAAAAAATCAGATATTATTTATGGATCTTCCTATAATTTTCAACATATTGAAGGTAATATAACGAGTTATGCAAAATGGGATAGCAAGAAATACTATTAATCATAATGTTTATATACCAAAATAAAATATTTATATAAGATGGCGAGCATCGCCTAAAATTTTGTGGTGGGAAATTTGGTAAAAGATATTTCAATGTTTAGTAACAGATGTCCACGCTGCGGAAAGGGTCCGATGGTCACCGATAATTCAAGTGGTGAAATGTTTTGTGGCAATTGCGGATTCGTCGTTACTGAAAGAATAGAAGAGATGGGGCCTGAATGGCGTGCATTCTCAAAGGAGGAACATGAGGATAGAAGCCGTGCCGGGATTCCAACATCTCTTGCTATGCATGACATGGGTCTCGCCACTATTATTGGACCGGTAGACAAAGATGCTTCAGGAAAACCATTGTCCGCATCGATGAAAAGTACTATAGAAAGACTAAGAACATGGGATAGTAGGAGTCAAGTTCATGAGCCAGTAGATCGCAATTTTAGACAAGCATTCAGTGAGTTAGATAGATTAAAGGATAAACTCGCAGTCGGAGATGCCGTAATTGAAAAAGCTGCTTATGTGTATAGGAAGGCCCTTGAGAAGGGGTTGGTCAGGGGTAGATCAATTTCCGCTTTAGTAGCTGCTGCACTTTATGCTGCATGCAGAGATACAGAAACACCAAGAACGCTTAAGGATATTGCTAATGCCAGTAATATTAAGAAGAAAGATGTTGCGAGATGCTATAGATTACTCATCAGGGAATTAGATCTTAAAATGCCCGTTGTAGATCCTGTGAAATGTGTTGCAAGAATTGCAAGCAAAGCTGGTCTATCAGAAAAAACAAAACGTAAGGCACTTGAAATATTAAAGAAGGCTGAAGAAGGTAAGATTTCTGCAGGAAAGGATCCCATGGGATTGGCTGCCGCCGCGTTATATGTGGCTTGCGTAATGAATGGGGAGAACAAGACACAGAAGGATGTTGCAGAAGCAGCCGGTGTGACCGAAGTTACCATTAGGAACAGATACAAAGGATTAAAGCTGCATCTCAAGCTTTGAAGCGTTCTACTAATCTTAGTCTTGTGTTCAGCAAATCTTTTAGAAGACTTATCTCGCCATCAATATGCGCTTGACCGTCGATCTCTATTTTGTCTTTCATTGTAGTGAGAAGTACAGAAATATCCAAATCAGCAGAAATAAGCTCTTCTAAGTCATTATGCCTAATTATACCATTTGGTGTTAGAGTAAATTCGTAAGCATTGGATATCGCAGAAGAAATTGCTGATAATTCCACTGATCTATGATCGTTCGTAGTCGATCTCATGGAATTTATCATTGCTTTCATATTATGAGCAACAATTCTACTTACTGCTCGCATCTCTACATAACTCGAACGTCCCGAAGTAATACTTCTCTGCATGTTAGAGGCCATTCTAATTGTTTCTTCTGTGTTTGTCATCTGTTTTTTCTGAGACCTAAAAGGCTGGTGCATTAACTGACATTTTTTTGGCCGGCTTAAATGCTTTCGCTTACAGGTAAATATGGAACATATATTGACGTGAACTTGAGCAGATTTATAACATAAACGATAGGAACATAAGCGATAGGTATGAATTAATATTCAAATTATAAAATTATTCAAGCAATAGATTTGATGGATTATTGTATAACGAGACTAGTCACTGAATTTCGATAGCAGATTCGTTGAATCCCATCTTAACCAAGTATCCCTTGACATCATCTTTATGATCGCCTTGTAGCATTATAAAACCATCTTTGGCAGTACCTCCACAGGCGAATTTGCTCTTCAGATCTTTAACAATATGATGGATATCGCTCAGTTTAGGATCGATACCTTCAATCATTGTTGTAGTTTTTGAAAATCTCCTAGTTTCTAAACGGACGACAATTCTAGCGTCTTCCTTATCAAGTTCTCCACAGGCACACAAATCATCTGGCAGACCACATTTTTTGCATATAACCGCCATCTTTTAGTGAGCTGATCTTCTCAGATCCTATTATTAAGCCTTGCCTACTGCTGTGGCTGCTGCTGATATTTATGTACGCTAAGAGGAAACGTTAATTATTTGATCGATTTTTTAGCTAAGTAAACTAACGCAATTCACATATTGATTCTCTAACGGGCCGAAATAAAAAACTAGATCTAGCTCACTTCAAGCATTATCTCCACAATATTTGTTCATACCTACGTTATATCCGCAAAGATGTTAGTCAAATAGCTGGTGATCAAAAAAACCGGGTGGTAGCGAACAGAATATATTTAAGGCTCCCAGAATACTTAATTGCAAAATGAGCAGTAAGAAAAAGAACGCTCCTTTACCTGCCTCGAGCGCCGGGCTATTGAGATTCTTTGAAGATGAGACGAGAGGAGTCAAAGTTAAGCCTGAAATCGTGTTGGGCGTTGCTGGAGGCTTAATCGGAATATCTATCCTGATCAGAATCCTGTTTCCAGTTTAACTAACTGCTAAATGTTTAGATCTAGGCTTGATAGTGTATCGAATATTCACAGGCGTTGGTCATTTACAAGATTAAATCCCTCATCTTATAAAATTTCTTACATAATCTCCATATCATGTGGAGCAGGGATTGTATTTATTCACCAGGGCTATGGTGGCAATGGGCATGAGATGAACTTCTTACGGTCGCTGTTGCTGGGAATTGTATCCCTGACAGCTGCAAATTTACTTGATTTTTTTGCCCTCAGTGGCTCTCCTCTAAATAAAATTTCTAAGGTTCTCCATGTCTCTGCGTTTTCGAATCTTCTTTGGTTCTTCACGGTTTTAATTGGAACAGCTGCTGACATATTGCTTTCTAAAAATGGAGATTCACTAAGCTACGTTATCGAAGGTATGTCATTGGCTATTGGCCTACGTATTGGTATATTTACATCGGTCTTTGGGGCATCGCTTCGTAGAGCTATAGCTGCTTCAATTATTCAGCCATTAATTTTTTTATTTGCTATTGAAAATTCCGTCTTATTTTCTCACAGTATTGTAGTCTACCCAGTTGGACTTGGATTTGGTCTATCCTTTATAGCTATTGGCATAGCGTGGACCATTGTGGCAGATAGGGCTGGAAAACCTAGAGTCGAAAGTACATTCAGACTCCTACAGGCGTTTCTTGCGGCATGGACTGAAAATCGGACAGATAACATGGAGAGGATTGCAGAGTCAAAAGCTCACGATGAACTCCTTAGCACATATGTTGTCAAATTCAAAGCTGTAAACTGTAAACAAGTCTCACTTGTTCTGCCTCAAGTTCATCCTGGACCATTTAGCCCAATTGGAGGAAGTAATTTACCTTATAGACTGTATATTTTGTTTTCTAAAAAAGCATTAGTTTTGCACAGTGTCTCTAGTCATTCATTTAATATACCTTCTAAAAAGGAGCTAGAGAAATACATCGCGACATTGTCAAAACAAACAACATTAGAAGTTGGCAGCACTTGCAGTATGCCAGTCGAAGTTAAAATTGGACAAAGCAGTGTAGTAGGAATTGCTTTTGGCAACGTCGTTATAGCTATCCTCTCAATGGCGCCTAAAGGGATGGAAGACGTACCTGATACCGTGGACAGAGATATACAAAAGTATGCTTTACAACTCGGGATCAAGCATATTCTCATTGTGGACAGCCATAATGCAATGGGAGATATTCTGGGAGCTTATGACAGTATTAATCTGGTAGTAGCTGCAAAGCAATGTTTAGAAAAGCTCAAACATTCAGAACAATATCAATTTAAAATTGGTTTTGCCAATTCTGATGACATTTATCCCAAGTTCTTAGCAGGGGGGGATCTTGGACAAGCTGGACTTGCAGTAGTATTCATAGAAGTTGGAGAGAAGAGGTATCTATTAGGTTGGGCCGATTCGAACAATATGGAAAATGGCCTGCGCGAACACATAATCAATACACTAAATAATAGAGGAATAAAAATGATTGAAGTCTGTACATCTGACACACACTTCACTTCTGGCAAAAGAACACGTCAAGGTTACTATTCACTAGGGAATATCAGTACTTACAGCAAAATCGGGGAAATATTTTTTGAAATATCAAGTAAATCAATAGAAACAGCTCACTTATCTAATTTCGAGTTATTATTAACCAAATCGAAGATCAAGGTCATGGGAAAAGATCAATTTGATGATTATTCTTGTGCTCTCGATAAATCAATGAATATTACAAAAATTTTTCTTCTGATGACTATTACAACATTTGTATCAATGCTAATACTTAGCTGAGATAAATATATGATGTATTCTTTAATTATCCACTTGGCTAATTAGTGGATGGGGAGAGATTTGAACTCTCGACCACCTGTGTGTGAAACAGGTATCCTAACCAGGCTAGACTACCCATCCTGCTAGCTATAGCAACGACTTAAAGCTGATAGAAGTATTTACACATTGAGATAATGTATAGATGGTCGTGAGGTATGTGACAAGGAAAACAAAAATCCCCCTCTTTTTATTGAAATAGATTCAGAATTTTCACTTCCAGGTGAACACGAAGATGTTTGAGATTGACTTTTTAGTATCCAATAAATTGCTCGAACTGCTAAAAAGATATGGGAGTCAGCAGTGAAAAAAATATATATATTTATCATAGCATCAAATGTTTTTCAATATCAAAACCGTTGTGTATTTATCTTGCAGTGGTAGGCCTATTTAACTTAATTAAAGGTAAGGATCGCCACTCCGTACTCTCAACGCCTACTGAGCATCTAGACGTCAGCGTACATAGAAAATTCATGTGGATGAGGTCTTACCGCAACCTCATTATGCTCCTTGGACTCGTACTCGATTATCATATCGATGGTCGTGTCTCCAAGGATTTGCTTCAAGAATAGTCTGTCGCTGCTTAGCTCTTCATATGCCTCCCTTAGACTTGCAGGCAACTGCTTGATTCCGAGTTCTCTCCTTCGTGCCGGACTCATCTTGAAAATATCTTCGTCAACTGGATCTATGATCGGTGTTTTCTTTTTAACTCCGTCCAATCCGGCTGCAATTATTGCAGAGAATGCAAGATAAGGGTTGCATGCAGGATCAGGAGCCCTGAACTCAATCCTTTTCATCTCTGCAAATCGTTGACCCCTAAAGTGGTGTGGAATTCTTATTATCGCGGACCTGTTACCTGTACTCCATGCAACGTATACCGGGGCTTCGTATCCAGGCACGAGCCTCCTGTATGAATTCGTTGTGGGAGCCACTATGGCTGCCAGAGCATACGCATGATCTATAATTCCACCGCCGAAATAACGAGCAAGTTCTGACATTTCTGCATATTTGTCACTAGAATCAAAGAACAAGTTTTTGTTATCTTTCCACAGACTTACGTTGACATGCATACCGGAGCCATTATCGAGTGCAATTGGCTTTGGCATCATTGTAGCAACCATGTTGTGTTTCTTTGCTATGTTCTTGACTATGTACTTGTAACTCTGTACGGAGTCAGCTGCATTCATAAGAGTATCGAATCTGATATCGATTTCACATTGACCGGCTGTCGCGACCTCGTGGTGGTGAGCGTCACAAACAATCCCAAAATTATTACTTAGAACATCTACACACTCATTACGATAATCCATAAGCGTGTCACCAGGCGCACTTGGAAGATATCCTTCTTTTAATCTTAATGCATATCCAACGCCCTCAGTGGACCACGGTGCTTCCCTAGATGTTATTTTGTAGCTCTGGCTATGATATGGAGTCATAGTATTAACTTCTAGTTTGTCGAAAACGAAAAACTCTACCTCTGGTCCCCAATACGAAGCGTCATAGCCCTGATCATAAACGTACTGAGATGTTCTCCTAGCAATTCCTCTTGGATCTCGAGGAAATGAATCTCTTCTAAAGCCCCCGCTCAAAACGTCACATATTAGTCTCGCTGTAGGGTCCTTCTCGATCCAAGGTACAATAGCATAGGTAGAGGGATCTGGCTTGATGATTAAATCTGATTCATGAATTTCCGTGAAACCACGAATTGAAGAACCGTCTAATTTGGGTAGACCAATACTAAAGTCTTCCTTATGAAACATGTTAGCCGCCATAGTTGTATGATGAAATCTTCCAGTTAGGTCTGTAAATTGCAAATCAATAAACTTAATCTGGTCATTCTTTAACTTTTGCATGACTTCATCCGAGCTATATACTAATGGTTCAATTTTACCATCAATTACTTTATAAGGCAACTAAGAGATCTGTTTGATCGAAGACTATAATTTAAGCTTATCAGTTTTCGAGGATACAAAGGAATAATGATCAAGAGGGTGGAAAAATAAAATGGTGACCCCAGTTAGAAAAGAAGACATGAAAAAATACCGAGATAATAGTAATGAGCACATTAATGCCAAATCGGTAACAATCAAAGAAGTATATAACTTATTGTTAAAAGAAGTCCAAATGCCTACTTTGCAGCCTATACCTTTCGATACTTATAAAACAATCGCGGCTACTTTAGAAAACCTAAAAGAACAAGAGTATGATGGAATAGACGCGAATATTCGAGATAAAATAGTCAAGTTGATGTCTGTATCTGTGACTCTTCTGCTTGATATTCGTCATCGTAAACTATTAGAAGAACATATGAGAGGAGAAGTTCAAAATGGTAAACCATCATCCTTACACTCGAGAATATTGCCCGCCGTAGATTATTCAAAGCTCACAGATGAGGAGAAGTATATTCTGGATGCAGAAAGAGAATTTGATGGGAGAAAAATGGCAATACTTGCCGCGACCCTACAAGGTAGACCTAAAGTGCTTGAATCAATTTCATCAAGAATTCTATCAAAGCAGACGGTTGTAAGATTCATCAAACCAATGGAGCAATTTATAGGTGTCAATATGACAAGATACGGTCCATTTCAGGAGGAAGATGTTGCAGTAATACCATTTGAAAATGCACGATCCTTAATGGAGAATGAGATAGCAGTACAATTAGATATCCAGCCTATCTCTTGAACATAGAAATGATGAAAAAACATAAAACATTCTTTATTAATAGTTAAGTAAATTTAAAAATAATCAAGTTGACTCATAATGGCATAGATATTGATCAGTATATCCTGTTGACTATATATCCAGCTATTATAATCTTCGGACTTGGCTTTGCTGGAAAGAAAAAAAAGATACGTCAATCAGTCACTTACTTGCTGCAAGCGTCAACATGTATTATATTTTCAATAGCATATTTGTGGGTAGTACCAAATGGGGGAGCGCAAGGTCTGGCAATAGTATTGGCTTTATTTGGTGTACTGCTGTTGTTCGTGGCAAGAAAATACATCATACATCCGGAGGAAGGACAAGAGAGCCAGAACACTACTAGCTCAAGTCTTTAATCAGGGTTTACAAAAAGGTATTGGATTGGATGCTATTAATTTTGCCATAGCTTAGCAATGACATGCACTGTTAGAAATACCTGTCTTAGATCATTATTATCGCTACGCCGTTTAGTAAAAGCTGAGCAATCAACACAGAGATAAACAACATGAAATCATCCTAAAAACATACATAAACTTTTCATTGCTTTAACACATGATTCTGTGCCTCTTGATATATAGATGAGGTCCAGGGTTTCAATAAAACAGGATCCAACTTTACCAATTTGATGGTTCCGGCGTTTAGCAATTGCGTTCCGTCTTCGGCATAATCGCTAAGTACAACTATTCGTCTTATACCTACACTAAGAGACATTTTACTGCATTCAATACAGGGAGAAAATGTTGAGTATAATGTAGCATCCTTTGTGCTTCCAGCATTTCCAAAGAGCGCACATTGCATTATCGCGTTTGCTTCGGCATGTATACATAAGCATCTGTCGAGGTCTTGGCCTGACATGATCTCTCCTCTGCTTCTGGCCATGCATCGAGAACACCCGCCTTCAAAGCAGTTTTTAATGCCAGAAGGAGTACCATTGTATCCTGTTGCTATTTGTCTGTTATCTTTTACGATTACTGCGCCGACATGCCTTGTAATACAGTTTGAACGAAGCTTCGCCACTTCTGCCTGAAGCATGAAATAGGTGTCCCATTCTGGTCTTTGCATCCCAATACTAACCAATACCTATTACTATAAAAGTTCTTAATTATTGAGCCGACGTGCTAATATTGTATCTATGAAATTGTTAACAAGACCCTACCTGTCGAGCTAGAACAGAAGTAAAAAATTTTGATCCAAGACCAAAAGATATCGCAAAAAGCCAATAAAGTTTAAACATGAAAAGCTAATAAATATGATACCAACATAGAGTTTTTGATCTAGGTTGCCACAAGAGTACGCACATCCGGAGGTAGTAGTAGATACAAAGTGGGTCGAAGATCATATACAAGATCCAAATGTACGCATAGCCGAAGTGGACTATGATCCGAAATCTAACTATATGCTAGGTCATGTGCCTGGAGCAGTGCTATTTGACTGGAGGCAAGATATAAACGATCCAATAACTAGAAACGTATTAGGAAAACAGGAGTGCCAAAATCTGCTGCAGAACGCAGGAATTAACGATGATACAACTCTTGTGCTCTATGGAGATTTTAATAATTGGTTTGCAGCATTTGCATTTTGGGTCTTCAAGTATTATGGCTACAAAGATCTAAGGCTTATGAATGGAGGTAGAAAAAAATGGCTGCTAGAGGACAGACCATTAACAAAAGATATACCACAACAATATCCTAAAGGAAATTTCAAGGCTTCAGGACCGGACAACAATATAAGAGTGTTTCTAAACTATGTAAAACAGTCTCTGGATACTAAGGATCGAAAACTCGTAGATGTAAGAAGTCCAAAAGAGTTTACAGGCGAGATACTCGCACCACCTGAATATCCCACAGAACACGCTCAAAGAGGAGGACATATACCGGGGGCTGCCAACATTCCTTGGGGCCAGGCTGTAAATGACGGTGATGGGACCTTTAAATCGGTAGACGAACTGAAGAAACTTTATGAAGCGAAGGACATAACGCCAGATAAAGAAATCATAGCTTATTGCAGAATAGGTGAAAGGTCTTCACATACATGGTTTGTCCTAAAATATTTGCTAGGATATCCTAATGTCAAGAACTACGACGGATCATGGACCGAATGGGGAAATATGATTGCTAATGAGATAGAAAGATGATGACTGGATAAATGCAGTGATATAGCAATCAAAATATTATTCTAATCAAAAATTTAATTCAAAATGGTAGTAGTTCTATTTTATTTTCTTTATTATGAAATGGAAAAGATTTCCTTCCCTTCTGATCTCCGCCAGGGACTGTCCGCTTTGCTCTGACCATCTTACAATCTCTAGATCTGCTGTAGCGTCATCAGACACAAGGTGTACCACCTGGCCCTTTTGAATTTCTGCCAATAATTCGTCAAGTTTTGTAAGAGTAGCGGCGCATTCAACTCCTATTTCGAACATCTCGTAATCAGGGAACTGGGCAAAGCATCTTACATGTAGTTGCTGAATTATTGGTTTTATCTTTGCATGACAATTCTCAATGGTTTCCAAGCCTTTGATTTCCTCCGCTATATTGTTAGGCCTAATCTTTGTGAACCACCCTTCTGTGTAGGGATGGTCGTTTACGATCTTTGGACTATTGATTATAGAATCATTGGATTCTATTATTGTACCGCTTAGTGGACTCCGTACTAATCCAAAGTACCTATTGCTTTCGACTGTTCCGATACTTTTCCCTTTTTTTATCTCAGTTCCCGGGCTCTTTATTTTTATGGTACATATTTTTCCGGCAATGGATGTTAAAACACTAGTGATACCGACAACTATAGATTCATTTCCATTGTTATTATCTGCCCAAACAAAATTGTCTACATCATAAAGAAGCTGTTCAGGGAATATACAATGGTCTATTTCCATATGATGGTGTGTAGACATTTCTCTATGTAATTGTTTTTATTGTTGTTTCACCCACCACCACCAAGTGCATATCATGTTTTGGAGATCTAATTTGGTGTTAGACAAATTATATAAATATGGTAAATCCATGTATATCAGTGAAATTGCCGATCTTTCTTGATGTCCACAAGGTACCCTTTAGCGAAGACCATTTAAAGGAACTTTCTGAATCTCCAGTTGATGAATTTGGCGTTTCACATGTGAATTTGTTTTATAACAAGGAAGCTGACGTATGCTTTTGTCTCCTTAGTGCACCAGACAAAGTAGCTGTTGAAAACCACCATGACAAGGCTGGAGTAACATGTGAATGGATTACTGAGGTAGCAATGGCCAAAAAAACATTCCCTTAATAATAGCATAACATAATAGATTTATGTGCCTTTCTTATTATCTGTGAGGACTTGAGTATTGATTATGTAGATTTAAATAGTTTACCCGTGACCATAAAACAAGGTGCTTACTGATAGTAGAAGTCCTCAACTAGTCAGAGTAATAGGCGAGAGGAATGACATATCTAAGTTGCCATTGGAAGTTATATCAGATACTACTGAAAGAATTGATTTCTGTGTTGACTCCTCGGGTTTATCCATTCTTAAGCGGAATGAGTCATTTTGGAAAGCATTAATAGACCTAAAAGCCAAAGGAGTAAGATCAAGATTCGTCACAGAAATTTTTGAAAATAATATGCATTTTTGCAACAGAATGATGAAAAATGGAGAAGTTTTTCATAATGACAATCTTAAAGGCACTTTTATCATTTCTGATGGAATAAAATATCTATGTTATCTACTAGATGATAATGGAAAAGGACAGGTTATGGT
Organism: Nitrososphaeraceae archaeon; assembly: GCA_045808425.1. Lineage (GTDB taxonomy): Archaea > Thermoproteota > Nitrososphaeria > Nitrososphaerales > Nitrososphaeraceae > JAFAQB01. The sequence continues at coordinate 55,052 of JBJMFM010000352.1, read as the reverse complement.
CCAACTTTTCTATACCAAAGCTAAATCATTTGTTGATGCGCAGCAATATCTATTCGAGAACTTGTGTAACAAAGCAATTCCGGCCAAGGAGAAAATAAGGGAAATTCGTAAAGGAATCAGAGGCGAATTTATAGACAATATTCAAGACCCTTCGGAAATACAGAGAATTGCTATCGATCTTTTAACATCTGCGTCATATGAGATACTCTTATTATTTTCTACGATTAATTCATTTTATAGGGCAGAATATAGCGGGATATTAAACTTATTGTGGGAAGCATCAGAACGTGGTGTAGTAGTCAAAATATTAATACAAACCGACGATGATAATATAGCAGAAGAAATACAAAAAAATATTAGACAAAAAAAACTTCCGGTCAGTATCCAATACATCAAAAAATTGCTTCTAACCAAAATTACAACGTTGGTAGTTGATCAATCTATTTCTTTGGCAATTGAAGTTAATGATGATACAAAGAAAACCTTTCAAGAAGCCACAGGCATTGCAATATATTCAAATAACGAATCTACAGTTTCATCTTGTCTTTCCATATTCGAAACTCTTTGGATACAATCTGAATTTGACAAACAAAAAAAGGTAAAGCATGCGTATTTCCGGATGTTCAAAGGTTTTAATCTTAAGGATGAAATATATACTCGTCGTTGGTCATCCGAAGATACAGAAAATAACCATAAAGACGGATAAAACAGCCAGCAAGATGCTATAAAAAATTAAGATATAACCTATTACATAATCATATTCTATGACACGTTCAATTTCTAGATCTGTGTCGTACATCTTTATGATACATAAGGAAACAAAAGAACGTGTCATGAAAATCCCATAGGCTTATTCACAACTATCCGTAAAATGAACAGAATTGGCTAGATAATTAAATATGGCGAAGATATGTTATGCCATGCTTTGTTTCGCTTCAGCAACACAAATACAGATCAGCAGATTATATTCACTTTAATATCACTGATTTGCCAAGAATCTGTAATTCCCAACGTTGGTAGCCAGAGTAATTCTCGGAGTATGATTAGTAATACTGGATATTTTACTCAAGTTATAGTTGGATAGCTACTACTATGTCGATATTCAGTGTACTCATCTTCCACTGGAAAGTTATAAGATGTGACCATAGTATTTGGTTGACCTTTTTTTCCATATCTCATCTTCCACTGGAGAAAGAAATACAATAATAACTTATGATCGTGTTTCTGGAAACTAGGATTAACAAGGAACTAAAAATGGCGGAAATCATAGAGCATATTCTCCCACTTAGTATGATGATATGACTGAAAAGTCATAAATGATCTGTACATGGAATCGAAAAATATGCACAATATTTTAAATAAAAAAGTAATCGATAAACCAGAGGAGTACTGCTTTTTTTGGGTTTGCACCATTATTAATATTAGCAGCGTTCAGAGAGTTATAACGAAAAATATTGTGTAGCCAATACTTTAATTGCTTATAAGTTAGAATGCATCCATTAAATCGTTGAACTGCAAGAATGATAACTCTGAAATTGATTAAAGTTTATAAACGTATATAATCTCTGCTTTATTAACTTGAATAATGGCATGAAATAAAATGTTATTAACACATTTTGTTAGTAATATTATTAGGTATATAGTTTGTGTTAAAAAAGAATAAGATGGTAACTGTTCCAGAATTGGTCTCTGCTGTTTATAAAAAATCTCAAAATAATATCTCAGAATTTAGAAAAATTCTTAGACGCCCACTCACATTAAGTGAAAAGATAATAGCAGGACATCTTCTTGACATAGATAAAAAGAATGAACCTGAACCTGGCAAAAGTTACGTTCTACTACAACCAGACAGAGTTGCATTGCAAGACGTTACCGGGCAAATGACTATCCTTCAGTTTATGCAAGCAGGCCTGAAACGGACATGTCTTCCAACATCGGTTCATTGTGATCATCTTATACAAGCGAGGATTGAAGCTGAATCAGATACTAGGGCTGCAATATACGAAAATAATGAAGTATACCAGTTTCTAGAATCAGCGTCAAGAAAATATGGTATTGGCTTTTGGAAGCCAGGAGCTGGAATCATACATCAGGTAATACTTGAAAACTACGCCTTTCCTGGTGGCCTTATGATAGGAACTGATTCGCACACTCCAAATGCAGGCGGGCTTGGAATGATCGCTATAGGGGTGGGGGGCTTGGATGCTGCTGAAACAATGGCTGGAATGCCATGGGAACTTTTGTACCCTAAGCGTATTGGAGTGTACTTGACAGGAAAGCTCAACAATTGGACAGCTCCAAAGGATATCATACTTTACGTTGCTTCAAAACTTACCGTCTCTGGTGGTACAAATGCAATAATAGAATACTTCGGACCTGGTTCTGAATCAATTAGCTGTACTGGAAAGGCAACTATAACAAATATGGGGGCCGAGATAGGTGCCACATGCTCAATCTTCCCCTATGATAAGAGGATGGATATATACCTTAGAGCAACTCAACGCGCTAGTATAGCTGACCTTGCAAATAACTATATTGAATTATTATCCGAAGATCCTGAAATAGAAGAAGAAATAGAGAAATTGGAAAAATATTTCGACAAGTTAATTAAAATTGATCTCTCTCAGTTAGAACCCCACATTGTTGGACCTCATACTCCTGATCTTGCAAGACCAATATCACAAATGGGAAAAGATGTAAAAAATAACGCATATATTGACACGATTTCAGTCGCGCTTATTGGGTCATGTACAAATTCTTCTTATGAAGATATGTCACGTGCAGCAAACATTGCAGAACAAGCTAGCTCAAAAGGACTGAAGGTAAAAGTTCCTCTGCTTGTAACGCCGGGGTCGGAGATGGTAAGAGCAACTATTGAGCGGGATGGACAGATGAAAGCCATGATGGCAATAGGTGCCACTGTTCTTGCAAATGCATGTGGTCCATGTATAGGTCAATGGAGCAGGCCAGAGCTAAAAAAAGGTCAACCAAATACTATCGTCACATCTTATAACAGAAACTTTCCGGGACGAAATGATGGGAGAAGAGAGACCATGAATTTCATTGGAAGCCCGGAGGTCGTCATTGCTCTAGCGCTCAATGGAAGCCTCTCCTTTAATCCTATTGCTGAAGAGTTGACTGCAGACGACGGGACAAAATTCAAGTTGAATCCCCCTCTGGTTGCACCTGAGACTCCAGAAAATGGTTTCGAACATGTCAAGGATGTGTATGTTCCACCATCGGATAATCCTGATAGTGTTGATGTAATAATCAACAAAGATAGTAGCAGACTACAGAAACTCGACCCATTTCCTAAATGGGATACTAAGGATTTTCTGTTCCTTCCCATACTTGTAAAGGTGAAAGGAAAGTGCACTACTGATCACATCTCTCCTGCAGGGGCATGGTTGATGTATAGAGGTCATCTTGACAGGATCAGCGATAATTTGCTTCTCGGTGCAGTTAACGCATACACTGGGGAAATAGGGGTTGGAAAAAACATTCTTAACGGCAAAATACAATCATTTCCTCAGATAGCAAGGGAGTATAAAGAAAAACGCGCCAACTGGATTATCATAGGAGATCAAAATTATGGAGAAGGAAGTAGCAGGGAACATGCTGCCATGACTCCGCGATATCTTGGCTGTGCCGCAGTTATTGCTAAAAGTTTTGCAAGAATACATGAAACCAATTTGAAAAAACAGGGTGTACTTGCATTGACTTTTGAGAATCCAGATGATTATAACAAAATACTGGAGGATGACACATTAAGCATAGTAGGACTTAAAGAATTCCAACCTGGACAACCTATAAGGTGTTACCTGCAACACAAAAATGGAACAACTGAGGCTATAAACTTACATCATTCCTACAACAAATCACAAATAGAATGGTTTCGTGAGGGATCGGCTCTGAATGTCTTAAGGTCAAAAGAAAATCAATAGCATGATATGACATGTTCATTCATCTCCAATCCTAAAGGAAAGAGCAGCAAACTATTATTGCAGTCGCTTCCTTGACAGCATAGAATCCCGCTAACTGTCTTTTAGTATTTCAGATTTTTTTAGTTATTTGCCTCCAAGGAGCTTTCCTATCACGGGGACTTTGGCTAATGGATTTGAGGAGCTTTGGTTGCTAGAAGCGGATGTTGCGTTTCCAGTGGATGATGAATTTGTTGTTGTGTTCCCACCAGAGGTTGCATTTTTACCACCCCCCATAAGTTGTCCGATCACGGGGACTTTGGATAATGGATTTGAGGAGCTTTGAGCAAGCGCATTCTGCTGAAAATGAATTGCTATCGAGACCACTGACGCTATAACTATAGACGAAATGGCAATTCCAGATAGCATTGTTATTCTAGATTTTTTGATCATTAGATTAAAATATTAGCCATGAAATTTAATAATTTTTAACTTATATTATGATATACTCTTCTATATAATAGATATGTAATAAGATTATATTGATTTAAGTTATCATTAATCCAAGATATTTAATTTCATCAAAGGAGAAGCATTCAGAAACTTTACAATGAGAATACTATCTTTCAAAATTATATTATCTCTTAATTTTATCTTTTAAATAATATAAATAAAGTATCCATGGTCTTAATATTATCTCGATTCAGTTTCTCTGGATTACCTGTATAATGTTGAATCTCTTTCCTTTGACTATTATACAGCCTCTGTTTGTAGTCACTTTTGGACTCATAGGAAAATTGTAACTGTAATAGCGTTTGTGCTCGACTTGAAGCGAGCCAATTTCTGGAGCTTGACAATCGATTCCAATTTCTTCTCTTAGTTGTTGTGCTAATATCTCATTCAAGTTACGCCTATTAATAGTAATTTCCGTGGACACCTGCTGGGAGCTTTCCATAATAGCTCTCTTATTAAACTCCACATCATATTTGATTGCTTCCTTAGTTTCTCGGATAGTTTCGCTTAGCCTTGCAGACGTGACAATTCCAAGCCTTCTTAGTAGTTGCCTGAATCCGATGGAGGATCTGTCACTCCCTGTGGTCTTGATCCTTCTATCGGAGATTATTCTTTGTCTTTGTAGTAATGATCCTAATTGTTTAGCTATTTCTCTTGCTAAGATCCTTGCCTTGTTAGCTAAAATAACAATTACGCGCTTAACGTGGGTAAAGAAGTTTCCCTTATTATAGGCTGACCATTTCATACTCATATGCAATTACTAATGCAATATAACCATATACCTTAATAACGCATTAATAATTACTTATGATTTGAAGAAGATTTATCATTTTATGTTTCAAATAATCATTCGTTTAGCGTTTTTATACAGCCGCTGAGATCGACTAGGTTGATTGAAGCAAAAACTCTATCATCGTGGCCGTAGGTGAGATTTATATCTGATGTTATCTGAACTGGAACGAACCAACCATTTTCTGGATTGTTGGAAGGTAATTATTGTATTTATCTGCATCTGAATTGAATGAAAGCAAATATACTTTCTCGTCTTTGATTACCAATATATCCGTTGTCTTTGTTACTCCAACCTCTGGATTACTATAACTATATATCAATTTTTCAGCTGGCCTGTCACCAAGTGAAAATATATTTGATTCAATAAGTTTAAAATCTGGTAGAGATTTTAGACTAGTGACATATGAATTGAAGCCATGTTGAAGAGATAATGTAGCCTGTGGCTCTATACTGCCTCTTTCAATTATAAAATATTCTCTGAAATTATCAGAAGCACTTTCTAAAGGCGATACGAAGTTAATAATAATTTTGCGATGACCTTCTTCTACCCCTCCAGTAAATTCTATTTTTTCCCAATCTGATGGATATTGTATCTTAAATCCATATGCAGGATTCTCATATATTAAGAAATTCTTAGAAATCATAGTCTGTCCGACTGCATATTGGGAAGAGAAACCTGTTGCAACAGAGAACAATAAAAAGTAGTAAAATGCAAGAATAAAAAAGGCAACCATAGAATACAATGAAGAGATTACAGTATTTTTGGCGGTGTTTGGTTTTGAAATGTACATGTTTATGAGTATTGTCAATTCGGGTTATTATTGAGTTTCTATAAGATAAGACATCATGTCATATCAATACGATTGAGATAAGAAGGGAATTCAAAACAAGTGCAAAAATACATTTGAATACACTAATTCAAGGAAAATATTTATCAGCTGTTGTACTGTTCAAACAAGGTAAGCCAAAAGCGATGTATAAAGAATTCGTTACAAAAAAACATCAATACTCACGTGATTGAAAAAGAATTACAAATATCACTATTGCTATATTTTTTGTTCCCTGTTGTGCTCTTTTGTCCTTGACATAATATAAAATCCATGTGCAGAGATCAGAAACGCTGCTAAAGACATCTTTGTGGCAAATACAAGATTCCAAGGCGTACTAGGATTAGGGTATGGTAGATTTATGTTATCAAGTCTAATTATTCCTTTCACCGCGTCTGCTGTAATTAGAGAATTCCATATAATCAAATTATAAATAAATTCATACAGTGCTACTACAGCAATAGCCAATACAACTAGCTGCAGGATGGACTTAACTGGCTTTGGAATATCTTTTACCTTATCTCCACCAAGTTTGGTAACACAATACCATCCTACCACAGAGACAACCATCAAATAAGTCACCAGCTTGGCAAGTCCATGAACTGGAAAGTCGGTATATACGAGTACCTCGCCAATGACCACCCTGCCGCTGGACATATATTCTACTATGCTGGTGTATAGTGCATAGACAGTAATTGCTGCCATGGATGCTGCACAGATATAGAAAATTCCAAGCAATAGCTTTCTGGTTCTAACTTCTTCTCTTTGAAGACTTGGATAATGCATGACCGTATGGATGGTTGTATATTAGTCTAAGGTATAAAAATTGCACGCCTTCCATGACCATATATTATGTTATTGCAGATTACCGCACTTACTACAAAATTTTGCTTCTCGAGATATGATAACTCCACATGCAGTACATCTTCTAGTGGTGTTATTTATTGATCCTTTTTCCGGGATTGTGGACTGGTGTCTCTCAATTTCAATATCTACCGGCTTGAAAGAAGGCAATTGTAATTGCTCCTCTGAAGACTTGTCGTTTATTCCAACGCTTCCCCCAGTATTGATAAAACCCCCTACTCCAAAACTCAACTGTTGGGAAGCAGGAGGAGAAGCGAATCCGCCGCTTGTGTCTTTTATGGACGTTCCCTTCTCCATAGCAGATTTCAATTCCAAGACCACACGTATGGCAAGGAAATTAAAAGCAGATAAATTTACTAGGTAATCTGTAATCCGAAGGAAGAATTCCTTTTCGTCTATGACCTGCTCCTTGTGTAATTTATTGTCATTCATAAATGTAGAATACTTACCTTGAGTCTCATCAAACATATGCTTAAGTTTCTCACTCAATGTTCCCAGAACATCTACTCCAAATGACATTGTTACTAGGTAGGAGTTAGCCCAATAAAAGTTTGAACATTTCTATAAATGAATAAGAATAAATTTGCTTTGCACTGAATATTTTTGCTCGTTAGCAAAAAATACTATTTGAAGGAATGCTCAAACAAATAGCTAACATAGAAATATATCAAAGTGAACTAACGTATTATTACGTTCCTTCACTGAACCCATCTAAATATACCTTTTGGTCAGGTGTAAGTTTATCTATTTCTATTCCCATAGATTCTAGCTTGGCCATAGCAATTTCTTGGTCCTGACTTCTCTCTATATCATACACCACCGGTTTCAAATCACCTTTTGAACGCGCAAGTCTTAAAACTGACAAAAATTGATTCGAAAAACTCATATCCATGACTTCTGAAGGGTGTCCTTCCGCGGCAGCCAGGTTTACCAATCTACCTTCGCCTATTAAATAAATTCTGTGTCCATTATCCAATTCATATTGAACTGTGTGATTGTTGATATCTTTCCTAGCGGACGATTGACCCTCTAGAGCAGAGACAGAAATTTCTGTATTGAAATGACCAGCGTTTGCTAATAATGCAGTGTCCTTCATGTTAAAAATATGTTTTTCAGTTATTACATCTTTGCAACCAGTGGTTGTTATGAATATATCACCTACTGTGGCTGCAATTCTCATTGGTACCACAGAGTAGCCGTCTAGCTTTGCCTTTAGTGCTGCTATCGGATCGACTTCAGTAACTATGACATTGGCGCCCATACCTGATGCACGCTTTGCTATTCCCTTACCAACATGGCCATATCCAGCAACTACGACATTCTTCCCTGCGAGTAATACATTAGTGGCTCGAATGATACCATCTAATGCTGACTGTCCTGTTCCATAAACATTATCAAAGTCATGTTTAGTTTCAGCATCGTTCACTGCGATGATAGGGTACATTAGTTTAGACGACTTTTGCATTGCACGTAATCTGATAACACCAGTTGTAGTCTCTTCAGTACCGCCATATACTGTTAATTTAGACTTGTCGACAGTTGTATTATGTAGTTCTACGGTCAGATCCGCCCCGTCATCTATGGTAATATTGGGCTCAAGTTTAATGACAGAATGAATATCATTATAATATTCTTCAGTTGATATTCCGCGGCTAGCAAATACAGATAGTCCCTCATGCTTTACTAGCGAAGCTGCAACATCGTCTTGTGTGCTCAGCGGATTGCATCCGCACCAAGATATTTGCGCACCCGCTGCTTTAAGCGTTCTTGCCAATACTCCCGTCTCTTTTGTTACATGCAAACAACCAGCCACTCGAACCCCTCTAAGAGGCTTAGATTTTTCGTATTTCTGTCTCAATGCAACAAGTACCGGCATATGAACTTCTGCCCAGTCAATCTTTCTCATACCGTCGTCAGCCAAAGAAATATCCTTGATTCGATAATCCATTTACGCTTGTTGAAAAGCTTGCCTTATATTACTTTATAACTTTGGACGTGATTGAATTTAACCAACGTAAAAAGATGCCCATTTCCATGATCTAGATCAGCTGCTCATGTGTAATACCATAACTATGCGTACTATTCTCGTGTCGGGAGGGCGGCTAGACCATCGATTCAAACCAATAAGCTCTTTTCTATCACAATGATTTGCAGAGCGAGTTTTTTTCTATCTATAACATAACACCTATGTACAATCATTCTTAACTTTAATTTAGCATAATTGAATTTTGTACTTTTTAGAAGTCTTATCATAAAGTATAAGACACAGATAATTTTTCAGATTATATGCGTAAATCTCAGATCGCAGTGATTGGATATAACAAAGAAAACTGTACTGATGAGGCAAGAAATCTAGCTTTACAAGTAGGTAGAGAAATAGCTCGTTCCGGATCAGTTTTAATTTGCGGTGGGCTCGGCGGAGTAATGGAGGCAGCGTGTAAAGGAGCAAAGGAAAATAATGGTTTGACCATCGGTATAATACCTCAACAGGATTCTTCATTTGCTAATGAGTTTTGCGATATTGTTGTTTGTACTGGTATGGGCTTCGCAAGAGATCTCATGGTGGCTACATCCGCAGATGGTATAATTGCAGTTGGCGGAGGTGTAGGAACATTGATTGAATTAGCAGTAGGGTATATGATTAAAAAAACAATGGTCGTAGTTTCTGGAAGTGGAGGGGTATCAGAAATGTACGCAGGGAGATTCCTTGATGATCGTAGGCTTACTCCACTGATTCTAGCAAATGATCCTTATTCAGCAGTTCAATTAATTATAGACGGGAGGAAGAATGATTGTCAAGGGTTGTAGTGAAGCAAATAGGGATCAGGCTGATAAAACGGTCCATACTTTTCTTGCATATGATTCAATGTCTTTATGACATCCTCAATACCAAATCTTTCTACAGTCCTGAACAGTTCTGTCTTTAAACCCATACCCAGTTTAAGGGCTTTCTCAAGATCCTGTACGTTACACACTTCATTGGAAAGAAGCCAGCCAGCATTGTTAGCCGCGACTGCCACCAATCGTATCGGATCATAAGTTTCTGCTTCCCCTTCGGTCAGATTAATACGCTGGTACGTACCACCTTTGTACTCATAAAACCCCTGACCTGATTTTTGACCCAGCTTATTTTCATCAACTAATTGCTTTATTTTCGGATGAGGATTTACGACTTTCTTATCGCGTACATACATTTCCATAGTTGCTTTATATATCACATCTAGACCAGTATAATCTGCAAGTTCAAAGATTCCCATAGGAAAGGCCATCTTGAACTTTACTGCCGAGTCTATTTGAGTCATTGAAACACGTTCTCTGTTTTGGCAGTGTACAGCCTCATGTATTAAGGGAATAAATATACGGTTGACAATGAAACCTGCAACGTCCTTTCGGCATAGTACTGGTTGTTTGCCCACATGTTTGACGAACTCTGTCACCATCTGAATTGTGTCCTCGCTGGTCATTTCACCTGGGATAACTTCTACAAGCTGCATTAATTGTGGGGGGTTGAAAAAATGTACTCCTACAAATTTTTCTGGCCTCTGTGTTAACCTTGCCATTTCGGTGATTGGCAATGTACTAGTATTGGATGCGTAAATCATTTTTGGTTGTGCATGTTTGTCTATTTCAGCGTACACCTTTCTCTTCAAGTTCATATCTTCCGGTACCGCTTCTATAATGAGGTCGGCATTATTCAAAGCCTCTGGCAAGTTTACTGTTGGGACGATTCGATTAAATATTTCGTCGGCTTCTTTCTGAGTTAATTTTTTTTTTCTACAAGTTTAGTGAGTGACCACTTTATTTTACTCATCGCCCTTTCCAGAAAGGATTCTTCAATATCACGTAACACGACACCGTAACCCGCAGCAGCGGAGACTTGTGCTATTCCGTGACCCATTATACCTGAACCAAGCACTGTAACTTTTTTAATCAATGACATATCAAATATTAGTAGTAGGTACGGGGATTTTTAACGTTGCTATGTTTTTGCACACAGCACATTTAAAATACTTGCTAATTATTATACCGCATTTGGATATAGAACGGTTCAGTGAGGATGTAAATACACTTTCGAGCAAGCTTGCAGTAGGAGAATCACATGAGATCATTAGTAGGCTAGATTTTGTAAAATATCGCTTAATTGAATTATACAAAAGGAATTTAGTCAAAATCAACCATTCTACAATGGAACTCGTATGCGCTAGGCATCTAATTCACTATGGTTATACCGTTGACGTTGAAAAACAATTAACTGATATATTAGTATGCGATCTTTTTGCCACGAAGGGAGACGGAGAAACAATAGTTGAAATAGAAACAGGTTTCATACCTCCTGAGCATGCGCTGGATCCATTATCATATTACTCTGCAAGAATAGCAAGTAAGATCGCCAGATATAGCAAATTTGCTAATCAATTTATCCTGGCTACGCCGCCTGTCAGCATCCTTTCTATACCAAAGGTATTCGGGCGACCCCCAAGATATAGGAGACGCGACGAGATAGAGCGGGTTAAATTACTCTGTGATAGATATTACAGAAATCCACCCATAACCCTAAATGAGATCCAATCTGCAAGATTGCACATGATATACATTATAAACATAGACGACGGAAAAATAATTGAAATGGATATAGAGTCGTATTTTGAAGCTATCGGAAGCATGATGGCATTATCAAATAGCCAGGTTGCTAACCTATAAACTAACAAACCTATTTTTTTGGTGGCGTCTTTGCTCTCTGTCAAAACTAAACAACTGCAAGATATAATGAACTGCTGCTAACTAAAAAAAGCAGGCTCAACAAATATTTATTATCGTGAATTTCACTGATTTGCTTGATGTAAAACTGTGATTAAACTATTTGTATTCATGTTAAAGCAAGATGATCCTTTTAGGTGCACAGCGGCTAAGTTAGTCAAATTTAATCTGGCCCGACGTGTAAATCACGTTCATAAAAATGTGCTTGTATTGAATCCGTTTGCCACGGTTTTGCTCTCAAGACAAGACTCGAAAATTTCAAGTTCCGTTTGCGCCATTGATTGTTCATGGTCACGAGCCGATGAGGTACTGAAATACAGAAAGCTTGCTTTTCATGGCATAGACAGACGTTTACCACTTCTGTTGGCTGCAAATCCCACTAATTATTCCAAGGTGGGTATGTTATCGACTGCAGAAGCCTTGTCAGGCTCGCTCTATATTTTGGGATATAGAGCAATGGCTGCAGAATTGATGAACAAATTTAAATGGGGCCATACTTTTTTAGAGTTAAACTCTAAGCTTTTAGAAGAATACGCCAATGTTGAACACGTAACACAAATTGCTGATCTCGAGAAATCATATTTTCCACAATTATATTAATATATGGATCATGATGTTTTTTAATCGTGAGCTAGCGTGTGGGCAACTCGATAGAGAGGAAACTCCTCCCTCATAGCAGGCACTCGATTTAGTGATAATTAGCTGGAGACGGCTGGCTACGAACCAGAAAAGACATCCAGACAGGACAACTCATAGACGATGATGGCTAGTAGCCTGAGATTTCCTGTACTGGAATGAAACTGTCGACCCGAGTGGAGCAAGGCCAAACAGAGCACAAGTCCTGCACTTGCTCAGGTTGGCTGCTTAGCGAAATCCCACTTAAAACAAAAGGAGGGTTACTACTAGCACATGATTAGTTAATCTCGTACGCAATGAAATATTGCTTACGAGAATTTTTTCATATTAAAAATGGATTTTGTTTAGTATTCTTATCATGATAAATATTTACTTAGTCATCTTTAGACACCTGTTCAAGTATTGCATCTTTAGCAAAAATAACAACCTCAAACAAGTAATAGTCCCCGTGATCAACTAATAGCAATAGCTTTTACACCTATATCTTCTGGTCTCTAGTCGTCAAGCATATACTCGTTCGCATAATCAATATATTTGAAATAAATACTTTATAGAAATAAACAATAATCCATAGTATAACAACATATGAAAACCGTAATATTTCCACGAACACCAGAGTCTGTTAAACTTGCAAAGACTTATGGCTATGACGAATGGCTAATCAGCAGATTTATAGAATATGTTCCAGATCTGGATAGATTCTTAGAAACCATGAACGGACTTCCTAATCAATACATCAGGACTAATACTATAAAAATAAGCAACATAGACCTTGAGAAAAGGCTCACTTCAAAAGGATTTCATCTTAAGGACACAGTTATTCGAGATGTTTTTGCTGTTGAAAAATCTCCATTTCCTATCGGTGCCACTACAGAGTATTTATTAGGTTATTATTACATACAAGATCTTAGTTCTTGTATTGCGGTAGAATCATTAGATGTACAAGAGGATCAGATAATTTTAGACATGGCTTCTGCACCAGGAGGGAAGACTACGTTTATTGCTCAGAAGATGAAAAACACTGGTTGCGTTATCGCATTAGATATAAATTCTGCAAGGATAAATTCAATGGTGTTTAATATAGCTAGATGTGGAGTGATGAATAGCTGCATATATAAAATGGATAGTCGGCAGGTTGCTGATCTTAATATAAAGTTTGATCGTGTATTATTGGATGCACCTTGTAGCTGTGAGGGTGTAATCATAAAAGATAAAACTAGGAAAACAAGTCATACAGCGCAGGATGTAGAATACTGCGTTTCAAATCAAATGGAACTGATCGAAGCCGCTATCAAAGTTGTGAGACCTGGTGGGTTGCTAGTATACTCAACTTGTTCCTTTGCCCCGGAGGAAAATGAAAATATCGTAAATTCGACATTAGATAGATTTGATGTTAAAATTGAGCCAGTTCAATACGGAATAGAAGGTCTCACTAATTTCGGAGACATTCGATTTCACGATGACATGAAAAATACAAAGCGTCTGTATCCTCATATTCATAATACGCTTGGATTTTATATAGCAAGATTGAGGATCAATAACTAGATACATCCATGTACAGAAGGCCTGATAGAAACGAGTTTACTATTTTAAAAAGGGCATTTTATAATTGGGGCATTTTTGACTTTATAGAAGAAAAGACACTTTTATTAAACGACTTAAGACATAATAAGATAAAGGAAGTTTGCCTTTTATCTACTGCATCAGAAGTAATCGTTTTTCAGAGAGAACCATATTATGCAGGTCTAAAGATCGGTGAATTAAAAAAAAATTCATGCCGTCTATGCAGGGAGCAGATCTTATAGCTAGAACCAGCAAAAAATTCCCACATATAGTTGTGAATGAAACTGCTGAAAAACTAATTCTATACGGCAGAGATGTTCTTGGTCAATCTATCGTCCAAACTAGCGAGATGCTCAGAGAAAACGAAATTATAATTCTTTTGAATACAAGAAAGGAACCTATAGGTATAGGAAGAACAAAGGTTTCTGGTGAATCTTTATTAAGCCAGGACAAGAGCACAGTTGTTACCCTAGTAGATGCTGGTTATTATCTAAGATCTGAGGGCAGGTTGAAAAGATCTTATCCTATGCACAAATCGATATCAAAGTAATACAATAATAATATAACCTGTATTAGAGTGTATTCTCTTAAATCCAAGATCTCTTATATTACATTATAACAATAAAAATTCTATCGCGTATTAGCATGGAACCGATTTTTTACAACCAGTTTGCAACTATGAATTTATTTTTATGAAGATTTGGCACTAGAATACTAGAATGATTATTTTCGTGCTTTGACAAGGACGAAAATTGCAACTGCACCCATCATTCCACCCAAGACAAGTAATACTTGTAATGGAAACCCTCCTGTAGCAGTCACTGTTCCTGCTGGAGCTTCTGCAGAAACAAATGCAAGTTCGTTACCTCCTGATTTTTGTATCTTGGAGAATCCAGCTATTTGGATCTGTGCACTAGGTGGTGGAGTTGATGAATGAACAGCAACCTGTGAGTTATCGATTGTTGCAGTTGCTTCCTTTGTCTGTTCTGTAAAAGTTCCTTCTCTAAAACTACTCTCACCCAGAGAATAGATCGACACTGCCTTAGCTCCTCCTTGTTCCACAAAACCTGAACCTGCTGCGCCGGCTACGCTGCCAGTCGGGTCAAAAAGGAAATGCCATCTATCCATTGGTATACCAATAGACTGGAAATTGAACAACGGATCTCTCATGATAGCACTTGCCTGTGAGTTCAAAAACTTTTGTGCTAAATCTGGATTAGTGACTTGAAGCAAACCAATTGGGAGGTTAATATCTATTTTACCATATTTAGGTGCATCAACTGTCAAAGGACCGTTGACCAATATACTTCGCCAGTCCAAATCAACTGCTGCTCCCTGAGGCGTATTTTTTTCAAGAACATATTTAGAAATTGTTGGATTTAAATCGACTTTATAAGAGAGCTGCGCACTATCTGGCTGTCCAATGATATCCGCCGAGTAGGTTAGGCTTGCGTTTAGAACTCGCACAGGGCTTTGCTTTTGAGTAGCAATGGCCTGGTTAAATGCTGATATTACATTAGACATTCCCGGTTCTGTCCCATTCAACTTAAATGCAATATGCTCACTTTTCCCATTGAACAATTTAGACAACGGACTCCCCGGCTGATACTTCAATGCAATGAATCTGTTGCCAGTAAAGACAGGGTTTGATTCATCAACTGTTGGTATTAGAATTCCTCCTGTCAATTGATTGGCAAAAGCCTGAGATGAAAAACTGGCAATTAAAACTGTGCCTAGAATTGAAGAGACGAGCAGATATGGAAAATCCACAACCAAACTGTAATAAAACCTGCTTATATTCTTTCTTGAGAGAAGCTTGTGTAGTTACAAACCTAAGAAAGGCAGTTCTTTAGCCGTTGAACAACAAGGTGACATAATATTCTGTTAATCATGTATAGTAGTTACTTATTGACATGAAGTCATTCTTTGTCATAGAATAGTAGTATACTTTTGTATGCTCAAGCGAGTTTGCAAACTTTAGATGAATTCAGCAACCAATAATCATCAAAGGTTTCTGATGATGTCTGTGGCCTCAAACTATCATGTCAAGATAGCACAGTTGCAAGAGTCTCTAGTGATTGGATATGGTCAAACAATGTGAGTCGAGTGCTAAAAAAAGACCGAAAATTATAGATTGTAGCTTTAGTATAATCATATTCCGATCTTGATTACTGTTCTCGCTGGAGGAACTGGCTCAGTTAAGTTAGTTCGTGGCCTTGCGTTACAAACTACAGATCTTAAGGTCATATCAAATGTAGGCGACAATATATGGCTTCATGGCCTTTATGTTTGTCCAGATATCGATACTATAATTTATGGTCTGGCTGATATGCTCGACAAGAGACAGGGATGGGGAGTAAAAAACGATTCCTTTGGATTCCTACGCCAAATGGAGATGCTAGGAGAAGAAATGTGGTTTAAAATCGGTGATAGAGATCTCGCTACCCATTTATTGAGAACTAATATGCTTAAGAATGGAAAAAATTTGTCCGAAATTACGGATTGGATGAGAAGTAGATATGCTATCGCGCCAAAAATTATTCCAGCAACTGATAATCCAATGGAAACAAAGGTAGTAACTGACAGAGGAGAAATGCACATTCAAGAGTTCTGGGTGAAATATGGTGGAGAACCCAATGTTCTCAATATTGTCTATAGCGGTGCAGACAGATCGCGAGTTAATCCCAGAGCGATCGATGCACTAAAAAGATCTAAAATCATTGTTATTGCACCAGCGAATCCAATCACGAGTATAGGGCCGATCCTAGCAATAAAAGGTATAAGAAAGGAGCTTATCGCTCAAAAGAAAAAAATTATTGCAGTTTCTCCTATGATTGGAAATGAGGCTGTAAGCGGACCGGCTGCCAAATACATGAGGGCTATGGATCTCCAAAATTCCCCAATTGGCGTTGCTAAATACTATTCTGATTTTGTAAGCAAGCTTATCATTTCTGCAAGCGACTGGCGTCTCTCTACTGAGATAAATAGACTTGATATCAAAGCATATGAAACTGATATTATTATGAGGAACGCTGATGATGAAACCCGAGTAGCTTTGTACCTACTTAAGCGATTTAAAAATTTTTGAAATTGAAAATATTCGCTATTGTACCTACAAAACAATTTGAAAAGGGAAAAATGAGGCTAGCACCTCTACTTGATATTCGCGATCGAGTTAGATTAAGTGGATTACTCCTTGAGTGTACACTATCTACTCTTAGTAAGGCCACTGCAATATCTAAAATTATTGTGATTTCGAGCGATGTGCGTGCAAAAAGAATAGCAAAAATGCATGCTGCAATATTTTTAGATGAGGATAATAACATCGGCGTAAATAACGCGGTAACTATAGCGAATAACTATTGTAGTGAAGCCGGAGCCGACGCGACAATTGTCTTACCACAAGATTTACCACTAACCGTATCTGAAGATATAGATATGATCTGCAATTATGCGAAAGAGCATCACAAGTGTCTGGTCATATGTCCTTCCGCGAGATACGATGGATCCAATGCTCTGCTACGCAGACCTCCTAAGTTAATTGAATCCCATTACGATAATAATAGCTTTGATATGCATATCAATGCAGCGAAAAAGACAGGAGCTGAGATCAAGGTATTTTTATCACATAGAATGATGCGAGATCTGGATACAGTTGAGGATGCGAAATACATAGTGAAAGAACCAACTATGTGTAAGTCTGTTATTTACCTAAGATCTAAAATCCAATAAGCACACATAATGTTAATTATTCAGCGTTTAATATCTTTAGGGCTAGTTTTAAAATACTTTTCTTTGATAGATGCCTTGTCAATTTTGGATCTTGCAGTTATTATATCAAATACCGTTAAAATATGTTTAGCTTCAGTATTTGTGTATGCATCCAGAACTGATAGCCAGAGCTATATCTGGGATAATGTCGCCTAATACTAATGTAAATGAGTTCATCGTTAATTCTATGATCTTTAACAAGAGTGTTGCCAAGAATGTTCTACACTATCTGAGCCTTAAGGGTATAGGCTCCATTTCCAGAGACGTCATAACATTCTCTCGATCTGATAGACTGAAGGCTGCAATTATTGCTTTGCAAATTGGATGTGACATCGAAAGAGTCTCAAAAGCAGTAACATGGAAAGATTTCGAAGCATTGACTTTAGAGATGCTTCATACATTCGGATATGCTACAGAGATGAATCTCCGTTTCACAAAACCACGCTGTGAAATTGATGTAATTGGAATTGATTCGGCTCGTGCCCTTGTAATCGATTGCAAACATTGGAAACGAAGTAATATTTCATTAATTTCAACTTATGTTAAAAAGCAGTTAATAAGAACAGAACTATTCCTCGAAAGAAGGAGAAAATCTATAACATTTGCGATTCCTATTGTATTAACACTGCATTCTGAAAAAGTCCATTTTATCAATAAAGTCCCTATCATACCCATCAATGAGTTTGCCTCTTTCTTGCGCGATTTTGAATGGAACTATCAAGAAATTCATGTGATGTATGCTGGCAAAAAATGAGTCGATGATTGTATTTACTAAATCTATCATAACTTTATAACTTTAACATATGGGCCAGAATGCTAGAGATAACCCTGCTACGTATTCTTCTTAATAGAAATCAATCAAGCGCTATCACCTCGTGTGGTATTTTTACCAGGACCTTCTAGTAATTGCCAAGCTTCTTTTTTTCATTCTTTTTCCCTCGGTTCTTGAACCTGCTGCTAGACTCATGTAGTTTTCGAATTTTTTGTATATCCTGCTGTTGATTAAATATGATACAGGTTCTCAAATTACAATAAATACATTAACAAATTCATATTTTCTTTTAGCTAACGAACACAAGATACATGATTATTGCTTCTCAAGTCATCTCACAGCGTGCGGATAATCAGAGCCACTCTAAACCATATTCCAACGATTACGACTATGGAATGTGCCGCCTCTAAAATCATAAATTTTCTTCAGATTATAAGTAGGATTGTTACCAAGCTCTCCTTGCATGATTTACTATTTGTAATCATAGTTGATCATATTAGAGATGTGATGCTGAGAAAAAATAGCCGAGCTCCACACTGTAATATTTCATCATCACATTTAAATTAGCATATATACATAATTGTTTTTACATCGACCAAACCGATGGGGAACAAAGACCTAGATGGGTGTAGTCAAGCCTGCATCCCGTCTAGGCATTTTAACAATACTGAAAAGTCCTGTGTGTCACTCGGTTTTATTTGTATTAGATATAGTGTATACTATGTTATCTTGTCTATGGAGTAACTCGGTACCTACATGCGGATCAAGATAATAGGACACGACACAATGTCTGCTGGTTGGATTCTTGTTAACAACAGGAAAAATAGTAAATGAAAACGATTGACTAAGTGAACGGTTGATGAAGGATTTAGTTTGCTGAAAGTTAACGTCAAGTACTTTTATGTCAATTTTTCGCTATCGAACAAATATTAAATTTAAAGACAGGTTCGCCATCGTATAAGCATGGTTGTGAGAATTGATCTGTCATATCTTCCCAATAATATACAACATATTGTTCTAGATGTTGTAGAGAAAGTCGTTGCTTCCCAGAAACAATTTGCTGATAAGATAATTACTTTATATAATGAAACCAATGTTGTAAAAATAAAACACATTTTAGAAGAGGAACTTAGACTAAATGACCTTGATGACTATGTCATTTCAGAAAATACTCACGATGAAAGCGAGATTGCTATTCTTAAGAAAGGTGATATTGAACAATTCGGAATATACGTATGTATACATTGTGGAATGGTATTTGAAAGTGAAATCCAAAGAATAGTTCATCAGAGAATGCATTATTTCTAAAATATCGATATGTGCTGCAAATGAGATCTACACCTATTATCAAGAAAAGATTGGGCTTACACATTATCTATTCTTCACTGGTGAAAACGATGCAGGCAAATCAAACAACCTGACAAAGATAAACTACACGGCATGCAGAACAATATTACTAGCAAAGATATCTCTGCTTCAAACATTTACCAAATTCTGGGAAGCAGAGATTATGACCCATTATATCACACTGTTAACTAATGGGTTTGAATGTTAATCATGGTCTTATCCAAAAGTCCTTGCTCCTTGGGCTGTAAGGATAAAACTGCTAGCTAAAGTTAATAGAAATGTAGCAGCAAAATTCTGTGCTGATTATTGATTAAAATAGAGACCCTCGAATGGGTGATAGGTAGGGCAAATAAAAAATAAATTGGAAGACAAGAAAAGAAGGTAGGATTAGTAATAAAATCTATAGCTAGTTAACTAACAATTCTACTCTGAAGGAGGAACCGCTGATGGTGCTATAGTACTTGATGGTGGGGATTCTGCTCCTGTTGTAGTGTCTGGGATTGTTGTATTTGCTGTGGTCATATTCGCGGATGTCGTATTTGTAATTGTTTTTGGAATACCACATATCCTTGATTCAGTTGTATTAACGAAATCAAGCTTTGATAATGGATTATTAGGATCACATATTGCTGCTTTTTGTTCTGGTGTTAATGTTAGATTTCCTATTGTTAGATTTCCTTGGCCGTGAGATGTACCAATGCTTCCAAATTGTGCTAATGTTACTATAACTGGAGCTAGGATCATCGCTATAGATATAATACTCATAGATGCTTTTTTTCTTCTTTGCATGAGTTATAGAATAAGAAGAAGAAAATGGTGTATATAAAAGCAACTCATTTGCAGAGATAAGATTCTTTGCTGTCTAAGCCTTTCCTTACCTTCTCTATTAGTTGGTGTTAGCCTTAGCCTCATACCACAGCATAGGCAGCACATATAACGATATATTTGATGCGTTTAGATTGGCATTGAAGTTTTATCGTTATGAAGAAACCGGTTAGTTAGTAGTTACGTCATAAACATCATAAAAAACGCGAACTTAACTATTAATATCATAAAAACAACAAAACAAGCTAGCTATTGTTATTGTCGTATGTTGCAGCATGCTCATCATTTCTTGTACTTAAGAAAAAGGAATAAAATCAGCGCATATATTGCCACATTTTCTAGCTGGTGGAATTAACAGCAGGACGTGTCGTTAGTGAATAAAGTGTCAAATGATAAGATAAGATAAAAGCCTTGGCAATCAATGATAATGCTTTCCATAAGCCAGATTTATTTATAAATGAATACTATCATCCCTCTCTCTTCTCTGTATGTAATAATAAGTTAAAAGAATAGATTTATTCTCAAGCCCCCTATGCTACAAAATCTGAAATGCTATGACGTCATTTTCTTTTAGCATTAATTGAAAATTCAGAGGGATTAAGAAGTACTCCGCATGCTCCACATCTATCATTCACAGGACGTAGGATATCCTTTATTGATTTCAGACATATAATCTTACTAATAATGCAACCACACCTTTCACATACAATTTCTATACAGGAATACGACATATTGATAAATTTAGTATTACTGGAAAATAAGAAAATTTATGTTAATTCGGGTTGACCAAAGAAGCAATTATAAATTTCAGCAATGAACATAATGATTTCTCGGTATGAAAAAGATGATTCTAATTCTAATTTATCATTAACATTTTGTCTTCCCTCAGAGTTGATCATAATTTTTAATTGTAATCATTAAATCGAAAGGCGGGTCTAGAGAAGGGTGATTGGTAATGAATAAATATGATTTAGAGTGTTTTAAGCCTTATGTCTATTGATCCGGTATGTGGAATTGAAATGGATAAGGAGCTTGGAGTAGACTATAATTATAAAGGCAATATTTACTATTTTTGTTCTGAAGGTTGTAAAAGGATTTTCATCAGGAAACCCAGAAAATACTCTAAATAGTCCTAGGGTACATCTGCTAATACCATGGTACTTCATCGAGCTGCCAAAGGCGTTTAAACATTCACACACAAATAAAAAAAATGGTACTATAATAGCCATAATGAATAACGAAATGCAAGATAATAGTGAAGTATCTTTATACTGACATAGACAACCAGCGTAGTACAAAAAAATCGCAATCAACAACATATTAACAAAATTAAATTGCTACAGAATGGAAATAAAGAATTTCGTGAATACTTATACATATTTTATTGGCTATATGAGAACGTTTGACTACAAAGGAAGATGCAATTAATTTACATCGAATGTTAAGGGGAAAGATAGAGCTTCAGAACAGAGTTCCTGTGGACAGTGTATTTGAGCAAGATAAAGGCACTCTAGGGCTAATCTATACTCCTGGTGTTGCATACGTTGCTACTGAAATAGGCAATAACAAAGGGCTGACATATGAATACACTTCAAAATGGAATAACGTCGCTATAGTATGCGATGGTTCTCGTGTGCTTGGACTAGGCAACATAGGTCCTGAGGCGGCAATTCCGGTTATGGAAGGGAAATCCGTTCTATTCAAAGTGTTAGCTGGTATTAACGCATTTCCGTTGTGCATAGCGACTCAGGATAAGGAAGAAATAATCCGATTCGTCAAAGCGATCCAACCAGTATTTGGTGCGATCAATATAGAAGATATAGAGTCGCCAAAGGTACTAGAAATAGTAGAAAGATTAGAGAACGACCTTTTGATCCCTGTCTTCCACGATGATCAACACGGCACGGCCATTATTACGCTAGCAGCTTTATTAAACGCACTGAGGCTACAGGGCAAGAAGATACATGAAGTAAGTATGCTAATATCTGGTGCTGGATCGGCTGGCTATGGTATATTCAAAATAATGTATAAAGCAGGATGCAGGGACATCATTGTAGTCGATAGTAAAGGAGCAATATATCATGATAGGAAAGAAGGAATAGATAATCCGTATAAAAAGGAGATAGCCGAAAGAAGCAATCCAAGACAGTTAAGAGGAAAAATTGCAGACACAATAAAAGGTACCGATATTTTTATAGGTGTTTCAGGAAGGCGCGACATACTTGATTACAAGATTGTGCAATCAATGAGTACTCATCCAATAATTTTCGCCTTAAGCAATCCTGACCCCGAAATACTACCTTCTGAAGCGGTTAAGGGTGGTGCAAGGATTGTAGCTACTGGCAGATCTGATTTTCCAAATCAGGTGAATAATGCTGTAGTATTCCCATCTATCCTTCGAGCCTTATTAGATCTTCAGGTTAAAGAGTTAAGAGAAGATGTATTAGTTGCTATTGCCAATGCAATTGCTAGTCTAGTTGAGGATGAACAATTAAAAGAGGATTTCATTATACCAAAGGTAAATGATCCTCGTATCCAGTCTATAATCTCGCAAACGCTAAAGGGGGCACTTATAAAACACATAGAAAAGGGTGGTGTACAATAACATAAGCGAAGAAAGGTTTAGCCAAGCGATAG
Source organism: Nitrososphaeraceae archaeon (assembly GCA_045808425.1). Lineage (GTDB taxonomy): Archaea > Thermoproteota > Nitrososphaeria > Nitrososphaerales > Nitrososphaeraceae > JAFAQB01. The sequence goes on along the minus strand of JBJMFM010000352.1, from coordinate 31,827 downwards.
CAGTTTAAATTACAGATTGTATTATTTTGTATCATATTATTTATCCATAGAGATAAGATCCTCAATACGATCGACATCTGCGTACGAATTCAGTAAACTTAATTTTTTTCCATAAGTTAATCTAGTTCTAGCCTATTCTTGTACATTAGGCAGTTATACAGTTGACCTCTTTATTGCATATTTCTAGGAATATATCTAATATCAGATCATTTGAAAATAAATACTTAACTTGCATTGACAACCAATCGTACGACTTATTTATGCTTTAATTAACTAAATGCACATTGAAAGCTGTAATGACGGTAAATGATCAGAATACGCTTTTTAAGCCATTCTTAACGGCGGGTATTATAATTATCGTATTTGGAGTAGTATGCATATGGATTGCTGGGACAATTGGATTGCAAGAAGAGGGGGAAGGTTTTAGAATAATAGGCTGGAGATTCGTGGTAGGTGGAGCGATATCGATCTCTATTGGATTTATATTAAAGAATTTCCGCTATATTTATGGCCATTTGAATTATTTCTGGAAACTGTTTGTACGAAGAATAAAGCGTGGTAAGCAGGAAGATCTGTTCAAACCTTGATCTATGAATGATATGATCTAGATGACACCCATGTGAATGGAAACTAATAATTCTGAAGCATAGTCGCTTTACATCTAGAATACCCGCTCTAAGCGCATCCACTAGAGTGAGTTATCTTATTGTGAATCTTTCACCCAGATATGTTCTATTGCATGTAATGGTATCAGCTCTCTACCAATAATGGAATTAGTACTTTCATGTTTATAAAATGTAATTGTAACGAAGTCAGCGACTACCTGTACGTTTATAGTTTCACAAGGTCTAGGATCCTTTAATGCATCGAATTCTTCCATTCTTCTAGTGATCGGTTTCGCGTTTGGTTTCCTTGAATATAGAATAGTTACGTTGAGCACTTCAGTTCCATGAAATTTGATTACTTTCTTGTCCTTTACCAATGTGCGTCTAGAGTACATAGAATATTCATGTACTTATAACAGTGCCTGGAGACCCATAGCAACATCATTACTCCGTCAAATATTGTCTGAATAGAGCACGTAAATGATAACACGATATAACATTAGCTAATAAAATTTCGTTCTAATTATCAATTACATCATAGTTACATAGATTCTCAGGATATTCAATTATTATCCTTGTTATATAATTTTGGAATAGATTTAAAGCTCTTGTATGCAAATAATTGGATTGGCTTGCATATTTTATAAAAAATTTTCTTTTTCAATACAATATTTATATCGGAGGTCGTAATAATTATAATAAAAGCCCTTCTCTTATGGAGGAATCATAATTGAATGTATAACAAAGAATCATGTAAAGCGTGTGGAGCACAGTTGACTCCTGTAGCATTTTGTAATATTTGCAATGAGCAAATTTCATGGGTATGCAATAGATGCGACAGATTGTACGATGTGACCCATACACATGAAAGACAAGTAATGACCCACTAATTGTTCTGGTTATTCCAATCGTTATTCAAGCTCTCAATCTATAATCCATCAAATAAAAGAACGTTAAACACCAAGTTCGGTTGGAATATCCAACTGTTGCCCCAGCGATGCACAGATAGATGGGCTCTAGGTTATAGCTCAATGAATAAATCGAAGGCTTTTGTCTCCTTTTTCTTTTAGAAAATTGGTGATATCTATTATGATATTTGAATAACTTTTATGCAGTGAAGTGTCAGGTAATATGCTATATATTGTATATTTTTTATATGGAGGGGGTTTACTAGCGTATATCAGCCAAATATTCTTATAATTTGGTTGCAACCATTCCAGCTGGAGTATTTTCTTTAAATCTAGGCTATCACTTAAGAATTGAACAATAATTGATTTATCAGGGTTTCTGTTTAGTGTTTGGACATTAGGAACTATAACATCAATAGATAGGTTATCTCTTACTGGAATTTTTCTCTGAGATGGAAGAGTAGTGGCGGTGAGCATAAAGTGAAGAAGCGCTTCGGCCAGGAGTACGATTCTATCATCATCCTTATTGTTGCCGTCTCTTGAACTGACACCTAGTTTTGCAATACACTCACTCAATATATTATGCATATATACTTGTGACACGTTGACGTTTGAAGCAATGTCAGCTCGAATTTTATTCCTACCCATGCTTCTTATCTTTGAGTATAAAATGTCTGTTATCTCTGTCTGTGATGGCATATCTAATAATTGGGGGCTGTTATTAAAAATACGTTATAGTAGCTATAAACGAACAGGACAATTAATGACAATGAAGCATTTATTTTTGATAATAAAAAACAAAATCCTATAATGTAATTAAAACAGCAGATCTGGTAATCTGTGTTGTTCATGGACGCGAAGATAAGTCTGGGAATATCAATATTGATAATGGTCTGCGTAATTGCAAGTTCCATATTTTATAATGCATCTCCGAGAATAGCAAATACTAATAGTGGTGTACCTTCTAACACTTTGAGGATAGGGTATTTTCCTAACGTCAATCATGCTCAGGCCGTTTTAGGATTCGAAAACGGAGATTTCCAAAAAAAATTACTGAAAGATGGCATTACAATTAAACCACAAGTCTTCTCTGCAGGACCATCAGTGATAGAAGCATTATTTGCAAATCAGATAGACGTAGCATACATAGGGCCGAATCCTGCAATCAATGGATACATGGTATCTGATGGAAAAGACCCGCGAATAATTGCCGGAGCGGCAAGTGGTGGAGCTGTCTTTGTAGTAAGAAACGACTCGGGCATCAAGTCACCTAAAGATTTCTCGGGCAAGAAATTTGCTTCCCCTCAATTGGGTAACACCCAAGATATATCCCTTCGATCATATTTGTTGAGAAATGGGCACAATACTAAAGAGAACGGCGGTGACGTTGAAGTAACCTCTGCCAGCCTACAAGATATTCTTACATTATTTTTAAGAAAGCAGATAGATGGTGCATGGGTGCCTGAACCCTGGGGAGCCATATTGCAGAAAGAGGCTAAGGGAAGTATTTTTGTAGATGAGAGAAGTTTATGGCCCGACGGGAAATTCGTTACTGCTAATATCATCGCCAGTACAGACTACCTGAAAAACAACCAGGCAACACTAAAAAAATTTCTAATGTTGCATGTTGATGAGACAATATGGATAAATAACCACAAGGATCAAGCTGTTCTGAACTTTAATACTGCCCTAAAAAAGCTAACTGGCAAAGTGATCCCAGAAGATGAACTGAGAGAAGCGTTCTCAAGAATAGAGATTACGTATGATCCTATTAAGGAATCTCTTTTCAAACTAGCAAAAAACGAATATGAGCTTGGTTTTTTGTCAAAAGGAAACAGGCATCAACCAGAATTGTCCGGCATCTATGAATTAGGGCTTCTAAACAGTGTGCTTAAAGAAAAACATTTTCCTACAATAAAATAACAATTTCTAAGTGAAATTAAATTCAAAACAATTATTGTATTTTAGCTACGGCTTTCTTCTAATAAAAAATTAAACAATATTTCAGGATAATACACCTTAGACTCAATAATTCATAGGGATAAAATAAAACGAAATAGCAAGTATGACAAGAATGGTACGTTCTTTTATTATATACAGCAACGAACGCCGTACAAGAAGAATGGTTACTATTATTAAAACCAGACAGAATGGCCTCTGCTATTTGTGCAAATTAGAAATCCGAGATAATGACATCATTGTAAGTCATGGTCATATGAACAGACGTTACTGCCACAAAAGGTGTGCTGAAAAATTGCATATCCTATAAGAAAGATCAACCTTGCTTGGAGACCAGGCTTACAGTCTATGGCGCAGGGTTTTTCAGTTGCGTCAATGTCTCGTTTGACTATATTTATAACTCTTGAACATTAAACGTTCGGTATCATTTACTAATTGTATGACTAATTATAGTGCGTGTTTGGCCTAGTTACGAGAATAACCATTTTTCAGTGTAAGTGCGTAAACACATAAAAACATGGGATTGCAATACATACATTATTCTTCTAATCCTGCATTCTTTTTAAATCCAAAGTAACATGAATGACATTGCTCTTTGCTATAAATAACTCCACGATTGCCGCAGTCCATGCAAGACTTGTCATAGTTAACTGTCGAATCAAGTGATTTGGCTTTCTGCAGGCAGTTACCACATATGGGGCTTCAAGGTACTAACTTGAAAGAAAGCCCAAGCTGCACTGTGAGCATCTAAAGCTATACATTTTGCCCTTTGGTTTCCAAGCCCGGAATAAGTTGATCATATTCTTCTTTGCACTGTTTGCATACATATCATGATTTAATTGTTGGGAACGTGAACGTTTCACATGTGGGAAGAGAAACAATAGAATGTTAATTCCTACAATCACTAGCTAACAATATAAATAATTAAGGTATAAGAGGTATCATGTGGGGTTTTAGCATATATCTGATGAGAATAGCGGACTACCTAAGGGGAAGAGAACTTAGGAGGAAACGCCTTAGGGGGTCAAAGGTCTGTCGCGTGTGTGGCCGCAAGTTCGATAAGGAAGATGAATTAGACGTGCATACAAGAGATCAACATCCGAATATGGTTTAGATATATAATCCTAATAGATATATCCATATATATCTGATAACTTAAGCAGGTCTAATCACTGGCTAAAATGCATTGTCATTAACATTAACATTTTTCTTGAATAATGTTATATATAACAATAATCGGTTATTCGCTGGTGCTTTTGAACTTGGCTGTAGCGCCTTTTTGGCTTTGACTTCTACTTAAATTGTGTCAGAAGTTACTACGGTCTAGTTTACAAGCCGACATATCCAAGTTATAACACGATGAGATCATAGGAATGATTCAAGAAGAGAATTATATAGTAATAGAGTATAACTCTTTTTAATTTGATTGTGTTGCGAAGGATATGGCAGAAACAACAAAACACCAAACAACTGGATTAGAAAATACAACCTTTGATATCCTTATTGCTCTTGGAAAAGAGGCACAGTTTTTGTACTCGACCATTGACACTTACAGAGGAGATGCAGAAAAAGCCAATAGATCTGACCTGGTCAATATGTGGAATACTATAAAACAGGATAGGCAAAGGCACATGCAAATGCTAAGGGAGGCCTTAGAAAAGGAAGCAAGAGAAGAGAAGCTTAAGAAATAATGTTACATGGAATATAGAAAAAGAGGTTATAGCCCCTCTAATTTTTTGACAGTTCAGATATTTGTCAATCCTATTACTGTTTTTTCTGTTCCTCTCGTCAGTAGGTCCAGTATAAACGATCATAATCTTGCTATGCGAAGACTTTTGGCTTGGCTTGCTTTTAGTGTGCACTTGACACGCATAGTCCTCCCTCATTTGGGTTCTAGTAATTTAGAATGCTGGCAAATCCAATAATACAACACTACAAGGAAACTTGGAACTAGAATCACAAGCTAGCAGAATATGAAATTATAGATTGTGTCAAGACAGCAATGCTGTTTTGAGACTTTCAAGACACTCAAAGAACAAGGCACTGTTTTTCCTTAAAATTAGCCTCGTAAATCTATCTATGGTAAATACATGTTGCCTTTGAAAGCTACTTGGTATGAACCCTCCATAACTAAAGATCTGGATAACAACATATTTTTCAACTAGTGTAGCAACTTCTTCTTGTACGCACGTGTCACTCTCCTCTATAATGTTTCTGTACAGTATAAATGGAATGTCTTTCTGACTTACAATAGTAGAAGCTTTTCTGAGTTTATCCATCAATATATCCATTAACCAGTCCTCCACTATGACCTGCTTTTCTTCATAGGCATCCCGGTCATTAGGTACACTCAGATGCTGTTTATTTCTCAACTTTTATAGTGACATCAAGTTATTACTTAAACCCATATGACAAGAATTATTGACATATCATGAAGCAGTATTCTGGATTACTGTCATTGAATTCTTACTTCTATTTCATGCAGGCCTAGTCCCTAATAAGAACAAAGATTCTATCTCTGGTAAAGCTTATCTTACCTTGCCAGATCATTTTGATTATGACTTTTGAGAGCCTTCGGGACTACATGGAAGCGCTGGATAAGGCAGGACTGCTGAAAAGAATAAAAACAAAGGTAAGCCCTAATTTGGAGGTCGCTGAGATTATGCGGCGGGCTATGTATGCTCAAGGACACCCGGCTGTGTTATTCGAAAACGTACAGGATTCATCGATGCCCATTCTTGGCAACGCATTCGGAACAATGGAAAGATTACATATTGCGCTTGATTCCAGGGATTTTACGGAAATAGGAGCTAGAATAGTGCAGCTAACAAAATTTAAGATGCCTTCAGGAACATTAAATAAGCTTAAAATGTTGCCAAAGCTTTCAGAAATTGCTGATTATGGTCCTAAACATGTGGATTCCGGACCTGTTACTGAGATAGTAAAAACAGATAAAGCAAGTTTTGACTCATTGCCCATCCTGAAGTCATTTATTGGTGATGCTGGAAAATTCATTACGTTTGGGCTAACTATCACGAAACATCCTGAAAGTAGTGTCCCAAACATCGGAGTTTACAGGATGCAAGTTATTGATGAAAGAAGAGCTATTATGCATTGGCAGATCCACAAGCGCGGAGCAGAGCATTACCAAATAATGAAGAAATCAAATAAGAGAATTGAAGTGGCAGTTGTTATAGGAGCCGATCCTGCGACAATTTTTAGTGCAGTTGCACCTGTTCCCGAAGGACTAGATAAATTCCTTTTTTCAGGGATAACCAGGAAGAAGGGCATTAAACTTGTAAAATGTTCTACGGTTGACTTGGAAGTTCCTGCAAATGCGGAAATAGTTTTAGAAGGATACGTAACTCCAGACGATACCCACATTGAAGGGCCATTCGGAGATCACACAGGATATTACACTCCTGCTGAACCATTTCCCACGTTTACTCTAACAGCACTTATGCAAAGACAAGATCCCATTTACTTGACTACGGTTGTTGGCAAACCTGTTTTAGAGGATGCATATATAGGCAAAGTTATTGAACGTTCATTTTTACCATTAATACAGATGCTTCAACCTGAAGTTGTTGACATTTCTATGCCTCCTGAATGTTGGTTCCAGGGACTGGCTGTAGTTTCAGTGAAAAAACGATACCCCGGCCAAGCAAAAAAGGTTATGATGGGTTTATGGGGAATGGGACAACTTTCTTTGACAAAAATGTTTGTGGTAGTAGATCCAGATATTGATGTACACAATATAAGGGAAGTATTATGGGCCATTACCACTAGGGCTGATCCAAAACGCGACACAGTAATAATTGATAATACTCCAACAGACACTCTGGACCCTGCTTCTCCCTTACCTAATCTTGGATCTAAGATTGGCATAGACGCAACGACCAAGTGGAAAGCGGAAGGATATACCAGAGAGGCTCAAGAATTAGCTGTTGTAGATGAGGAAACACGGGCATTGGTTAAGAGCAAATGGAGAGAGTACGGTTTCGTTTAAGGCTTGAAGTCGAAACTCACAGCAACAGAAACAACAGCATTTGACTACGCAGCTCTTAATCAACCATACACTCTTGTTCGTAAAAAATTAAATTTCATGAGCTGCGATAACCCGCTTTTTGATATGTGATCTCAGCTTCTTATTGAATAACTTTATTATTATTATTCATCTGGCTCTTTAAATCAGTAACTCAATTACAATTGGACTTGTCAAAAGCTTGAGTATTATGGATTATCAGTGAATATAGTATCTAGAAATATATCAGATATAGCATGAATGCTTTGAAATTGTATAATTTTTAAAAGATAGTTTGAAACATAGATATATACACATTTAATGAGTTTCGAAACTTGAAAAAGCCTTTTATACTCTTGTCATTGTCTTTTCATCATGGCAAACGATACAAAAGGAACAGTCCCAAAAATTGTTGCCTTGGAAGTTTTAGAGAAGAACGGTGTCAATATAGAAAGGCTAAAAGAATTAATTACCAAAGGAGTTGGAGCAGAATTTACAACATACTACTATTATACAATTCTAAGAATGCATTGTACTGGGCTTGAAGGTGAGGGAGTTAAAGAAATAGTTGAGGACGCGCGTATTGAAGACAGGAATCATTTTGAAGCAATGGTCCCTCGACTATATGAATTAGGAGGTAGTCTACCAAGGGACATTAGAAAGTTTGCAGACCAAGCCGGCTGTCCTGATGCATATCTTCCAGACAACTGGGAGGACCTCACCTCAATATTGAAAGTATTATTGGAAGCAGAGCAATGTGCGATCAAATCATGGGGAGAAGTTTGCGATATGACTGCTGGCAAAGATCCTAGAACATATGACATTGCACAAAAAATCATGCAAGAAGAAATTGAGCATGAAGCATGGTTTATAGAGCTTCTCTCAAAGAGGCCATCTGGACACTTTAGAAGGAAATTCGTAGGCCAATCACCACATACTGGAGAACAAGGTAGCCTCATACACCTGTAAGAAGTAGATAAAGGGCTTTTTCTTTTTTTGTTGATAGCACGATAACCAGTACGTATACAGTATTTTCTAAAACTATTCTTTAGATCTGTCTCGCCATACGTCCACATCCAATCGATAATGGTCCTGTATTATAAGATCCATATAGGATCAACTTTTGCAAACACAAATAGATGGTTTATACTAAGTTATATTATTGACAAGCAATTGTCAGGTTTGCGGATCAAGGTTCGGGACTCTTACATGTGGATACTGCAATAGACTAGTATGTTCATCCTGCTTTGTACAAGAAAAGGGCAGTTGCATAAAATGCACGAGAATCAAAAAACCGCCATATAGGTTTCTTAAACGCACCTCTCCATTCATAGCTTTATTTGTTGCACTCTGGTTTTTTACTGCTGGCGTTTATCCGTTTCCCCTATATATCGCAGCAGGGAAACCTATTGATCCGGTAATTATGCAACCTATTCTTATTGCAACTGTGATAATGATCATACCGTTTGCTTTCTTGATCTTTGCATGGAAGAAGCGGCCTTGAACTATATAATAAAGTGGGAAAAAATACAAGCAATTTTAAACTGAAGAATAGAAGGTGAGAGTCACAAAACACGTTTATATTGTTTATTCTTTATAGTATATAGTAAAGTGACAGACCCGTATAGCATACTACGCGTGAGTACAACTGCTTCCGCTGCGGAAATAAGGCGATCCTTCAGGGAGCTAGCCTTAAAATATCATCCAGATAAAAACAAAAACTCTGAAGAATCAAAACAAAAATTCGTGCAGATTGTAGAAGCCTATAAACTTCTGTCCGATGAGAATACAAGAAAAGAGTACGATTACAAGAACACTTATATTGGATCATATGAATACGCACCGTCTGGTCAGAAATGGATTTTTTCTAACTTAAATACATTATATGGTCATGTCAGGAGAAGACAAAGGACAAGTCCAAACAGTGATGGTAATACTATTAGATATATGGGTAAAACTACAAATGCACTGATGAGAAAAGGACCTATGATTTTGATTGGATCTATTGCTTCAGTAGCACGGTCATTCTCTACTAACTCGACGCCAAGAGAAGAAAAGCCCTCGCCGTAATTGTATGAATGTAGTTCATTTTTTATATCATCCTGGAAGTAGCTTGCGATCTTTGCAATTAAACAAATGTTCCAAAAGTATATAGATGATACTAACTAGCCTGCAGACCCGCTATTAATTATATCATATTCGACTAAGAATCTTTATATATGATAGTAAAAGAATTTAGTCAGGGCTAATGTTATTACCTTCTGAAATTGAGGCCAAATCGTTAATACCTGCCATCAGGTCAATATTGGCTAGGAAACTCATTAAGGAATTCCATCTCAAGGAGGAAGACGTTGCTAAGGTGCTTGGTGTCACCCAGGCAGCTATAAGTAACTACGTAAGGGGCACCAGAGGAGATGCCCAGTTAGCCGCCAAGCTTGGGGCAGTCGAAGAAGTAAAGCGTATGGTTGATGATATCGCCAGAGATCTAGCGGCTAACAAGGCATATACGCCTAGTACTATGGCAAAATTCGTGCAGCTGTGCAACTATATGCGATACACATTTATCATATGCGATGTCCATCATAGTATTGAATCAAATATAGACAGTAAGGTTTGTGAACAATGTGAAGTGATTCTGATGGGAAGCCGATTATAGGTTCTCATTTAATATCAAAGTTTTATGATCTCGATCTTAACGATAAGCTTGAGCTCTAACTTGTTATTCTGTAGAAAAAACTAGTATCAATTGTTACACCCTTAATCAGTTAATAAAAACAAACTTATAGAAATATTACCCACAAAATAGGGAGCAATATTATGTCAGCAGAATCAAAGGATGTATCTGACAAATCCTCAGATATAAAAAATGCGGCTGCACTGCTTCTAAAAGGCGGATCGCTTATTAGTGAGCCATGCAGTGAGTGCGGAGGCGTTCAAGTTAGATTCAAGGAGAATATTATCTGCGTTAATTGTAGAAATAAACAAAGTATATCAAACCATTCTAATTCCAATACAATGCAGGATAAACAGTCTCCTGTAACACCTACTTCTGAGCGTGTGCAGGTTGAGATACGTCCAGCCCGGTTTATAATTCAAGACAAAATTTTGATGCTCGCTTCTGAAATACGGGATGAAACCGACTTGGCAATCCAGAAGCAAAAAGCGGATCTTATGGATACTTATCTGGGAATCCTTCAAAAACTTGATCTGATTATAAGGACGCCATAGCAATAATGCGTTAGAATGACAGATCTTTTTTTATATAAATATATCTCTAATAGCAGAATTCAAAGCTGCACAGGTCAATCATTATCGTCCCCTATAGAAGAGGTCAAAAAAGCAAACGATGCTAGTCGAACTTCTCGATCATAGGGTCTTAACCATACATGACAGCAAGTCCTTATTATTAGTTGTTTTTTATGTATAACAGCATATTAGTTATGTTGAGACCGCAGTAACCCCCAGATACAGGTAATTAAAAAAAGTGTAGGGTTATCTGTTGTTTATGAATCTCTCATAAGATCTCTTTATTTGGGCGCATTATAGCTTGGCGTGGTCATATTCCCACTACTAGCTGTGCCAGAAGTACCTGGGCTTGTTATGTTGCCGCCACCTACAGCACTTGGAGAACTCGACAGGTTTGTGCCACTAAGCGGTCCCGTTGTTGTAAGCTGTTGAGGGCCTGCAGCTTCACCTGTCCTATTGGTAGCGCTGCTAGCATTTTGGGCTAGTGCTTTTTGTCCAAGTTGAACAGAGACTGCACTAATGGATGCCACAAGTAGTATTGCAATAGTAACCTGCAACGTCGCCATCCTTGTATATTGTTTAAACATCGGAATCAATCAACTTCTATGAAATTTAATCCTTTCTAAATTCTCTTCTACAATTCTCTTCTACTTTTTGAGTTCTCAAGCCTTTATAACAAAGTTCTGTATTATCGTTGCATTCAGACAGTTGCCATTCAGTAGCTACCACCTTCGTTATAATAAGTGGAGCAGTAAATGTTTTTTACTCTGTTAGACTAATCTCTTACGGAACCGCACGATCGTTTAGCTAAGATCATTAGGAGATTATAATATCGTAATAACGTGAAAAAAGTAAGTTTAGACAATACACTAGATCATCATTAACACTATTAACCATACGCAATAAAGATTTAAAACCGAATTTTCCGCAGAAATTATTTATCGCCGAGTCCAAAGCATTTTTAACTTGTGTATGCTTCAAAACAATACGAGATAATGATTATTATCATTGTACAATTTGAATTGCTATGCGAAAATTCACGGAATAATGATTGCATAGCCGGAATTAAAATACAACTGTGTGAAATCACCTCCTGCGCTATAAAAGCAGGAGCACAAAATGAAGCGAAATTCCCATCAGGGTCCACAAATAACATAGCAAAATTGGCTCATGATCCTGGTACCAATAGAGAATCAAGCCATATGACAAGATACATCAAGTGAGTTGAACCATTACAGCAAGGAATCATGGAACTTAGCAGATATCGGAATTTAAAACTGATTCTGAGTGCACTATACGCCGTATGGCTTAGAGAATTCAAAGTATTTTTGAGAGAAAGAAGTAGATTAATTGCTTCTATTTTCACGCCGTTACTTTGGCTTTTTGTCATAGGTTCAGGTTTAGGATCTGCTAACCCTTCTGTCGGAGTAGATTATCAAATATTCATTTTTCCAGGTATAATCAGCATGTCAGTCATATTCACTTCAGTCTTCTTTGGCTCCTACATAATTTGGGATAGGAAATTTGATTTTCTAAAAAGTGTAATGGTTGCTCCTGTTAGTAGAGAAACTATCTTCGTAGGTAAAACGTTCGGCGGTATGACTACTTCATTAGTTCAAATATCCATACTTCTACTAGTGGGAGGACCAATAGGAATCCAATTCAATGCTTATTCCATAATTCAAATAGTTGCAGTTGTTCTACTTCTTTCATTTGCGCTCACATCAGTTGGACTTACTATGGGTAGTTATATTGAGAGTTTAGAGGGGTTTCAGCTTATAGTCAGCTTCGTGGTATTTCCACTTTTCTTTCTAAGCGGAGCGCTTTTTCCACTAAAGAATCTTCCTGAATGGCTTTCATTTCTAACAACCGTGAATCCGGTGACCTATGCAGTGGATGCACTAAGAAACGCCATGATGCTAACATCAAGACATACATATGCAGAAGATATCAGCATACTGTTTGCAGCTACAATAGCATTAGGACTATTGGGGACATTTTCATTCAGAAAAATGAAGGCTGTTTAATCAGTAGAGTATTACATGAATGCTTAATTGTATCAAGAAAAATAGATGATATGTCATGGAGTAATTTTTAGCTCTCATTTTTTATCTACAATCGCATATCAAATATTGTTTCTCTCTTCATTGCATTCTCAATTCTAGCCGATGTAGTTATACTAAAACTAAACCAGTCAATGATATGGTGGCTTTAGCAGAAGTTGAAAATCCGCTAATATTTGATTTATAGATCTGTGTAGGATCCACATTTAACGATATTGCGGCTAAAGTACAGTGCGCGTATAATTTGCAAATTATTACTAATGTAAGAGTGTGGAAGAACCTTAATAGAGATATTCTCAATTATAAAACTTAGTGTCCACCATGTTAATTGATACGTAACATGATAAAACAAGTCCATCACTCGTTTAAGAGAAAACTAAAAGACAAATATGGCATTAAATTTGAACTTCATGGAACCCTAGCTACTGTCATATGCTACACTATTAAGAGAATAAGTAAGTAGATAAAGCTTTACCGACATCTTAACACCGATGGTTTATGACATTATTGAATCCATAGTGCATAACTCATTTTTCGTAAAATACGGTCTTATAGGGTTATTCTTAAATGGAATGCTATCCTCAATAATCCCTATCCCTACAGAATTAACAATATCAGCGTTACTATTAGCTGGTAAAGACAAGCTTATTGTATTTGCAGTATTGACAATCAGCTCGATAGTAGGCGGGTTTATAGCTTATTACATAGGTTTTAGTGGGAACAAGTTCTTAAAAATTCTTCACAAAAAACCTCGCAAAAAATACGAAGATACGAGCGGTGCCTTGTTGGAAAGATACGGATGGCTAATTATATTTTTTTCTCCGTGGATCCCTATAGTCGGAGATATCGTACCAATGATTGCAGGAGCGAAAAGATATAATTTGAAAAATTTTATAATAGTTATGATAACAGGTAAAGTGTTTAAGGCAACGGCAATTATATTCTTTAGCAGCTGGATTTTACCATCTATTTTTTCATAGGTATCCATCACAATATATCAGAACATACATAATCTCTTGTCTTGCTAATACGCACAAATTTCAATACACAAAAATAAAAAGGGTAAAATACGGCAAAGTATGTAAAAAATGTGCATTTTTATCTATATGAGTACGATAATATCCAGTCATAGAAAACTCTAACCCTGTAAAGATTAAAACTCGAAGTATGACACGCTTTCCCTTCATTTTCTTTGTTGTTTTATTTAGAATGGATATCGTACAATAAGTTAAACATGAATTCTATACAAAAACAAGCCCCGTTATATATATTCCAGCAAAGCTCTTAAAACTAATGTGAAATGGAGTTCTTTGTTAAAGTGTGTCTGTACCTGTAAGTCTTTCTAATGGTCAAATTTTAAATATAAAAATTAAAAGAAGTACAAGATCAAAAAGTGTACGACTAGAAGCAAATATCTATGGAATACATGTTGTTGTTCCGGCTAACTATGAAGTTCAAAATATAATAAGATTCATACATACTAGAAAGAATTGGATTTTCAAAATCTATAAATATTATGGAAGGTTTGTCGACAAATTTGGACAAGAAAGTATTATCAATGAAGATTCAATTGCTTTTCTTGGGTCCATCTATAAACTGCAAATAGTAAAAGATAAAATTCCATTTAACGTCATTTCAGATAACCTCAAGTTAATAACATTTCATGTCAGAGACAGGCGTAAATATAGAGAAGCTATCAGAACATGGTATAAAGGTCAAACTTCTAAAATAATATTTGAGCGTCTTCCTCGAATCTCTAGTGAACTAGATCTTGGGTATAATAGAGTCTTAATAAAGAGTCAAAAGTCAAGATGGGGTAGCTGCTCCAAGAATAAGAATCTAAACTTTAATTTATTTCTAGCAGCCCTTCCTTCTGAGATAATAGACTATGTAATTATTCATGAGTTAATGCATCTCAAAGAGCTTAACCACTCAAAAAGATTCTGGGAATTGGTCAATATGGAAGATCCGGATTACAAATATCATAGAAAGGTGCTAAGCAGATATAGCTGCATAACTAATCTATAATAGCACAGCAAACAAGCAAACTATTACAAAAAATTAGCATTATCTAAGCAGTACTTTTTTTGAAAAAAATTATTTTGTGCCATTAAATGCTAGGACTTGCTTGGATCAGTTAAACAATTATATCAAATTTCCAAGTTCTTGTGCCAGCCTATCAATATCCTCTTCATTATTATAAAGATGAGGTGAGACTCTGATTCCTCCTCCTCTAGCTGACACAATTATTCTCCTTTTTTCCAACTTCCTGACAATTTCATCTACGTTGTGCATCTTAAATACAATTATCCCGGATCTCCATTTTTCTTCTTTTAATGGCGAGATAATCTCCAGATTCAATTCATGTAGTTTTTCGACTAGATATGAAGTGAGACTGAGAATCCGTCTTTCAATCTGTGTTATTCCAATTTTGGATATATATTCAATGGCTGCCTTTAATGACAATATATTTGAAAAGTGAGGTGAACCAAGTTCAAACCTTGATGCGGTATTAGACATATTTATCTTACTATTATCAAATATCTCTCGTTGCTTCTGTCCAAATTGACTAAAAAAAGGCGGATGAAACTGATGAATATCTTCTAGATATTCTTTTTTTATAAAAATAGTGCCAACTCCAAAAGATGACAGAATCCATTTATGACCATTGGAAGCCATAAAGTCAACACAAAAGTCTTTGACGTCAAAGTGTAAAGCGCCAAGAGATTGTGTTGGATTCACAACTAGATACAACCCACACTTTGTAGTTAGTTCACTGAGATCTACCAAATCTTGACGAAATCCAGTTGAATACTGTACATGGCTTATTACTACAGTCCTAGTCTTAGTATTGATGGCATCGGCAATATCCTGTTTCAGTATCCTTCCATTTTTAGCTCTCACAAAATGGATATCCGAGCCTCTGTTTAACCACGGTAAGACAGAAGATGGAAATTCAAGTTCGTTTGATATAACGCTGCCCTTAGCGGAGAGCATATGCGCTATTATATTCATACCCTCGCTTGTAGAATGAGTAAAGCCTACTTCGTCTGAAGATGCATTAATAAACTCTGCATATACCTCTCTTGTTTGCTCCATTTCTTCCATCCAATTCTCCCATAGGGTACCCCCGTGATTTAGCATACCGTCATAAAACCTTAAAGTTGCTTCAACTACTGGTATCGGTATAGGTGAAATAGCTGCATTTGCCAAATAAGTATAGCTTTTAGTAACAGGAAATTCCTTCCTTATCTTTTCCCAGCTACTCATATTTGCATTTTTTCAGACTATGTTATACACATATTAAACTATAGCAAGCAATAATTCTATACAGCAGCAGCAGAAGAAGAAGAACAACTCCTAGGGCAAGGCCAAATGCTACAATGTTGAAGCTATGCTATCACATACATAATGTGTAAGGCAATGAAGATATGGAAGTTTTAAGCGAACTCTTTCATTATACGAAGATAGTAGTAGTATTGCAAATGTCCAGCTTATACACTTATAGTTTATCTATATAGTGTATCTCGTAATATAAAACACAAGGTCAATATTGAACTAATTGTCAGTGTGTAGACATATTTAGTAACATGTGGTCCGAAATTTACCGTCCTGCCAGAGTACAAGAAATGATAGGAAACGAGGACGAAAGACTAATGGTCATGAAATGGCTGAAAGGATGGGTTAGTGGTAGTAAACCTCTGCTTTTAATTGGGCCACCCGGTGTCGGCAAAACAACACTCGTTCACGTATTAGCCAGCCAGCTGGATTATGACTTGATTGAGATGAACGCTAGCGATACTAGGAATCGAGAAGAATTAGAACAGCTAATTATGCCGATACTTGTAAACACAAGTATCTTTGGAAAAAAAATGTTATTGTTTTTAGATGAAGTTGATGGAATTTCTGGCAGAGAAGATACAGGTGGAATGGAATCCATTGTAAGGATAATGAAGCAGCCTACCATTCCAGTTATCATGGCTGCAAATAATAGAGATGCAAAAACCAAAGAGCTGGCGAAAGTCTCCAAGATCATAGAGTTCAATCCTGTTCCTCCTAGATTACTTATGTTATTTTTGGACCATGTTCTCAAGGATCAGCGCAAGAAACTGAGCCCTAGCGAAAAGATTTCGATTGTAGATAAGAGTAATGGAGATGTTCGTTTATTGTTAAACAGTCTACAGGCAAAACTTTCAGGCTATGATACAACAGCAAACACGAAGATTGATATTGATATTGCTAAGGCAGTTAACGGATTCTTCGGATCTGAAAACGAAGATACTGCTAGATCATTTTTGCTAAGCGCAGATGCCACTTATCAAGATCCGCGCTTTGGTATGTCTACAGAAGAAAGACGAAAGGATATGCTTGGTGCATTGTTTTCAAGTGTTGTTTTATCGCGAATTGATCTTGAAACCCTTGCTGCTATCCTAGACATTCTATCGAGAGCAGATATTATAGTAGGCCGAATAGGAAGAAAAAGGCAATGGAGTCTTCTAAAATATATCAACAATATAATAGCTAATGACTTATTTAATAAGAGTTGCAATAAAGCAATAAGATATAGTCAGTATCCAATGAGATGGGATGTTATGGGACCTATATTTGCGCGCAGTCGATCATTAAGACCTGTGCTGGAGGATATGGCGCATTTAATGCATACTTCCACAAGTGTATTCGGCTCTTTTTACTTACCGTATCTTATTCGGATAGTGATTAATGCGAAGATGAACCCTAATGAAATTACCGAGGTATCAAATATGGATGAAAAAGCAGGCATAGCGTTAGCTAAAGAGATAGAAAGAATGAGAAAGAGATAATAAATATAATAATACTGCCAGAAATATAGCGAATTTACTACCGGCTAATTAACTGGATGTTGTAAATATTAAGAGAATTTGCTTTGATAGTATACTATTATTGTTTGCAAAGTTTACTTGCAGATAATAAGAGGATATGAAATATAAGAATAAAAAACTCATAGTGGCTCCTACTTCAATTGCTTCTTCAAATTTGCAGTTAATATATAGTATAATCTAACAAATGTATATGCTAATAGTTTTTATCATCAGTTAGAGAACTCCTACAGGAAAACTTATGGGCAGAAAAGGTCATGTAATACTTAACCTTTCAACTGTTTTAGGAAAGGGCACAAGTTCAATATCAATTATAACTTCTGCTTCATTTGTGTTAGTTTCACTATTCTATGCGTATACTGTAGGCTCATACCTAAAACTAACTGTTTATCCTTTTGAGAACCGTATAATTTATTATGAAATTTTTCACTCCTATATTTTCAGTCAATTTATTGATCATTTAATAATTATTTCCATGACCGCAGTATGGTTTGGACTTTCATTGCGCGGAAAGTCAAGATTTTTTCTACCAGTAATTTATTTTGGCATACTGACGGTGCTAATAGCAGCATTAGGCGTTCATCTATTGCTTGAAATTGCAGCAATCATATCTATGCCTATCATAGTATTACTTCTCATATTCAACAAACTTGTATACCAAAAAAAGATGCAAATTCTAAATAACGATACTAACTTGTTGTTAACAAATTACTTTGCAGTAGCAGGAATAGTCTTAGGAATTATAGGTCTCTTCATTTCCTTGGCACCACTCTTTTCCATTTCCCATTATTTGATGCATATTAGAAATTATGAATACGATGTGTTTCTGTTATTATCTAGCTTTTCAGCAACTTCGCTACTTTTGTTACTAAGCTATGTCCCTGTGAAGATATTTGTGAATGAATTTAGGGCTGCAATATTACGCATAACGCATATTAACAATGCCCGTTCTACCGTGGCTAATAATAGTAACAGTAATAGTAATGGTCTAATAAATTCCAAATGTAAATTCATTTACATCTCGCTATTTATGCTCTTATCACTGGTTATAGGACTCATCCCACATCAGCCGCAAATCAATTTAGATAATCGGCAAATAGGTGTAGACACAGACTATTATGTAAAATGGACAAATGCATTGACTCACGCAGCTGATTATAGAGAGTTTATCCATCAAGCATTTGTAGTACAGAGTTTTGGAGATAGACCGCTTACACTCATATTCTTATTTACAATTGCCAAAATTCTTAATGTTGCTAATTTCTATTCGATTGTTGAACATGTACCCTTGATCCTTGGTCCTCTGCTTGTTTTAGCGGTATTTTTTTTGACACGCGAGCTGACGTCAAATGAAAAGCAAGCTTTATTGGCATCTTTTTTAACATCGATATCATTTCAAGTAACAGTTGGTATATACGCAGGTTTTTATGCAAACTGGTTTGCCTTAATAATTGGATACCTGTCATTTGTATTTCTTCTTAGATCCTTAAGATATTCAAGTAATAAGCTGAATTTAGCCATATTCTCACTGCTCCTAATAGCTTTGCTGTTCACTCATGTGCATACATGGAGCGTTATAGTCGTGGTTATGAGTGTATTTCTGATAATAATGATCAAGGCAAAACATTATTATAAAAAGAGAATAGTTTTACTATTTATAATATTATCATCTTCCGTTGTCTTAGATATTGTTAAAACGTCTATTACCGGTTCGATGACTGGCATCGAGAAAGATATGGAATTCGCTAAAGCAACAGGAACTGGTCTAGAACAGTTTATCATTCGATGGAGTAATCTGACACGTTCAGTGTACTCATTTTTAGGTGGCCAATTCAGCAATTTCATAATTTTTTCTCTGGGTTTGTACTGGCTTTTTCAGTCAAATACTCGAGATATCTCAACTGTGTTCCTGATGATTTTCTTATCGATTGGGCTTATTGCCTTTCTTATCGGTGATTACCGAGTCCAAGCTAGGATATTCTATGATATTCCTTTCCAAATTCCGGCAGCTATTGCTTTGTCATGGTTGCGAAAGTCCGTGACTACAAGTTTAATTTCTATTCCTATTTGCATATGGCTGATAGGCTTGGTGATTAGGTCCGTATCTAACTTCCCTTCGCCTCATTTTTCATAGTTTCCAGACCAGTAAATTCTTAGATTTGAAGATGCTTGTTCAAAATATGTGGCAGACCTTCAGACCATTGCTCTAATTATTCTATATATGAAGATTTTGGTAAGGGATTCACTTAAGTTTCTCTTAACATTTAATATACCAATTTACAGCCACCTGTTCGACGAAAAGAGCTATTAAAGGCTCTAACAAAATGTTGACGGATTCGGTTGTGCTAACTTTCAGAACTTTAAAAAACCTTCCAGCTTTTGAATTAGCTTACATGACAAATACATTTTTCTAGCTGAACTAATAATAATAATAATAATAATAACAATAATACGAATACCTAGAAAATATGGACCGCCAATACTTTTCCATTTTCTTATCTCCCTCCTTATTCTGTTTTATTTCAATACATCATATATTGGATGACGACTTATGTTGCAACATACGTAGAGACGTCTCTGAATGTTACCTGTATCTTCGACACTTCATTTTGATATTGTTACTTTAAAATAGTAACATTATGAATTTGTCTAGATTAAATCAACCACGAACGATATTTTGATGGTTACATTACATAGGCGAACCTATGCGGATAAGACATTCGATATCGCCATTGTCATAGATTATTTTTAATAGAGGAAAATAGGAAAAAGACTTATTTGTCCTACAAGCTAGTTAAGAAAACACTTTTGCTCAAGCAAGATAATACCGATATATTTTTTCATGAGCCAGTCAATAATCGCGTATCAATAATTATTCCCACCATGAATTCAGCTAAAACATTATACAAGTGTTTAGAGTCCATCAGACTGCAAAGCTACAAGGATATTGAAATCATTGTAATCGATGCACATTCTTCAGATAACACAGCAGAGATTGCATCTAATTTCAATGCTAAGATATACCTAGCTACTGGCGAAAGAACAACTGCAAAAAATTTTGGCATATCAAAAACAACTGGTGATTTTTTGTTTTTTATAGATTCAGACATGATATTACAGCCAACGGTTATTTCGGAATGTGTTTCTATATGCTCATGTGATTGCATGGTTGTAGGAGTAATAATTCCAGAACGTTCAATTGGTCCCGGCTTTTGGGTGCGGGTTAGAGATTTTGAAAGATCCCTTTATGCTGGATCAAAAATAGAATCGGCACGTTTTTTCCGTAAGTCATTTGTTGTACAAGCTGGTGGATTTGATGAAGATATAATATTCTATGAAGAGAGCACGCTTCATCAAAAACTAGAAATGCGAGGACTGATACTGAATAAAAGAACGAAATCAGTCATATTACACGATGAAGAAGGATTCGATTTAGCAAAATGGCTTCGTAAAAAAAACTATTATTCTGCTAATGCAGCATTATACTCTAGCAGATATCCAAAATACGCTGAGATACAAACAAAGATCTACCATAGGATTAGAATCTTCATAAGTAACTGCAATTGGAAAAAATTGATTCGGCATCCAATGCTCAGTATCGGTCTAATATTATTAAAGACCTTAGAGTTTTTTGTGTCACGGATATAATATCTATCCTGCAATCCTAGTAAAACAAAATATATGCACGTTCACGATACAATAACAACAACCTTCCCTGCCCCCTCCTTTTGTAGATCCGTTATTAAAAATAATGCAATAATCTGTTAAATGCAATGGAGATAAACTATTTACCATTTAGCATGTATGGCCTTAATATTACAGCAGCAAAGGATGATCGATGATTTTGTCACTAAAGTGTCATCGTTATAATGTAACAACTGGATTATCAAGCAGCATTGGACTCCTAGTTACTGTTTATGATTCTGTCAAAAACATCTGCAGTATTATCCCAATTAAATTGCCTTGAAAATTCAAGTGCATTAACACTGTATTTTCTTAAGAGTGTAGGGTCGTTTAACAAAGACAATGCAGCGTGCGCTAGGCTCTCTGGAGAATTGTCATTAACCAAAATTCCTGTCTCCCCATGTTTTACAGAATCTCTTAGTCCTGGAACATTGTATGCTATGACAGGAGTTCCCATAGCATTAGATTCAGTGACTACCAATCCCCAGCCTTCTCTCACTGCTGGTGCTAAAACAAGATGGGCTTTGGATAGCATTTGATACTTCAGTTCATTGCTCACGTGTCCATAAAAAATAATATCTTCTATCTTAGAATTTCTAAGCTTTTTTAACATATAGCCATCTCCTATCACCCACATCTTCGCATTTGGAATCTCCTTTTTGATTATACAAAATGCTTCTATAGCATGGTGCGGCAATTTTACTTTTTTCAGCCTGCCTAGAAAAACAATAGTAGGCTCAGGTTGTTTGTTTGGTACCTCAGATAATGGTAAAACACTTAGCCCCTGTGGTACTAACAAAATTTTTTTGAAACCTATTTGTTCCAGATCTTCTTTAGATGAATTAGAAACAGTAGCTGTAAGAACATCTTTGTAATAAGATAACCATTTTCGCTCAAGATAATAATAACCGATCAAATTTAATGGAAAATGTGTCTCATATATCCAAAACTCTCTTGCAAGCTGATGAATCAATGCTAATATTGGCTTATGCCTAACAAATCTTGGAGTTAGGAATGGTTTTGTGTTTATCTCATCGACAATATAATTATAATCATTCCTGTGTCGCATGTAATATTTCCGTGCTCTACCATACACACTGTAGCTGCTCCCTTGCCTTATTATATTGACACCATCTATCTCCTCATTTTGTAAGCCTTTTGGAAACTCAGCACTAAAAAGAGTCACATGGTGTCTCTTTGTAACTAACCTGCGCATTACCTCATGAGTAAATACTTCCGCTCCTCCTGCGTTGGGGTTCTTGATATCACTCCAGTTAAACCATAAGATCTCCAACACTAATTTTTGATTCGATAAACCTATAAACATTAACCGAAGCTAACCAGTATTGCTAGAAGGATTAGGTAAAGCCGCTCTATTATAGCGACCAAGGTTTTTACCTATAAGCTGTCCCAGAATTTAGTTCAGCTCTCTCAATTCTATTAAAAGATAGAATATCAAAAACAATAAGAGAAATTCATTGGATCTCAGCATCGATTAAGAGCTCGTTACAAATCTGGTATCTTTGCATAGATATGATAAGGATGGGAAGTAACACTTGCTTCTAGATTACTGACTGAATATCCATATTCGTAAAAAAGATTCAACACATCATTATTTGATATACCATGCTCTATTAAGATAGAGGGATGGATCTCGCATATTATATTTTTTACAATATGCCTTTGGAGAGAATTCCCTAGTCCTTTTAGAGCAAAGTACTCATATCCTTCTATATCCATAATCAAAATGTTTATTTCTCTGATTTCCAAATTCGAGATAATGTTATCAAGAGGTTCTGTCCTGATAGTTTTACCCATTCGATCGCAGCTGCCTTCATACACTTTATGCATAGAAGATCCTGGACCTTCCAGAAGAACGCCATACGATGATTTATCTCCCGCTGCGACATTCATCACTGTCACGTTTGAAAAGCGGTTGTATTCCAGATTCCTACTAATTCGCTGACAATTCTTATCGTCTGCTTCTATCGCTATCACATGTTTTGCTTTTTTTGCTGCCAAAAGTACATAATATCCTATCCATGCGCCAACATCGAATACCACATCGCCTTCTTTCAAAAGCGCTAGGAAGTTTTGAGTAACCTTTGTCTCATATGCATTAAAAGGTATCGCCCTTTCAGCTGGCTTGGAGAGATCTATCTCTATTAAAATCTTATCATAAATCCTATATAATTTTGGTGTTTGGTTTTTCGTAAAATAGTCATAGATAGGAAAAACGATCTTCGCAAATTTTGAATAATAAAGTTCTTCCAAAAGCCATCCAGGAATCAAATGCAAGATTTTCAAGATAACTCTAACCAATTAGGTTTTAGTTGAGTATAAAAATCTGTCAGCTATGACACCTGATTTATCATGAAAATGACGATGTAATAATTTGAGTTGTCCACAACTATTTCACTTATGTTATATAATACTATACTGTTTCTTTTCTTTACTGTCAACCACTATCTCACCTCAAGTTTATATTTATTACCAAATCCTGGTCTATACATTCCTGTTCCTTTAGAACCATGAAGCTGCGGTACAATACTTTTGCTTCTGCCTTTGACTTTTGAAATAGTAATGCACCAACGTTAATGTGTTTCAAGGAGTCGCTGGCGGCTTAATATCATTTTGTGATATTACTACTTCTATTTTAATCATGGCTTCCACCATAGTTTAGGCATTAAGATTTTTTCAATGTTATTGCATCACATTCTTATATAATTTAAAAAGCGAAGGATTTATTTACTTATCTCATTAATTCGGTTTTGTTTTAATGTTTGATTCTGTTATGCAATTACTATCAGTAACCTCTATGATTATTCTTTTAATCTTGCCTCCCATTCAATTTGTCTATCGTAATTTTGCATATGCCAACGTTTTAGAAGTCTCCCAATCATCTGTTGATAGACCGACAATCAATGATCCAAGGCTGAAAGTCGATACGATTTTCAGAGGACTTAATTTTCCTACAAGCATGGCATTTCTGGCAGGTAATGACATACTAGTTTTAGAGAAAAATAATGGAACGGTACAGAGGATAGTAAACGGTAAGATCTTAGCTGAACCTGTGCTCAACGTTAGTGTCGCTAACAAAGGCGAAAGAGGAATGCTTGGAATTGCCACTGCCAAGAATTCAACTCAAAATCAAACTTATATTTTTGTATATTACACACAATCTGGTGGTGGAAGAACTGGCGATGATGCCACACAAGGGATACAGCCATTGGGAAATCGCCTTTACAGATATGAGTTAATAGATAACAAATTATTGAACCCCAAATTGTTTTTAAGTCTTCCAATTTCTCCTAAGACCCCTAATCATAATGGGGGAAAGGTGATCATTGGACCAGATCAATACGTCTACCTGATCGTAGGTGATGCAGATAAATTTTACAACCAATACTTTGATCATCTGCCATTGGCCACTAAAGCTCAGAATATCCATAATAGCAGGGATCCGGATGGACCTGGTGGAATACTTAGGCTAACCCAAGATGGCAAGCCACTACTAAAGCAACCTATTTTCGCCACTAATCAATATCCTCTGAACCTGTACTATGCATATGGAATTCGAAATAGCTTCGGACTGGCCTTTGATCCCATAATAGGAACGCTTTGGGATACAGAAAATGGTCCAGATTATGGCGATGAAATTAATCTGGTCCAACCTGGTTTTAATAGCGGATGGGGGAAGGTGCAGGGCATGTGGTATAATAATGGAAGTCGTGAAGGTCTAGCTATACAGAACGTCTCGGATCTTAATAATATCTTAGTAAACCTTGAAGGTAAAGGAAAATACAGAATTCCTGAATTCATTTGGAACGAAACAGTTGCTCCAACTGGGCTTGTATTTCTCAATTCAACTAAATTGGGTAAACAATATGAGAACGACATGTTTGTAGGAGATTTCAAAAATGGCAATCTTTATCATTTTAAACTTAACCCAGGCAGAAAAGGATTGAGCCTGCATGGCATGCTTGCAGATAAAGTAGCATCAAGTCCTAAAGAGCTCCAAGATCAGATATTTGGAAAAGGCTTTGGCGGAATTACAGATATTAAGATGGGGCCTGATGGTTACCTTTACGTTCTTTCATACCACTTGGGATCTGGAACTATATATAGAATTTCGCAAAAATAAATCGACTCGATATTTTAAATAGATAAACTATTACCATCATTTTGTAATGCCCTTTTCAAGCGTTTTATTGTATCTTGTACTACTACACACGCACAACACAACATAGTAATACTCTTAGAGGTGAATTGAATAAAGCTGTTCAACATCATCACATCACATTTGGCTTGGGCTGTTTTCGACCTGCAGGCGGTTATGATAATAATGGTAAAAGGCTAGGCATTCCTAGATGTCAATAACCTTGTTATACTAGCTCTTAAGCCTTTCTTGCGGCTATACAACAATAGATAAATCGAAGAGATACAAATGATAAACACATACATAGCTAAACCAATGTCATAATTTTTTTGCGGTTGAAAATATAACCTTATGTTAAAATGTCCTGCCTTGTCCAAATACCATCCATTAGCAAAACCGGCTATAATAAAATGGTATTTGTCCGGTATCTGTTCCTTGCCATTGATGAGAGCTTTCCAACCATCATCATATGATTCAGCAAGTAATAGATAGAACGGCTTATAATTATTTTCGACACTAACAATATATTCAGTTGATGAAATCTTTTGATACTTAACTGGTTGCTGTGTGGCTTGCTGCATCAGTACAAAAGCGTTGTAGCCATCAGCAGAATTAATAAAACTAGGTCTAGTAATATTATTATTTAGTGATCGAGCCGATGAGTTAGCAATTATAGATACAGAACTAGAGCCTCCATCACCTAATACTTTGAATATTGAATAATATTGAGTATCCATCACCCTATTAAATTGTGAGCCTTTTAATTTTTCTCCTATTTCTTTTGATTGATTATTCATATCTTTTATGTTCCCAGATATAGTATCAACATCGCAAGCCTGTTTTCTTAGTATTACATATTTTATTCCAAGTTTCTTTATGTAATTCGCGTATTGCGGGTCTGACACTATGCTGCTATCAGATAGACTTGATATAAAATTACTTTCATTTTGAAAATTTACCTGGTACACAGTAGAAACAGTGGATATGCCCGAAAACCTAAGAATATCATTTCCCCAGTAACTACCATTACCATCACACCATAAGATGCTTGCAAGAGGATAAACCAAAACTCGTGATTTTCCGGTATCTATTTCATTGTCTTGCTTTAGGTATTTCACTGCTTGCATATATTTAGATGGCATATCTGTGAATGCGGATATTGGATATAAATTGGCCTGAGGCTTGCCAACATTAGTAGGTATGAAATTTCCTGTAATAAATGGCCAGGTCCAGTATACCAGAATAAAAACCACAATTACGATAGGAGCTATTTTTAGAAATTTGTATGTAAAGAAAATTCTTAATTTAAATAGTTCTTGTGCAGAATAGCAAAATAGAATTATCAGAATCAGCGCAAATTCAGTTTCGAATTTGTGATACGGGTCACGAAAAGCAAGTAGCAAAGCAGGAGAATTTTGCAATAAGAGATATCCTGTTTCTCTTAATAACAGGATAGATAAAACAACTAGAATGCCTATGAACGGATACATATTTTTCATAATACTGTCCTTAAAAAATATTAGTCTAATTGCAAGCGTAACTATTATAATTGATGCAACCGCTATTCCAACAGCTGACGATAAATTTGGAAGATAGATGTGTTCATAATCAAACCAAATTAATTTTTCATATAGCGGGGGAAGTGCCGTCAGCGAGAAGAGTGAGGGCAAGCTAACGTGTCTTGTGTTACTAAGGTAGATACTTTTTGCAGTTTGAAGATGTGTATCACGTGCAGCTGACAGTTCCTTTGGTTGAGTTTCAAATGTACTCATCAAATAGCCTGAGAGTGGTAAGATAAGCAGTCCGACTATAAGCAGGTTCTTTACCGCCGCATTTCTAAAAGAAACCTTACTTGAAAAATATGCTATAATACCATAAGATATACTTAGGAGCAGCGTTGTGAATGCAAACGATGCATAATACGCCACATTTGCAAAACCCGGAAGACTCAAAAATTCCGTAAACAACAAAACAAGAATATATCTCCTTGAATTTTCACCGTTAATTATTTTTATAATACTTAGAAATATCACAGGAAGCATAGCGTATAAAATTATGTTTGCATTTAAGATTCTCCATATATAGAAAATAGAAAATGGATTAGCAAGATATAATATGGCAACTAATACTGAAAAAATTTTGTTTATACCCAAATACCGAGCAAAGATATAGGAACCAAATAGAGTTACATTACAAATAATAAATAAAAAAACGAACTGAGTTATCACTAAATTATATGTTAAAAGGTAAATCGGCGATAAAAAAAGATACCACAGCGATAGAAAAGTGCCGGAAGGATCGAAATATCCAAAATTAGATATGTCTCTCCAAAGCGATCCGAACTTGCTGACCAACGATAAAGTATCAATTGGATAAGGTGAATCATGAAAAATAATAGGCCTAAAACTTCCAACATAATACTGTAGATATAAGCTAATAAATGAAATAAAAACAAATAAGAAATAGTGGCTATGTCTTCTTATTTTAGACAACATCTATACACACGTATGAATGGAAGGTTTAGTTACTATCTTTTAAATCATCCTTAGCTGCGCGTTGTTATATTAAGTTCAGGGCTAAAGCGGATAGAATAATAATAATTGTAATAAAACAATTCCATGAAATTGCTATTATATAATGTGATATACAGTATTATTGTTGTTGGTATCTATTGTGCTCATTTAGCACTCAGCTTGATATTACAAATTGAATAACTATTTACTTAATTATAAGCACGTGTCTAATACTGACTTATATAATTAATCTTGTCACCTAGGAGTATATGAAAAAGAGCCATCTAAAGCCTCAAATGACATCTACTACTACATCTACATCAACATCAGTTTCTGCTATCACAACCACTACCACAATGAGCACTCCATCAGACAACAACATAATAAAGACAAAAATAGAGAATGCTACAGAAGGACTGTCCTCTAACTGCTTTAATCATCTTTATAACAGAATATTACCTGCATCTAGAGAAAATGCCCTGACAATATGCAATTATATATCTTCTTTAAAGTCAGAGATTAACCCGTCAGATCATTACAGGAAGGATACTATAATCTTACTTTGCAACCTATCAACGTTCTTTAAAAATGCTAAAAGCTTCAAAGAAATAACAAGAGAAGATTTGCTTTCATTTCTCGATAGTTATCGTAAAACTGAACGTGAGTCTTCTGTCATGTGTTGTCGTGAGTAATTAAAGTGTGATGATAATGAATTTTTTGCCTGCTGTTCTTTTCTGATTCAAGAATTTGACTTTTGAAATGTCTCATCTAACCAATCAAATATTCGTTGATTTGACAGTGAAAGTGCACCCTCCTGGCAGTGCTCTTCAGCACCTTCCTCCTCTATAAATAGAATATATTTTTTGGGACATGTTAATGCATCATATACCTTTTTTGGTTGGCCTGGAAAAGAATCGTCTTTTTCTGCTTCAAGAACTAATGTTGGACATTTAATATTCTGCACAATATCTTTTATAGTGTAATTCTTGGATTTCTGTATGAGTTCAAACGGTGTGTTTACACCAGCTGTCCACATTCCATGCTTCATGTTGAACCTTGTATTCGGATCAGATTCCATCAAAATATCAAGAACCATGTTAACAACTTTTAAATCACCATTTTCTATCGCAGTTAGCAATGATTTGGGAAAACCTGATGCAAAACCATCGTAGCCATCATAAACTCCGTCATTTAGTATACAAGCAGATAGACGATGTTCAAAGGCAGCAGCCCTTGCAGCTAAATATCCTCCCATGCTCATTCCCATTAGTGCTATTCTGTTTGGATCTATTTCCTTTGTTCTGGTAGTTAATGCATAGTCTACAACAGGCGTAACTACTTTTTCCCAGTCATATCTAAATGGAATCTTCTGTTTACGTATTACTCCTCCTTGTCCGGGCCCTTCAAAGGTTAGACAGTTATATCCTCTTTCTAGCGCAGGAGCTGCTGCTGAAGTATATAACTCCTCTAGAGTGGAATCAAAACCACCGTGAGCTATTAGAGTAGGTCTTCTTGGTTTTGGGTGCTTACTATCCTTGCTGTCGTCATCATCATAATGATCATCTATTTTATAGAAATATCCTGGTAAAGTTGTTTGTTCATATGGTATTTCTACAGGCTCAACTACAATTGGTGGAGAAAAAAGCTCTGCTGCTTTTCTAAAGCACTCTTTGCTATTTCCCCAAGTTGTTTGAATTCTTGGATCTTCGGGATCCATAAGGAAGAATTCTGCAAGTCTATAATAATTTGAAGCACGAAGATAAGCTTCATGTGCGCTTATTTTATGTCCTGCAGCAAGACTATTCTCTGCATATTTGTGAACTCTTTGTGCCGTATTTAGCCATTCTGTATACCAACTCTCAAAGTCACCTTCTTTTATACGATATGCAGTAGAAAGGCACTCGCCGATATCAGCTCCTTTATAATATGTCTCACCTATGGCTCTAAGCAATTGAAGTGAGAAAGTCGGATCCTGAAATACAATCTTCATTGTAGCATTTACGTAATACTAAAATAAATGCAATCTTACCATCATCAAACAGAAAACAGAGTATAGGATCAAAAGTCGAAGTAACCATTTTGATTACCATCATATACTTTCAGATATAAAGTTGCTATTATCAACCCTATAGAA
Source organism: Nitrososphaeraceae archaeon (assembly GCA_045808425.1). GTDB lineage: Archaea > Thermoproteota > Nitrososphaeria > Nitrososphaerales > Nitrososphaeraceae > JAFAQB01. Next base: position 1,676 of record JBJMFM010000352.1, on the reverse strand, counting down.
CTTGATGTGGACTTAATCCTAGGTGAAGATAATAATGATCATTGATAGTAAAAATCATATCAATCTTCTTTCCATAAATACATCTGCTCTATGGTTATCATTGTATCTAGGAATATCAACAAAACCGCTCTTTAGATATAGTGCTCTTGCTGCATGTAGTGCTTTTGAACTATCAAGGACCATGCGTGAATAACCAGCGCTTTTTGCAAAGCCTATCGCTGTATCAAGCAATTTTTGCCCTATACCTAGTCGTCTGAAATCGTTTGATACATACATACGCTTAAGTTCACATGTAGACTCAAACTGTTTCAAATTTCTTACGGCAGTTGTACCTATTATTTTTTGTTTTTGTTGTTTTTGTTGTGTGTTAGAATAATCATTATCATTAACAACGGTTTCTGCAACCCAAAAGCAACCTCTATTAGATTTGTTATAAATTTTGTCAATTTCAAGTATATCAGAATCCAACGTATTAAACTCGAGTTTAAATTTAAATTCATTAACAATGATATCTGAAATAAATTCTTTTACTTTGTCAGAATCACTTTTTTGAAATACTCTTATACTAGGTCCTTGAGACAAAGGTTAGTCCTTTTTTGATTACTTTGAGAATAAGTATTTTTGTTGTTTAGTTATATTAATTGTTACATCATACTTGGCTTGTCACTTCTTCTTGGCTTTATTCAAAAATGCAGACATCATTTTTTGTCTGTCTTCGTGTGCAAAACATAATGCCCAACCATAAATTATTAACTGTAATCCTGTGTTAATGTCTACGTCCATCCCTTTGTTGATTAACATTTTACTAGTTTTCACAGCAGTAAAGCTATTGTTTGCAATCTCTTTTGCAAGGGAAAGGCATTCATCCGTCAACTTTTTATTCAGAATTTTAGCTAGTTCATTTCCTCTTTGTTTTTCCTGTGGGTGCTCTTCTTGAGAACTGGTAGAAGATGGCATAGTAATAACATTTTCTTCAGCACTCAAACTAATCACTCTGTTAACAAGCCCAACTCCTTCTGCCTCTTCTGCTGTAATCATTTTTCCTGTATAAATGAGCTCTTTTGTTTTTGATGGACCGACAATTCTTAATAATCTCTGAGTTCCTCCCCAGCCTGGTGGAATGCCAACTGTAACTTCTGTTTGGCCTATCTTTGCATTGCTTGATGCTATCCTTATATCACATGCCAACGCAAGTTCGCAGCCACCTCCTAAAGCATACCCATTGATTGCAGCAATAACTGGCTTTTCTAAATTCTCTATCTTGTTGAGCAAACCATGAATAAAAGTTGCATACTTTTCTGCTTCGATAGGATCGATATTTACTACATACCTGATGTCTGCTCCTGCACAGAAGGATTTTTCTCCTGCACCAGTTATAATTACAACCTTTATTTTATCATCTGCATCAACAATGTCAATTGCTGTAGATAATTCGAACATAGCTTCTCTGTTAAGAGCATTTAGTACTTCAGGTCTGTTGATCTTTATAATAGCAATACCTTCATCTTTAGCCTGTAAATCAAACAGTATATACTTCATTTCTGATGGCATGGTTGAGTAACTAATTAACTAACCAACTAACTTAAATTGGATTTGGTATAGAACTGTTGAATTAGAATGAATCTAATTACTAACACGATGTTTTGACATTAGACTTCATATATTTTATCTATTTT
>JBJMFM010000351.1:0-86211 GCA_045808425.1 Nitrososphaeraceae archaeon | reverse complement strand
GTATACGATATTATTATTACCTGATTTATCTACCGTGATACCCTCTGGATGCCTGAATTGACCCGGTCCACTACCAATAGAACCCCATGTTTTTATGAAAGTACCATTATCGGAAAAGACTTGGATGCGATTATTGTAATCTATTGCATATACTTTACCTGAATCTGCAGCAATACCGGATGGATTATTGAACTGGCCATCACCTAGAGATAAAGGACCTGATGGACCGTCTGGATCTGTACACTTGTTACTAGTAGTAATGTCACAAAATGAACCCCATGTTTTTATGAATTTTATGAAAGTACCATTATCGGAAAAGACTTGGATGCGATTATTACCAACATCGAGCACGTATACTTTGCCCGATTCTGCAGCAACCCCCCAGATACTAGAGAACTGGCCATCACCTAGAGATAAAGGACCTGATGGACCGTCTGTATCAGAACATCCATAATGAGTATTTAGTAGACATGAAGAACCCCACTTATTAACGAATGGAGAATTTGTTTGAACTGTTACATTTGAGGACATGTTATTGTCAGTTTCTGCAATTGAGAAATTATTAATTACGACTAGGCCACTAAGCAAAGCAAGAGTACCACTAAAAACTAAGACAAAGAGTGAAAAAGATTCTGCTTTTGACACTAAAAATGCATCATCTTTCCTAGGGCCATGACGTCGATATCCAACAACTTTATGACTTAGATAATTCGACCTAGTATGTCATATATATACAATTCTATCAACTATTAAATGAGAAATACAGAAGTAATTGTAGGGAATTCTGGTGTTTTTTATATGTAATATCATCAGTGCTATTTGGGATAGCTAGCCTAGTATACATGGTTCAGGGCTAAAATTCAGGTAAGCATTTCTATGTGCATATCGTTCAATGACGCAACGATACTTAAAATAGTAATAATTTGATAGCAGCAAGTAAAGCAGCAGGCTAATGCAATCACCTTACAGATGTTGCTATATAATATTCATCAGAAAGTCCTACTACATAGCCTAATGGATTGCAATACTGCACGGTACGCTAAAGTATCATCTATAAATACAAGTAATTGCGCGTCTATAGTATATTTTTAAGCAACAAGCGTTCACAAGGCGACAATCAGTGCTTTTAATACATCCACACTACGATTCTGTCGTAATTGACATTGTTGAGTTCTACAACTTGCCGAGCTTGCTAAATGTGCAGGAATTACTATTATGATTATAGTGTCCTTACTGGCCCTTTCAAGAGGAGTTATACGAGAATAGGGTTATACACGAAAGTTTTTTCTTCACCGATCATATTGGGGCCATTTCGATCAGATAAAAGAAGAATAAAGGTCTAACGTTCGTCATTATAGGACCAATGCTTAGAGAAGTGAATTGACTATATTGTAACTACAGCACAACATAATAATAATTCGATAGGAGTGGCTAAATCAATGCAACAAGAAATAGCAAGGTCAGAGACAGATATGAATAAACAAAGAACAGCGATAAGAATTCTTGGGGTTTCCGGAAGTCTACGGGAAAATTCACATAGCACTAGGACATTAGTAACATTGTTAGAAATAGCTGCAAACAGATGTGGAGCTGATGTGCATCTTATGAACCTGAGAGAGACAAAGTTGCCTTTTTATAATCCGAGTATCACTGTAACTGACTTGTTCTATGGGAACATCAAAACGGTTTCCCAAGCAGTCAACTGGGCTGATGCCTTTGTACTTGCTTCGCCTGATTATCATGGCTCTATGTCTGGGACAATAAAGAATTTTTTGGACCACTTCTGGCAAGAATTTGCAGGTAAGACATTTGGCTATCTTTGTACATCTCATGAGAAGGGCTTGACTGTTATGGATCAGATGCGTACCGCTGTCAGACAGTGCTACGGATGGAGCATGCCCTACGGTGTATCGATCAATAGTGGACAAGATTTCAACACAAGGGGTGAAATAATCAATTCCGAATTATCTAAGCGTTTAAACATGCTTGCTCGTGATCTGGTAGTATATGGCAAATTAATAAGAGATCAATTTAAGAAAGATTTGGAGGGACACGATTTGGACACCTATGCGGCAAGGTATAGATGACTAACATATATATGCTGCAGAACATTGTAACTGCTTCAGCCAATCGAGTCAATTGTTTTATGACTAGACAAGGATTGGATTGCCAAGAAGTCTTCTGATAAGGTCTATGGCAAATTCTACTAGCACTATGCAAAGATAATACAGCACACCTTAGAGATACTCTATTTCTCTATAATGTGTCAAATATTATAAGTGATTCGATAATGCGTAACATCATCAAGAATGGCTAATTATGTTAATTAACAAGTATATGAGTAGCATTAAAGACTTCTTGACAACCGCTTAAGAATTGAAGCCTACCTTAGTTCTAATTTAATATATTTGAATGAATAATAATAAATATTTATTGTGAATACTAGGGTAAAACAGACATGCAGATGAGAGAGTATACATGGAGTTATAATAGGATCTATAATCCTCTTCAGTTTGCATTTTATATTTATAAAATAACCTGGAATATAGATTTTGATCAATTGCTTTATTTGCTGCTACAGGCAATAACTTAATTACCATTTGAAGCACACATTGGAGAGCATGAGAAGGACGAACCTTGAAGGAAATGACTAACACAGTCGACCTAAATGCATTTCTGCATAACAATCCTGTTTCAATGCAGGAATTATCTAGTACAGACATAATAAATCAAATACTAAAATATGCAGATATAAACAAGCAACAAGTTCATGTCTATGAGTTAATGTATTGAAAATGAAGTCCGCAGTTTGTGATGATAATGATCATGAGTCGTGCAGTGGCAAGTTCTACAAATATGATGACACATCCAGAAAGAAAATCAAGGAACCATGTTCTTGTTCATGTCATTATAAGAAAAAAAGAAAGCCGTAGAACATTCTGAATAGGAACGAAAAGATCAAGAACAAATAAGAAGAAGCGTTGTACTAGATCGTGCAAGTCAAGTATTGATACTATCTATTACCGTGTCCGTTACTTGTATTCAATTCCAAGAAGTCTTCTGATAAGATCTATGCCAAATTCTTCAGAAGGCTGCTCGGAAGGATAGCCATGAGCGGAAGAAATGGTTTTGTGTGCTTCGTATCCAACCTGGCCACAACTCTCTGCATCATTCTGCTCTATGGGCCGAACGATTAAAGTCATTTACAAATTACGAAGAGATCATTTCAATAAAAAGTATTTCTATTAAAAATAGTGTCAGGTGGTAGTAATTCACCACAATCAAATATAAACCACGTTCTAGGTATTCTAGCGCTTCCAATCGTGTTGGTTATAATATATTCCGTTTCTATTTGTTCGGTTTCATAATGCTAGCTTCATCTCATTTCATAGTCGATTAAAACTGCTTCATTTATAAATCAATTCTCATTGAAACTTCGTGCTCTTTGAATCCTATTTTCTTATAAAACTCAACATTGCTTTTGGAACAATCGAGGATGACTTTGTAACATCTATTTTCTTTGGCAAAATCCAAGGCTTTCAGAACTAATGCCTTGCCAATACCCATTCCTTCGTATTCCTTTCTTGTTACAACATCTTCTATGTGTCCGACCTTTCCGCCATTATGTATAAATTTTTGCTCAATTAGTATTGTGATTGAGCCTATGAGCTGATTGTCTTCTTTTACAGCAACAAAAATAGTGTAAAATGGATAAGATTTAATTTCAGACAAAATTTTTTCGGCTCTATCATTTTGATCGGCTATATTCCCTACATGTGACAAGCTAGACAGCGTGTCGAAAAAACCTCTTTTTAAATCTGCCAGTTGAATCTCGCGGATGACAAAATTTACCCTTGCTTTCGAAGACATGTGTGTTCTTTGGCGTTGCTATAGAAGATATTTAGTTATCTATTATGTGCGAATCAAATTTATATGTACTCTACAATCATTGCTTACCGGGAATATATACCCAGTTTAACATAGTGCATTATAGTATTGTCGTCTTTCTATTAGTTCATAGATATGCTATGTATGTACAGTATTCATCAGAAAATCTTACTGCATACCCGAGTGGATTGTACTACTACTGCACGGTACATTTTGGCACCAACATGATCATGGTTTTCCTAATTTAGTTTGATGCTACATTCTCACAATACGAATCATACAGTTTAACACAGCTTCACCAAATTATGTTATGGTGCCCTTCTATTGTTTCTATTGATTTTGTTTCAGCTATAAAAACAATTAATCTGTGTGTATGGTATCTTTTTTGAGCAGGAAACGTGGACAACAGCTGCTCATAAAGGGAGGTATTGTAGTAAACAATACGTGGCCTTGAGCGGCGTTGGAAAACAGCAACAACAACCATATTCATTGGTAATTTGTGAAAAACCTGCTGCTGCTTTAAGAGTAGCACAAGCTCTAGGAACAGCTGGTCTCAGAAAAGTTTCGCGACTAGAGGTAAAAGATAACAAGAAAATAAGTGAAAGACTGCGAACGCCAGTGTTCCATGCTACTACCCTAGATGGTATACAATTCATAATATGTTCTGCAATAGGACATTTATATGGACTCGCCGATTCAAATAACAATAGAAGTGTTTATCCTGTATTTGATGTCAAATGGGTACCGATTGTAAGAAAGACAAACAAAATACCTAAATCAATATCAGCTGCGATATCTGAACAAATCATAAACACAATCACCATTCTTTCTCGAAATGCATCAAGGTTTATTCATGCTTGTGATTATGACCAAGAAGGTGAACTTATTGGCTACAACATCCTAGAATATGCTTGTAAAAGCAAATATGAAAAATCATTAAGGGCTAAATTTTCAACTCTCACTGATGACGAAATAAGGAATTCATTTGACAATTTGTTAAAACCAAGCAGAACGCTGGCCGAAGCTGGAAGAACTCGTCATTTTATTGATTTTATTTATGGAATTAACCTGTCTAGAGCACTCACACAATCTTTTAAGGTTAGCAATCATGGCAAAAGATACTACAACCTATCGATAGGTAGAGTACAGGGCCCAACTCTTGCTTTTGTAGTCGACAGAGAAATAGAAATACGAAAACATATCCCAGTGCCTTATTGGAACATTCATGCACAATTTGAAAAAAACGGCCAAGTAATAGAGTCATGCTATTACCAGCAGAAGATAAGAACCCTATCCGATGCTACATCGATAGTTGAAGCATGTAAAAACGAAAGCGGCAAGCTAATCGAAATTAAGAGTCAGAAGATTTTGCTTACAGCTCCTGCTCCATTTAATCTAGGGGATTTGCAGATGGAAGCGTACAGAGTATTCAAGTTCTCTCCTAGCTATACGCTAACGATTGCGGAGAAACTGTATATGAGTGCTCTAATTTCTTATCCCAGAACTTCAAGCCAAAAAATCCCGCCTTCTATCAACTACAAGAAGATTATTTTAGGTCTGTCGAATATTAGCTTATTTGTACCCTACGACATCTCTGCTAAAAAGAGCAGTGAAGTTAATCAGAATGTTTATAAAAATTTGGCCCTACTTCTGCTATCCGAGACCCGGCTTTCTCCAAATGAAGGTAGCAAAACCGATCCAGCCCATCCTGCAATCTATCCTACAGGAGAAAAGCCAAAAGGCAAACTTGAGCTAGCAGAACTCAAACTATTTGATCTTATAATCAAAAGGTTCTTTGCTACGTTCGGCAAGCCAGCCATAAGCCAGCTTACGACTATAACTATTCAGGTTAAGGATGATCATCTCTTTACAGCAGATTCAAGGAAGAATCTCTACGAAGGTTGGATGTATTACTACAAGCCGTATAGTAACATAATGAACATGAATAGCGAAAGTCAATTACCAGAGTTATATAAGGATGACATTTTAAAGAACATTAATATAACAACATACGAAAAGTTCAGCCAACCTCCACCTAGATTCAATCAAGCTACGTTATTAAAACAAATGGAAAAAGACAATATCGGGACAAAAGCGACCAGATCTGATATCATCAGCACACTCTTCAAGAGAAATTACATTATGAATGTCAATAGCTATCCGTCTGAGCAAACAAATGATCTACAAACGCGAGCAGTAAGGGTAGGGATTGAGGCTACCGATATCGGATTTGAAATAATACAATCTATGCGCAAGTATATACCGGAGATAGTATCCAAGGACCTTACGAGATCTACAGAAGCACAACTACAACAAATTGAAACGAGTGGAATTGAAAATACCGCCGTATTAGAAGATGCGATAGACAAATTGAAACAAACAGCTATTTGTTTTAAAAAAAATGAGATTGATATAGGCAATCAGATAACCGATGCCCTCATAATTACAAGAAAGCAGCAGCAGACAGCGCTAGGTAGCTGCCCTGTTTGCGCTGAAGGACACTTGAAGATTATAAAGTCAAAAAGGACAAAGAAGAGGTTTGTAGGATGTTCCAATTATACATCTGGCAAATGTAAAGCAATAGCTCCATTACCACAGATTGGATCAGTACAGACCACCGGCAAGAAATGTTCCATATGTCAATGGCCTATCGTAAAGACTATATATTTTAATCAAGGAAGTCATCCTTGGAAATTCTGTATCAATAGTCAATGCGCTTCAAAAAGAAGTAACATAACACGCTAAACTAATAATCTAACCAAAATGTAACTGAGGTAATATCATCCAAAATAGGTAAAAATTATACAAGTTTTGTTCTATCTGCCGGTATCACCAAGAATTTTTTGCTGCCATAAATAAGATTCATCTGCTGTTTAAAAATTGAAGATATTAAATGTGAGTTAGATTGGTTGCATCTATTCAGTCTTTATTGCAATTATATTAAATTGAAGCGTAATAATCTTCTATTGATAAAACTCTATTGGTCTTCTAGTAAATGTTATAACATTAAACTATACGCGGATAATTCCTCAAGCCATTTATAGTATTGCAAGGAAGTTTTAGTATAATATTGAAAATTTCCGAGCTAACAGCCAAAAGAATGCTTTTCTTCGCTCTGTTGGCAACATTGATTTTTGTAACATCGGATATGCTACAACCGATGCAAGTAAGAGCAATAGGTATGGTAGAATTACATTCGTTACAGAATGCTTCCGCACAGCCAGAAGGAAAATTTCAACAACTTAATGGATGCAACAACAGCAACTCCACCTGTGCGACGCAATTACAGAGCTTTCCTTTCGTTCTTCCGTTTCCCTAAAAAATGTGGTATTTTCTACGATTCTTTGTATGATTTTGATAAAAATTAGACCTTCAAGTGTCATGTCCGTAGCGTTATCGCACAAGATTATTAAACAGCAAGTCTCGGGTACTCTTCCCTTGGTTTCGATTTCAAAAGTCCAACTGTCATATCTTAATTTTATTATTAGGGGACGGATAGCTGATTATATGATGCAGTATATAATTTCGGTATAAGAAAATTAATTGATTTATTTTATTTTTATAATGAAGTTAGAAAAGATCTTCGTCATACTTTTTAATGTCTATGTTGATTCTATTGTGTAAGGTATTATAACAATTGTTGAATAAACTAGACTTAGTCAATTTGCTTCTATTGCAAAAGTGCCATCATATTCTAATCGGCATTGGTACAATAGTTTGTTCGTAAGGATTATTTCGATAGTTTATTGAATATTGCGTAAATAGCCGACATTACGGTCTTAACAATGGAGATGCATTTTTGAAAAAAACAAAACTCGTCAGAGAAGGTATGCGCAGAATAAATAAAATTGGAGATGGTATATCTCTTGGCGTTATATTCTCAATTGCCATTACAAGCATTTTTTCCCTGGTGGGTGTAACAGCCTACGGTAAAAGTTCAACAGACATGCTTTCCGGAGCACAGTCTACTGTCCCACAAATTAAGATGATATATGATAATAAGGCCTACGATATGTCGACCTTTGTTTTGGCCCATAGTGGACAGATGAAGAAAATCACGATTCCATCAGATCATCCTCCGGAGGACGGATCAAATCCTCCCGTGCAGCTCGAACTAGGGAATACAGTGCACTTTCAATTCGATAAACAACCCACAAAAGTAAATGCCTACATAATCGATATGGAAGCGCAGCCAGTTGAGCTCTACGCACAAAGACAAATAGGACCAAGTGACTTCCAGATAGTCGGGCCAGAAGGAATACTCAACTACGAGGTACATGCATTTTTCGCCGATGGGCAATATACATCACAATATATACTAGCAAACGTTAGTGCTGGTGTTAGCCCTGCGGTCAGCAATTTCGGTGTCGATCGAGCCAGTACGGATAATGGCTATATCGCGTTATCTGATAAACAGGCCTGTAACAACGCCGATAGACTTCGTACATTGGAAGTCTCATCGAACGCACAAGATAATAATAATAAGAGTAAAAGCAACTCACCTGTAACGGTCTTAGATAATAATCTACAAACAGCATGGGCGGTTAAAGGCACAGATGTCAAATCTTTTGTAACGGTAAAATCATCTTTAGATGAAGATGCCCAGACCGCTAGATCTTCTGACAAGAGTCCATGGCTTCAATTAGACCTCGGTGCAGATAAGACGGTCTGTAATATCGGGCTTGCATTTCCCAATGGCGACAAAAGTATAAACTTCTTTAAAGTGCAGGCATCTATTGACGGTGAGCACTTCACAGATGTGGGTGTTGCAGAAAGCTATCCATTAGGTGCAGGCGGGCAGTTATTTAGCTTCCCAGATATGCCAGATAAATCAAGGTACGTTAGGATTTCTGATGTGGGCAACTTAGTATCAGGAGATACCGAAATAGCAGAATTTATGGCGGCAGGCAAGTAGTCGCTGCAGTCTATGCTGAATGTTATCGTAGTTAGGCTCAGCAGTATCTATTTATTTATTTATTTGAGATTTTCTATTTTTTTGGTTATTCGCCATTTTCATCGTCTATCTTCATGCATTAGATGTAACTACTCTTTACCCTATATACACGTGGCTAATTGTATAACATGTCATAAGTTACAGTCTGCAGTACTATCGCGTTTTTTCCTAATCGCAGCATTTTAAAAGATATATACATATATACAATTCCACAAGCAAAATTAACAACTCGTACATTCGATGCCATTTGATTTGTTTTTGAGACATTATTTATTTTCAAATAGCCTTGTTGAATTTCTAATAGAGGTTAAAGGTTGGAGTTCAAAGTGTAAAATAAAGCATAAAAAAATAATATCTTGTTGTCTCTTAGATTCCAACTTGCGATACATATGAAGAGGTTGCTTCAAAGTAATTATTATTGCATTTCAATTTGTATATAGCATATATTTTCGATCTTCAGTATATAACTAAATATTAGTTAAGCTGGCAAGGCATTCCTACGCTTCAGATGACAATACTATTTATTCATTGGTTCTCAGTGAATACCAGTATTGTCATCCTCATTTCTACTGCCGCCTTGCAATAAATGCAAGGTTGCCCGTAGTATATACCACAGACATTACTCTGGAGAATACCTATGTAGGAATTGCTTTTTGCATGCCATAGAACAGAAAACGTCGAGAACCATGTCAAAATATTCAATGCTCAACTATAACGATAAAGTGGCTGTTGCTGTTTCAGGTGGAAAAGACAGTCTATCGCTTCTGTATATCATGAAGAGAATATTTGATAATCGCCAGGGCGGAGCTGACCTTGTTGCCATTACTATAGATGAGGGCATCGAAGGCTATCGCAATGAATCACTCAAAATCGTGGAAGACTTTTGTTCAAATCTTGGCGTGCAGAGTAAAATTCTAAGTTACAAGGAAATCTTTGGAATAAATATGGACGAGGCAATGATATTGAGGCCAGTTGAAAAAATGACCTCATGTTCTATGTGCGGCACGTTTCGTAGAAGAGCGATGAATATGGCTGCCGAGTCGGTGGGTGCCAACGTTCTTGCTACCGCCCACAATCTAGACGACCAAGTGCAAAGCTTTATGATAAATATTTCTGCTGGCGATATTGATAGAATTGGATGGACCTATCCAGAACCCATTCAATATGCGAGTAAGAAATTGAAAAAGATAAAACCGTTTGTGGAGATCTATGAACAAGAAATTGTATTCTATGCGTTACAACGACAAATTCCTTTCCAGTCAGAAGAATGTCCATACATGCATGAAAGCATTAGAACTGAAATCCGCCAATTTTTAAACAAATTTGAAAATGACCATCCTGGTATTAAATATAACATCTACAACTCGATAACAAAGATTTCTAAGGTCCTGAAGACCAGTGTGGAAAACCCTGAAGCTCGCATATGTAGTGTGTGTGGAAAAGAATGTACGTCTGATATTTGTGGAGTATGTAAGACAGTCAAAAGCTTAATGACAGAACAATAAACACGACTTTAGGCAATGGTTAAAACATACATTACATAGTGTGGGCTTTCTGCACATACTAAGTATAAGAATAACAACGCTGCACAACATGCAATAGATACCGAGCATAGATTAATCCTCAAGGCCAGCCTAGCTGCGATTAGTGATAAACAAATATAATGATTCCACGCAGTGAGATTCTGGAGGCAGGGAGGATCAGGGTGCTAGCCGTACCCTACTAAAAACACCGGAAATCGGCTTGATGCTGGGATCAGTAACTGCTAGATAAATCCGTAGATGGAAGGCTCCCGCTTGTGCTGCTGATATGAAAGCACGCCGTGTCGGATGGTTATGAGCAGCGAACCATGCGAAGGCATGGATTTGACTGTGAATCGTCGAAATGGGTGAGGTCCGGGAGGGAGCAATCCTAAGGCGGCGTAGCCATGCTGGCACGTCTACGTGCTGGATCTTGCGGCACTTGAAATGGGGCCTTGTATTTACGGTGGTACTAGTAGGCTGCCTCCGCATTATATCTTGATCAATTTACCACACTGTTTCTTAAAAATCGTTTTTAAAACAGGCGGCTTGGTGTATTAAAAGCGTTCGTAGTCTGAGTCTCAGTAAAATAAAAATAATTGAATTGAATTTACGCTTCTGAATTTAGTCGAGCTGCTTCCGTTGAAGCTTAAGTTGATAAACTATTCTTGCTGCTTTGTATACTGATCAATATATTACAGTATTAGAGATTTAAAATGCTATAAATTTAAAGTCGCAATTAGTGTCCATACTTTGGTCTTTAGACGGAAAGTTCTCTTCTCGGTATTTCCCATGTACGAAGGTTAACCGGTAATAATGAAATAATGAAACTGATATTCTTCTAACTGAGGAAAATAATGCTGATGATGATGATAAGAAAATCGAAATAGCATAATAAACTATACTATAACACTACACTACAGGACTAGCAAGATAATATTTATAATTATGAGCAAATGAATTAAAGAATGTAATAATACAGTCAAAGTGAATTCAAGAATATTTGTTTCAGGTATTGCATAAAGGGTTTAAGACAAAATAATAGGTACATAACAAAATGGCAGATATGAGAATAACATTCTTGGGAACCTCTGCAGCAGTGCCTACACTAAGACGAGGTCTATCATCCCTTGCACTGACAAGAGGGCCCGAACTATTGCTATTCGATGCAGGAGAAGGCATGCAGCAAAATTTCATAAAGGCTGGCCTAGGTATGAATAGAAAAATGAAAATTTTCATAACGCACATGCATGCCGATCATTGTGTAGGTTTACTAGGACTCTTACAAACGATGTCCCTACAAGGCAGACAAAGATCTGTCGATATATATGGTGAACCGAAATTGGCAGAATTCATAAAAGAAAATATGAGAATCATAAATTTTCGACTGAGCTTTGATGTCAATATTCATATAATTGAACAGGAAGGTCTCATAACAAAAGGAAGGGATTATGAAGTTAGTTGCTGCCAAGCATCCCATTCTATCCCTGCGTATTCTTATTGTGTAACAGAATCTAATAGACCAGGCAAGTTTAATGTTGATGAAGCTAAGCGATTAGGAATCCCAGAAGGTAGGTTATACCATAAGCTGCAATATGGCACTAGTATTACTGTGAATGGAAAGATAGTAAATCCAGCCCAGGTGCTTGGACCTCCTAGAGCTGGTAGAAGGATTGGAATATCTGGCGATACAAGGCCAACAGAAAAATTACAGGTTTTCTTCAAACAGTGTGACTTGCTAATATATGAATCAACTTTTAGCCAATACGAACACGCAAAAGCAATTGAAAGTTTTCATAGTACTGCTACGGAAGCCGCATCGTTGGCTAAGTCGTCTTCCGTCAAAAAACTATACCTTACCCACTTTAGTGCAAGATATGACGAGACCTCAGGCTTGATTAATGAAGCAAAGCGGATCTTCAACAATACCGAAGCCGCGGAAGATCTAAAGGTCATTAATATCCCATATAATGACAACTATAGTAAATAAAACAAGCAAGCAAACAGATATGAATTTTCCCATACATTCAGAGAAAACATAGAACTGGATTATGTCATAATGAATTAGATAGATAATAGAAGTGAGCTGTGGATAATATGGTTGCTCTTATAAAGCTTCAGCTTCCACTAATCAGTCTTGGCTCGTAACCTTTATACATTTGAGGCATTTTTGAATAAATGCGGAGGAATGTTGAAAATATTTCAAAATCATATGCTAGCACCAAACCTGAGTGTATTTTATCATGGGACTTAACGCTTATATAATTATAGTTCTAAGTGAATAAAAGTTGAAGCGAATAGGAATGATAAATTCCGATAGTGGATCCATCTTATCTCCTGGTGAAAAAATAGTACTTGTTTAGGATTCTTATTGTTTTTCTGGGGATTCTTTATTGAGAGGACAACAACAACCCAAGCCTACAAAGCCAAGAAAGAATTTTGACTACAATAAACCAATAGATAGGTGCATGGTATGCTATACGTTATCAGATTGGCATTGTTATGAATGCAACAATGATTTCTGTGAGATTCATTTTCAAGATCACAAGCAAAAAAATCTCTGCATCAAGCAATCTGCATGATATAATTTCCGTCAAGCAGAGATCTATGTAGACTTTAATGGCTGGAGAGAAAAAGAGCGGCGCACACAGTTCGCAATAGACGGCTTCAAATCACATGTCTACCGTGACAACAATCCTTCTCTAAACTTCTCTCGAGCAGATCTGAGATATCTTTAATTAAAAAGGATTGAATTCAAATTTTATACTCATTACATGGTGAATATTAAGGTAAGTAAATGAGTATTAAATACCATTGTTGCTAATTATCCATGACCAATGCAGAATCAGAGTACATCTAACAACAATAAAGCCAAAGCTAATAGATTGATTACTGAGAGCAGTCCATATCTCTTGCAGCATGCATATAATCCTGTGGACTGGTATCCCTGGGGAAATGAAGCTCTCTGCAGATCGAAGAATGAGGATAAACCAATCTTTCTCAGTATAGGATATAGTGCATGTCACTGGTGTCACGTAATGGCACATGAGTCCTTTGAAAATGAAGAGACTGCCAAGATAATGAACGAGAATTTCATTAATATCAAAGTGGATAGGGAAGAAAGGCCAGATATAGACGATATTTATCAAAGAGTTTGCCAGATTGCCACTGGAAATGGCGGTTGGCCACTATCTGTATTTTTGACCCCTGATCAGAAACCCTTCTACGTTGGAACATATTTTCCTGCAGACAGTAGGTACGGCATGCCTAGCTTTAAAGCAATTTTAAATCAGATGTTGCAAGCATATCGGACAAGAAAACAACAAGTCGATTCTGCAGCAGCAGAATTTATGCAATCTTTATCATCCATGGCTATGGATATTGAGGTACAAGGAGAACACCTAGATATAGACCGATCAATATTAGATGAAGCAGCTGTAGGATTGCTTCATATGGCAGATCCAGTGTATGGCGGCTTTGGTCATGCTCCAAAGTTTCCCAACGTTTCAAATCTTCTCTTCATGCTCCGCTATCACGATATTTCAAGGATAAGTCGATTCAGAGAATTTGTAATGTTTACAGCAGACAAAATGGCCGCCGGAGGCATTCATGATCATCTCGGTGGAGGTTTTGCTAGGTACTCTACTGATCAGAGATGGCTAGTACCTCACTTTGAAAAGATGCTCTATGACAATGCACTTCTAACACAGCTGTATGTAGAACTCTATCAGATCTCCGGTAAGCAGAGCTATCTACGGACGGTGGAAAGCACACTTGATTATATTATTAGAGAAATGACTTCTCCAGAAGGTGGATTTTACTCTGCTCAAGATGCGGATTCTGAGGGTGAAGAGGGCAAATTCTATGTTTGGTCGAAAAAAGAAATAGTAGACAGCCTTGGAGACAAGACACTCGCTGATATCTTTTGTGATTACTGTGGAGTTACATATGGCGGCAACTTTGAAGGAAAGAATATTCTCAATATAGTCACGTCATTAAATAACCTATCACAAAAATATGGAAGAGAGCCTCATATCGTAGAACATCTCATAAGCGATGCCGGTAAGAAGCTGTTTGAAGTAAGAGAAAAAAGAATAAAGCCTGGAAGAGACGACAAAATTTTGACCTCTTGGAATGGCCTGATGATATCTGGCTTTGCAAAAGGATATCGTGTTACCAATAATCGAAAATATCTTGACTGTGCAGTAAATGCCATAAATTTCATCGAAAGCAAAATTGCCAATAGCAGTGAAGGTAGACTGCGCAGGACATTTAAGAATGGTGTTTCAAAGTTGAATGCCTACCTTGATGACTACGCCTTCTATGTGAATGCTCTATTAGATGTCTTCGAAGTTAGCTCTAAGGCTGAGTACCTTGAAAGGGCAATAGTTTATACCGACTTTATGCTGAAGCACTTTTGGGATTCCAGCAGTGGAAGTCTATTTCTTACTTCTGACGATCACGAAGAACTTATTATGCGGACAAAAAATTTCTACGATCTTGCTATTCCAAGTGGTAATTCAATGGCAGCAAATAACCTGCTTAGGCTCTACCATATCAGCCAAAATAATGATTATTTGCATAAGGCAGAAGAGATCATTAAGGCAGCAAGCAAGCCGGCAGTAAAAAATCCATTTGGATTTGGGCAGCTGCTCGTAAGTATGTATCTGTACTTAAAGAAGAGTCCAATAGAGATAATTATAATCCAAAGACCAATCAAGGAAGAAGCAGCTTACCAAATGTCAAGCTGGTTAAACAAGCAGTTTATTCCAGATGGCATTAATATCATCGTAGACGACAAATTACAGTTAGAAAAACTACAAAAATATCCGATGTTTATGGGTAGAAATATAGGTTTAGAGAATGGAAATAAACCTGAAGTTGCATTTGTGTGCAAGGACTTTACGTGCTCTCTACCCATGTATTCTATTGAAGAATTGCAAAGAAGTATTGGCACTTCCTAGAATCAGATGGGTGAGCATGGTGATGTCCATACTTCGTAATTTGTAAGAAAAATCTGGATCTATTGCAAATAAAGATTGACAACAAACAAAATACATTGCCGTATTTTGCGATCAAAATCCTCCAACATACAGTAATGGTTCATGCATGGCATCAGGATCTCCAGCAAAGTAACCATGACCATCACCATCACATGTCATGGATAGTATAGAGCCTGCATTAAGAAGAGCATTGCGCACTTCAAACGGAGACGCACTGTTATGTGAAGCCTTATACAGAGCAGCCGCACCAGCTACAAATGGTGATGCCATACTAGTGCCACTTAGAGTTGTATAAGAATTATCTCTGTACGTCGAGAGTATATTAACACCCGGTGCAGCAATTGAAACTGCTTTCCCAAAATTGCTAAAGTCAGCAAGCATGTCGTCACCTCCATGATTTGTAGGTCGTCCAACTCCGCCACACTTTCCATCGCTATCTGCAATTGCAGAGACCGCAATTACATTCGGATCATGTGCTGGTGAAAAAGTTGAATCGTCCTTGTGATCGTTTCCAGCAGAAGCAACATAAGTTACGCCTGCTTGTACAGAGCTGTTTATCGCTGAGTCAAGTGCAGCGGAATTGCACTCACAGCCAAAGCTTAAATTAACAACATCAATTTCCTTTGCGTGTTGAGTGACATAGTCTATACCCTTTATTATAGTGGAAATTGCACCTGCTCCATCTTTATCTAGGACTTTAACAGCCCACAGCCTAGCTCCAGGAGCTACACCGACAACACCTATAGAATTATCTTTGGCAGCCGCAATCCCTGCCACATGAGTGCCATGACCATTATCATCATCAGCCGAAGTTGTTCCCTGCACAAATGTTTGTTGCCTATATACATTTAGATCTGGATGGCTCAAGCTTATACCTGTGTCCAGAACTGCAATATCGGCGTCGACATCACCAAATCCATTTCCTGCAATTGCAGAGCTCAGATCGGCTCCTACTCGCTTTACACCTGTTGGCATAATCTGTGAGTTTATATGTACTATTTTGTCTTGTTCTATAAACGCGATGTTTGGATCTTGTTTTATAACATCAAGCGCTTCAGGATCTGGGATTTTAACAGTGAATCCGTCAAATGCAAAATTATTTGTGAAAATAATTGATGCATCAATTTTCTTCAGTTTATCTTCTACCGTGTTCATGATCTTCTCTGCTATTCGATTGTTGACTTGATCTTCCACTGCTGATGTGTGCGGATGCGAGCCTGATTTCAGCATTATTATGTATTGATTTGGTATTACTACATCGCTGCTTACTGCTTCTTTTAGCACGCCATTTGGAGCTGAAGAGGTGTTAACAATACTCTGTTGTGTATCGTTAATGGGACGAGATTGCTGATGCAAATGATGTAATATACTGCCAGGAAGAGGTAGGGGTAGCTGAACAAACTCAAGTCCATTTTGAGTCTGCAGAGCACTAGCAGCATATACATGAAAAATAAGTGAAAGTATAGAAGCCATTGCCACCGCCAATACTGCAAAGTGTAATGGCCGATCCCGAGCGAAGCCAGCAAACATAACACTCGCTAATTAATTCCTTTTTATAAAAGGAATGCTACTGCTTTACAATAGGAAATCCTTTATAACTAATTTTACGAAAATTTGATAAATTACTTTTGCTTTTCTTAAGTGTGCGTGGATATATTACAAACACTAAACCATATATCTATCTATAAAAAATACTATATATTATTGTTATAGTAGTCACTTGCTAGTGCAAGTTTTTTAGTCTCTGAATTTCTACTACTCTCAACCTCAACACACTTGAGCACACATTGTCCCGGACTGCATGACGCTGATCTGCATTGAATGTTATGGGCAAACGCTGGGGTTGAGTTATCGCGCGTCGATGTCGTATTGTTGCCAGCTACTGTAGTAAATACAGCATATATACTGCAGGCCAGTTTGTAGTGACTATAAACAATGCTTTACGATAATATAAGCAAGGCTCACTACAATGGCCCTGTTATATATCTAAATAAGAGAGAACATGTAATATTATAAGAATTGTGATATTTTTTATAGCATTTTATGAAACAGGTTACTACATTTTAACTCAGAATGCCTGCACAGCCTTATCCTGCTCGATAGCAGCTATCCTTGAATCCTTTCTAAGATCGTTGAGCAATTTTTCAAGTATTTGTTGGTTTGGTACTTTAATTGCTAGCCCTTTGGTGGAATATTTATAGACATAGATCACTTTTGCACCCTCACTTTGCACCTTGGCAGTCAAGTTATCAAGTGCATCTTGTAGGCCATTTGCAGTATGAGTTACTTCATCCTTCAGCGTTATAATGTATTGATCTGATATTGTCTTGTTCATGATATTGTGTTTGACAGTAGAGGCGTTATCCACGGCAATTAGCTGTACCTCTGGTGATTTTTTTTGTGTTTCTTGTACAACTTTGTTATTCGGAATAAATAATATATTGCCTGAATTAATTTCAGTCTTGGCATGTATTGATATAGATGAAATTACAATGCTGGTCTGATTGATCATCGATACACACAATATGATCAATACCATACTTGTAAAGATTTTTTGCATCCTGTAACGAATTTTATTAGGTTTGCTTATAGAATTCAGATCTGGGAGCAGCAGTATTAACTTTGCTGAGTTTGTTATTAATAAAGATTGGAGTAAAGAGAGTAGATGTACCCTCAAAGTATTACATTGTCACTAACAAACGTCATAAGCAAAAAAATAGTCTGTCTAAAATTGACAGATTTGCAATTTGTGATTTTTATTGGATAAAATAAACGTGACTGTATGTATGTATCTCTACATAACAATCGTCGCGCCTCTCGGCTCATTCCCACTGATATTATAGTTAGTGGTACTTTTATGCGTTAATCTTGACACCACTGCTTATCTCAAAGTGTTGACCGAGTGTCCAATTACTGTATTTCCTTTCATTATCAGACAGCAGGCACATACCTGTTGCAAACATATTTTTGCTTCTTCATGTTCACATATAGAACACATGCAGGCTTCTCCGCTTAGAGCAGTGACATTTCTCTGTTGCTTTGACTTAGTGTCAGCATATAACCATAATGCAACAAGTGGTAAACCTATAATAAAAAAGACAATAATTGTTCTTATTGGAATATGCAAAACAAACAAGGAGATACCAAAACACAGTGTGCCAATACCAAGAATGAAAAGCCATTGCGTAGTAATATTCATATTTGATTTCACCTGAAAGACAGCTATAATGTACGCTTATTTAATAACTTCCGTACCTATTCTTTTATTCTTTCTCCTTTAGCTGAGGATATTAGCACGCACACCTATAAGTACTTTAGAATCTCTAAAAACTATATTATGAATAATCATCATAGATTAAAATTAAGACACCAGATACAATTTAGAATATGTGATAGAATCCCAGTAATTTCGGAGCGTTATTGATGAACTACATACTACCACTGTAATTTTAATTTTAATTTTAATTTTAACACTAAGCCATGGTCAATTTTTATAGATCAACTGTTGACACTCTCTCGGCTGCTGACATTGTTTTGATCGGAGTACCAGATGAATCAAGATCATATGCTAAGCGTAGGGGCACGGGTAGAGCACCAGATGTGATTCGTCTAGCGTCAAATGAGTCTGAATTTTTCGAAAGGGAAGGTAGAATTATTCCTACTTCTCCTATGCGTGGCAGTATGGCAGGTAAGAAGATATTAGATCTCGGCAATGTAGAAAGGGAAAATCTATCTAGTTTAATATTCGATATAATATCGCGTAGAAAGTTACCGATTATAATTGGAGGAGACCACTCGATAACTACTATAGCATTGAGGCAAATTGGCGAATTATTAGGTAAAATCAGTATAGTTTACTTTGATGCACATCCAGACTTCGTTTCCAGTACAAAAAACTATTACGGATCAGTAATGACTGATTCCGCAGAATTCATCGATTTCAAAAGAAGTATATTAATAGGAACTAGAGCAGCCGAGGCTGAAGAGTTAATGAATGCAGCGAAGGTTGGATTGGAGATTATTACGCCTATGGAAGTTGCAGAATTAGGTGTTGTAAAACTAGCTGAAAGATTCGCCGGCAAGAGAAGAGAAAAGAAGTACGTTTCTATTGATCTTGATTGTCTAGACCCTGCTTTTGCACCAGGAGTTTCTGTCCCTTCGCCTGGAGGTCTATCTAGCACAGACTTACTATACCTCGTCAAAGAAGCGGTCCGATCCGGAATCTTAGCAATGGATATAGTAGAGCTTTCTCCTGATTTCGACATTAACAATATGACAGCTTACTTGGCTGCTAGAATAATTTCGGAGTCGATTGCATCTCTAAACAAAGAACAAACCGAAGGATAAACTAATGCTTTGATAAATATCGTTGTTTATCATCTTAACCTTGTAATACATAGTTGTCCATTAGAACCCGACTTAGTGTAAATTGGTCTATGGTTGACTCTGCTGCATGCCTCATTATTACTTTGTAATATGAGGTCTTAATTAAGAAAATCGAAAATAGGTGCAATAAAAATATTGATTGTAAAAAAAGGAATTGCGTTATAAAAATTATTGTTACCTTAATTCAAATACCTCATCATTTCCTTGTGCCTCTGGGTGAACATCTACCATTACATGGGCTAGCTGTCTGTAGGCGCTTTTATTTATAGCCTGTGCATCTAAATGTCTCTGACTTATATACTCGTCTATATAGTTGTGGCTACAATTTTCAGATATACTTGGGCTGTCCCCGCATGCTAGCTTGGCAAACGATATAATACTGTCACAAATAGTAGCCTTACTTATCGCGTCTGATCCTCCGCATGCCACATTTCCAGAACTCAATTGATTCTTGATAATCGTGTTGTCAGGTGATCCATTATTACTGGCAGCACTTTGAATGTAAGTCTTGAAGGGAATTCCAGCCTTGTATGCATCAACGACTTGCTTAGCTGTTGTCGAGGACGTGAATTTCTGTGATATCTGTGGTTGTTGTTGAGCATACGAGATTTGTGCCACTAAAATGGACAATAACAATGCAGAGATAGACAAGGCCTGAAACAAAAGAAAAACATCCTTTTTCATTGATATCGACTCCTTGTATCAGAAGGAATGTAGCAAAGTTTTCCAAATCGCATACAGTTATGGTTAACGCCGTAATAGGTCCCAGAGTCATAGCCACTCATAAACGACTGCGAACTAGCATGAAACCCATCGAGGTTCAGTTGTTTATAGTTTCCTTGGGCTACATTCATAGTATCTGAATTTGGATTGCTTATCGTTTTATAATTATCAAGTCGAACCATCATTGTCTAGATTTGTGAACAAATGATTTTGATAAGCTTTACTCACTTGAAGAGAGTCTTTGCTATTTGTTTAATCAGATCAAATTAGTGTAAAAGATTGAATGAGATGTAATAAAAATTGGGATCAATTGGATAGTTGTATATGACTCTTACTATCAGCATATATCACTAAATGTGAAATACATAAAAATCAGGTAAAAACCTGCATTAAAGTAGTTTACAATGAATCAATGTGATTTTATAGTTATTCTTAATTTTGAGTAGTCATAGATGAGCATAGGCAGAAAGTCAAACTCGAATATATCTGCAGTGATATATCATAATTACATAGGTTATATAACTCCTGCAATGTAATGTTGTTACGAATCGAAATGTACTTGCAAACAAAATCTAGAAAGAAGAAAGCATCCGAAGTATTAGCAATCATAGCCATGGTATTGTTACTTACGTATATCGCTGACGCAGCTACAGCACATGGTAATAAACAAGGCTTCCTACCAATGAATGCAGCTCAAAGAGGAATGATATTTGGTGCATCCTCAATAATCTTGTTCCTTCTGTCGTTTGCAATTGGGTTTGGAGAAAAATCGAAAATAACTACAGTTTTACTTATAGCTGGCGGCGCACTAATTGGAACTTCGGTGCTAGCATCTTCTATAATGGCAAAGGGAACATCTGCAGGAATTCAAAACTCGTTTGGTGTTGTAATTATAATAGGATATATCATTATGGGACTTGGTATCTTTCGAGCAGTTCAGAAAAAGTGAATGCATTGTAATAGCGCTAAGGAAAGAATATGAATAATATTGTTTTCTGGAACCAACACGATGAAAGATCTGGATTTTTTACTGAATCTAGAATCAAAAGCACTTAAAAAGCACTAAGGTAGTAGTAGTGATAAACAAAAAAATGGACTTCATCTCATCTATGGCTGGATTAGTTTATTGTGCAATTGGTATTGCTATCTCTTGTGTAGGTTTGTCAATTTATTTAATCCTATCAAAGGATAAGACCAATATACAAAAGAGGACAGCTCAAAAATGGAGCAAGCAAATGCATGATGAATCTTAGTTTTAGGTTATTTTTATATCATGTGTTGTTTTTGTTCTTGTTATGCTGCAGAAGATCTAAAATTCTATAGGCCTGCGCTTTCAATCAGATTTATCAATTCGTCATACTGTCGTATGAACCTTCTGCCCTTGCTGGTGATTGACACTAAGCCATCACTAGTACGGTAGATCATTTCCTTTTCTTCTAATTCGATTAGATGATTCATCATCTTATCATAGGATAGCCTCGAATAGTGTTGAACACGTGTTGGTCTAGCAATTCGGTTAACCGTTACGTCCTCTTCGATTGCGCAAAGTATTGCATAAAAGAGCTGCAGCTTATGTCTTTTCTCTTGTTTCAATTTCCATTCTTCTCCTTGTTTGTCTAGATGTTATACTGTATACCATATAGATAAACAAAGTTAGGCCTGCTAAACGAACCATTATTGAACCAATAAAGGCAATTACGCTATTATCAAAATATGTTATCATAAGTGAATATTGCTCAAGCCAAAGTAATGCGAAGGCACCTGGAATATAGAGCAACTTTATATTTGCTGCTTTTACCAGGGATATAACTGAACTAATGAAAATGTAGCAGAGTATAGTCATATTATAAATTCTCATAAAAAAGCTCAAATCTGCTAGTCCAGAATAATTAAAGTCTGGATCTGAAACTAATTCAGATATAGGAACCGTAAATGGAATAGCAATCATTATCATAGGCAGGCTACTACTTACAAGCTCTTTTGCTTTTGCAAATGTCCTAGCACTGCTAAGTTGCTTCGATCGAAGGAAATTAAAGCCATATACATAATAGCTATCAGTGTTCCTACTCTTGAATCGGTATGATAAAGCGATTAATGCTAATGCTTCTGATTGTAAAGCTAACTGGATCCAGAAAAAAACAGGATATAAGGAATGATCATTTGAGTAAATTAGATTCAAGTGTTCAAATAGAAATGACAGCGCTAGAAAAATAAACCCCACAGGCAACCCTAGTAAGTAACCAAAACCGGAGAATCTATATGATCTAAAAAAATGCCAAGAAATAATAAAAGAAAATAAGAGGGATGGAATAGTTATTAGGAGACTGATTGTTTGAAAAATATTAGGATCCAATAAGATAAATGGATTAAGAATGTTTGGATCTGCAGCAGTCATAATTTATTATTGATCTTTTCACACTTAGAGAAATAAATATTACTCACCTGAAGCGAGTATTATACTGCTCAAGTGCAATAGGAGCTGAAAATCATTAATATAAACTGCAGTCTCTCGAATATTGAAGACATTTTGATAGCAGATCTCGTGATAATGCTGTGGATTATCACGACAAACTGCGTCCATGATTGAACAGTCTCAACGATTGAGATTTGAAGCTGTAAAATATTGAGATAAATAGGTTTCCGTATTGAAACTCTACGCATTAATTAAACGCAATCAACCTAGCTTTATTATTTGTTAGACTATAGCATTATAATTTTATAATATTACATAATCTGCCCAATGCATTACTACTAGTATTTCTTCTGCTTGATACGTCATTTGTATGCCCATGCCTATGGCTATGGTACGATTTTACGTTTTATTGTACCGTTTTCTATTGCCATTCTATGTGATTAGTGCAGCCAGATTTACTGCCAATAAATAACAGTATGCATATATTATAATTTTATATTGCAACCCAAATAATTTAACAACTCATATAATCTACCTAAAGCCAAAAGAATTGAATTGCTAAATGCGGATATTAGCACAGACATGACCCTTGCTGGAAATCTTTATGAGCGGAGCCTAATTTATAGATCAGAATGGTTTGAAGATATAGCATTTGAATATTTAATTAAGTTCCAAGCCGGGTGCTTAACTGCTTTTCTCAGAGGATTTGGCTCTCTGTTTTAGACAATTACACATATTTTTATTCTATCTATTCTTACTTTTTTATTATGTGGGCTGCAAAGGTAGGGAATTTAATATCAATCATTCCAACCTTAATTAATAATCCTTATTATAATCGTTGTATTAGTATTAATACTAGCCATGAATTACGATAAGCTTTGTAAGGACATCCTAAGCATAGCCCAAGATATACGGTTTGCAGGCATATGTGATGATACAGGGGAAATTAAGTACGGAGGTCATAGAGAAGGTATCACAAATTTGCTCTCGTCCGATGAGACAAAAAGATCAAATTTGCAAGCATTAGCTAGATGGGGATTGCGTAATTCCCTTGCTTCGAAGATTGGAAAGGGAAGATATGCAATGGCTGAATATGAAAAGATAAAGCGAATAACGTTTCCATTAGAAAATCAACATTTACTTTTGATAACAACCGAAGTAAATGCTGATCATAGCAAGATAATAGACGGCGTTCTTAAGCTGCTTAGAGGTTGACCTGATCGAATTGAGACTTATTTTCTAACTATGGTCCTCGAATAGTGACGCGGCTCTCCTTTACTAGCTACTACTGTGAAGAAAATTAGATCGTTAGCTCATAATAGGATTATTAGATAAATATGCCACGTAAGCAGCTTTATATTTATACATGTATATTAGCAGAAAAGCTAAAAAGAACAAGGCGGCAGGCACATCATCTGAAGTACCAACTGTTGCTCTGCACAATAGACTGATATTTTCTATTATCAGATGATTTTCATGGGATATGAATGCATATTCACAAATGTGTAGTACTAATCTAACATAAAAACATCATCTGCAAAGTCTGATTAATGCAACTAGTACTCCTTTAATAGCATACTCGCTCTTTCCACTTCACTAAGCATTTTTTTATCTCCCCAGGTTTAAATTATATTTCATCGTGTTAAATCATATTGAATAGTACCCACAGCCAAGCAAAACCTCCTATACTTGTTTTACTGGGTGATACTACTGTATATGTAGAATCAAATCAAATAAATTTATGTATGTTATCAGTATTATATGCCTCTATTTTTTGTGCACGAGGTATATCTATAATTCCACTTGCAGATAACCAATCATGACTCCCTAGGCCTCAGGATGGGATGGCATAATGCCTTTATGTATGAAGCCCCTGGATAAAAGAGATTCGCGTACATAAATATTAGACATGATCGAAAATCTCGTCTAGTGTTATAGTAAACGGCTTCTTGCCGGTCAGCTTGAACCTTGTAGAATTTCCCTTAACACTTACTTGTTGAATATATCCCAATTTACGAAAAATGATGAGCGCGATTTTACCGCGCTGTCGATTATTGCCACATGCTACACGGTCCTTGTCTTGAAGGTTCTGCAATATGAATGTGCCATCTTTACTTTCAGCCGATATAATTGAAACAGCACGCCAAAGTTTTGATATGTAAGACTCAGGTTCGTTTAGTGAACCCATATAGACGGTTTTAGGATTATCTACAGATTTGGTTATAAGTTGAGCTGCAAAGTTAAGCTTGTCTGTATTTTTAAAATATATATTATAGACACTTTGCTTCCTAAATCTTCTAGTTTCCTTATTATCAAACCAGAACAGATATCCTTCGGGTTCACGTAAGTACGGCTGTACCAATACATTCTGCTGTTCGTCTTGTCTCGGGTCAGAATTTATTATTAGCTGAGCTTGATCTAACTTATCGTAATTTACAACATATTTCTTTTGGTGTTTTGACTCCAGTAACATTATAATGCCGTCATCTTTCAGAGATCTCAAAGCAAGATCAAAGTTGGTATCATAATGTCTACCGGCTTCCTTGCGTATTTGCTCGTCTAAAATTATATTGTGTATACCTTCTCCAATGAGCTGCTGCAACATCCATTTTCGCCATTCTCCAGTTGATAACACTATGCAGTATGCTATCACATGAAGTATTTAAACATACGCCACTTATGACATGATCCTGCTAATTAGCAGTACATCACACGTCATTATTGTCATGCGTTTATATATTTCTGGTTTCAATATATAAAATATGTCTGAGGTCTCTTTACGTAGAGAGGTATTGTATAATAGGAAAAGGCCTCTGGAAGCTATATTCCAGAACACAACAGCAAGAATTTTAGATTTCCTTGTCCTGAATCAGAAATTTGATTATTCTGCACCCGAGATAAGCAAAATAACACAAATTCCGCTTAGAACACTTCAAAGGGTCTTGCCCCATCTAGTCAGGAAAGAAATGGTAAAGGAAACAGGCAGAATCGGTAACACTAGAATGTATATGCTTAACACAGAGTCGGAGTTAGCTAAGTTGCTAAGACAGTTCATGCTTGCCACTATAAATACAGAAATTGATGCCGCGTTGAAAAAGCAAAAAACGTACCATCATCCCGAAGCCAAAGCTGGAGATAGAAGGAAAGATTATGCAGCATATGACTAGGCTCATTTGGGAGCCACCTTTCTGCAATCCTTTTGGTTGACTTATGATAATAATTGTGTTATTGAAATATTGATTCAGTCCCATCCCAGATATTAAAACTTCTTTTTAGATCAACTAACAAAACATACCGACTATATTATCAAAGTTGGCTCTAGTAGGATTCCATTTGTAGGTCTTTAACAGTTGTATAACCTTTTCCCTATGGAAAAGTTTTACCAGCTGATTTATTCGACTGGAAATTGGTCCGCTCACAAATAATGATTGAGCAGCTGCAGTTACATTGGATGGCTTTCTTTGAGTACTTGAGCTCTCAAAGTCAATAATATTACTAGCATTGTTTGATTTTGAGACAATTATATGATGATTGAGACAGCTTAACTGTCCGTGATCTATTCGCGCAGTATCTAGGCGATAGCACTGCTCTAGAACTGATATGACAAGATTACGGGCTTGATCTGCGCCTATATCCTGCTTATTTATCCAATCTACGATACTTAAACCATCGATGAACTCCATTGTAATAAGATTTTTCGATGACCGTAACAAAACGGGACCCACTCCAGCAGAATTTGCGATTTCATGTAAATAAGCCTCTCTTTTCATTGTATGTCTATTTGCATCAGTTCTTCTTATTTTAAGAGCACAAATTTTATTCTTGGCTCTCACTTTAAGAACAATACTCACGCATCCCTTGCCCGCGATAGTAATTTTACCGATTCTAGTTCTTCCTGTTGGTAAAAAATGTGTTATACCAAATGAAGAAATTTCGTTTAAACGACTAGAGTATTCTCCAGGCGAAAAATCAGGGTATGCAACAATATTTGCAAGCTCAGGGGAACATATGTCAATTTCATTATTATACAATGAGGTCCTTTGCGAAAATCTTATCGACTGCATCCTTGGCTATTCCCTTTATCCTTCGTTGCGCTCCTGTATAAATTTGAACTGATTGTCGAATATCGCTCTTTAAACCTAAGGTAACTCCTGAGCTTTCTATCTCTTCAGATAGCATTAAATTGAGATAATTTTTAGCGAACGTTTCCTTTCTTTTTACCAATATTCGGATCTTCATTTCGTCATCTATCCACATAAAAACAGCTTCCTTTCTGTTCTTTGAAATAAAGCTCGTAGTGGCATTTCTCCTAAAAACTTCTGGACCGATCCTTTCACGATATGGCCATAGTTCCAGCGATTCTAACAGAAATACGAATGCGGCTAGATTTTTTTCATCTGTACTACATGCAGTTCGTATTACTTTAAAATCAGCAATCTTTAGTTGTTTTGAAAGTGCGTTAAGGCTTTTCTTTAGCTGACCCCAAATTATATCAGGGCTACGCTTAGAATAACTGAATTCGATTACAAGTAAATTCGGATAAAGTCGCTTATACAAATACTTTACTTCTTTCCTATTTGTTTTCGATTTCATAAAAAAATAAAGCGATGGTCTTTCCAAGAATGCCCTTGCACCTAGTACAAACCTACCGATACTTTCTGCAGAAATTGCTGCACCTAAATTTCTTCTAGCATCAATAGGATCAACTATAATCAAGTGACTATTAAAAGTCCTTATAATATCCTGATCTACCTTCTCTATAGAAATTACCTCCTTCTTTTCTTGTCCCCATACTCCTTTCATGTTAGAAATTGTCTCTAAAACCGACTTGAACGAACCAAACTTTAAAATCAAAACTTCAGTAACATAGCCACTAAAACCGCTCGTGGCAATTTCAGCTCCATATACTCCGATACCTTTGAGAAATTTCTTCAACAGTCTAACTTGTTTTTTTTTGTCTTCATCTAAGTTATCCTTAATATATTGTGTATGAAACGGAGATCGATCGGCTGCGCTTTTCCACTTGCCTTTTTCTACATTGTAACATGGTACAACATTGACTCGAATTCTTCTAACGAATGCTTCAACGTAAGGATGGCTAGAATAACGAATACTGGGTTTGTATTTTCTTAATGATTCGAAGCCTATTTGTTTACCGAGCTGTTCAAATTCTTGGTAGCTTGTAGAAGCTGCTATTTTCACAAAAATATCTATGTCTGCGTCGTCTTTTAACCAGGTTCCTTTTGCAAATGATCCACCAAAAACTATTCCCTCTATTTTTGGAGAATTATATCTGCTTATGAGTGCCTTTGTGTTCTCTGCTATTGAATTTACTTTTTTAATTTCAGAAGATGACGGTTCACACCACTGTATTACCTTAGAAAGTGTTTTACTCAAAATGTCACTCATTTGGCACGCACCGCGAATATGTCAGAATAGATTGGGCCGTAACGAGTTAGAGTGCTAGCTTTGAGACACAATTTTTCAATAACGTCATCTCCAAAAGTCTTCTTATCATATGTTGACAATATATGATCTAGTCTGAGCTTTCCTCTTTTGATACGAAATATTGTCATATGAGGTGTAAAGGGTTTATCTGGTCTAAAACCAATATCTTTCATTTTAGATATTACCGATTCAGCTAAGCTGACGAGTTTTCTTTTCCCTTCCTCATCAACACCAACCCAAATTACATTAGCAAGATTTGGGCTCGGAAATGCTCCAATACTACTATAAGTTATTTTTATTGGTTCAAAATTTAATTCAGATAACTTATTTTTGATTTTTTCAATAGTAACCTGATCGACTTCATTGAGGAAAATAACAGTAAAATGAAGATTCTCCTCCTCAACTGGTCTTACTTCGTAATCCCTCCACCTGGCGACGTCGGATAGTTCTTGCTGTAATTTCTTGATTGAGTTTTTGCTAGATATATCGACTGCTATAAATGTCCGCATTCCTTTCAAGTCTTTTCAGATCACTTAAAAAGAAGTACTTATATTATTTTTGAATTTTTGAATTTCAAGAATGAAATATATGACCAGTAGAAAAAATATTCCCTGTTTCCTTTATATTACCAGCTCCGACTAACATTATTGCCATCAGTATTCCAGCTAGCAATTATAAATAACCTAGTCTAAATTGGAGCACCGAATACATGATAAAAAACAATAAAAAAATAGAGGAGCCATGAAATCAGATGTTAAAAATCGACGTAGACTTATTGTCTGTCTAACTGGGATGCCAGGCGCTGGTAAGTCTACTGTTGCACATTCATTAAAGGAAAAAGGATTTTCAGTAATAGCAATGGGTGATATGATAAGAGAAGAGGCCCGACAGCAAAATTTGGATCCAACTGACACTAATTTAGGAGATTTGATGTTAAAATTACGCAAGGATCTCGGCCCGGGAGCGATAGCCCATTTAATTTTGAGAAAAATTAAGAGAGAAGGCATAGCTAGCTCGGGCAGACACGGCATAGTCGTTGACGGTATACGCGGAATTGCTGAAGTCGATATATTGAAGAGAGTAGGATGCGTCAAGTTACTTGCGATTCACGCATCAACAAACAGGAGATTCACGCATTTAAAAGAAAGAGCAAGGTCCGATGATCCCTCTGTGATCGAAGATTTTGTGACCCGTGACAAACGTGAATTAACCGTAGGCATCAGCGAGGCAATTGCTTTAGCCGATGAAACATTGTCGAATAATGATTTAACTATTGACCAGTTAAAAGAAAAAGCATTTACTATAATAAAAGAATGGCTTAATTCAAGTTACGCTAAATAATAAGTATGGAATTATAAATATAGGTCAAGATACAGCTCATGAGAAAGTCTCCTGTAACAGTCCAAGTTGAATTGAAAATCGAGGCTGCAGTTAATCCTTCAGAACACTCACAAAAGGTAATTTCCGCTATTTCTAATATATTTAATGGATGCTCAGCAGAACTCAAGTATGGAAGCTTAATCGTAGCGAGGTGCACTGGGGCTGGATATTTGACAACTATTTATGACCAAAGCAGAGCCAGAGCTGCCATGGGCGTTTTGAGAAGGATGCTTACAGATAATCGAATTTCTAATACTACACGATTTCTATTGAACAAGCAAGCAGCCGTTGCAGGGATAGTAGTAGTAATCGAGGATGAAAGCGAGTCGCCGTTAGGTCCGATAAGGGTTACCATAGTTTGCGATGAATTAGACAATCTTATTGACTGGCTAGCTCCATTGGAATAACAAGAGTTGATCTGCTCTTGAAATTTGAAGAATTTGAGATAGGACGATCACTTGTCACCAATTTTGTTAAATGAAGATGAATTTCGAAATACATATTATTTGCAAAGACAAGTGACATCTTGTTTGAAAACACGGCATTGGCTATTAAAGAAGGAGCAAGTGGAATCTTTCTGTCAGGTCTTGCGATATTATCACGTACAGAGGGTGAAATGACAACGTTAAAAGAATTTTCTGAGAATGCTATGTTGCTCCATGGTATGGATGGGCACCCAGATTGGAAAAACAGACAGACCAGGTCTTTGGCTGGAGTTCATCCAAATGATATACTGCAAGTAAAATATTCAATTGGCGAGAAGAAAAACCTGCTAACAAGGAACATGATATATTGTCCATTGACATACAGATCCGAACAATTGAAAATCAAAAACTGGTTATACTGTCCAGTAGAAGCGTATGCAGAGTAAAAAATGATTGCGATAGAAAATTTAAAGTCTTTTCATTTAAGCTTGTGTAAATTCTCCATATACCTATAATGTTTGTGTATGCGTTTCGCTCCTTATTTATTTTCATATCTCGTAATGAAGATTGTGAAATAAAACGTACTGATAATAATTGGTTCGAATTGTTTCTTGCTTGGATATTTTTCATCCTTATCTGACAAAACGATCTAAAATTTGGAAAATGCTTCATTTCGTTAATGTAAGTATGAGTTTCATGATTCTGCTCATGCTACCATATAATGCCGTTATTCAATAGTGGTAACTTGATCGTTATTCCTGTCATGTCAACTTAGATGAAAAGAATAATTGGAAAGATGAAAATAAAAAGATGAAAATGCTAATCATTTTTATATGGGATGTAATACTTGTGTAATATTTGAACAGATGGTTTCATCATAATATTTTGATGAAATTATACAAGATGTTTAGAAATTATTACTATTTAGTTATGCAATTATAACATTGCACTTTAATGTCCATTTAACCATCTTATCTTCTAATCATGAACTTTGACCGCAGTTGGGTTAAACAGAAGAGACCAGCTACTTCCGAGAAGATAAAAGAAAGGGTGAAAACACCACAACCCCTTAAACCACGAGTCGAATTTGCAAGGAATAGAATTCAGGCACAAAGTCAGAAATTAGATACAGTGTTACATAATTTAAGAGATAAAGAGAATGCACTCTTCAATCAGGTTGTCTCAAGCTTGCAAAAACATGATGTACAAAAGGGTAAAATGTTATCAAATGAGTTAGCACAGACTAAAAAAACTGCGAAGATGATCTCACAGATAAAGATGACAGTAGAACAGGTAAATCTTAGATTGGAATCCACAATAAGCATGGGAGATGCGGTAGAGTCGATCGGCCCAGCAATCGGAGCATTGACAAGAGTAAAATCG
Source organism: Nitrososphaeraceae archaeon (assembly GCA_045808425.1). Lineage (GTDB taxonomy): Archaea > Thermoproteota > Nitrososphaeria > Nitrososphaerales > Nitrososphaeraceae > JAFAQB01. The sequence continues at coordinate 54,688 of JBJMFM010000351.1, read as the reverse complement.
GGGTTGGCTGGAGCAATGCCTGATGTGGATACAGAATTAGGTGAAATAAATGGAGTTTTCAATGAAGTTATAACTAACATGGGAAGTGTAGGCAGCGAATCATTTCAATTTAGTGCTCGTGGTGAAGACATAGACAGGATTTTATCTGAGGCGAACGCAGTTGCTGAACAGAGAACAAATGAGAACCTTCCAGATGTTCCAATTGGATCGTTTAGTAGCTCCAGGAGATCATCAATGGGTGGGACATCGCAATAATGCGATTCATAGCTTAGGATGAAGGATTTATTTATTTACCTCGAAGAAGAAACCTTTTTGTCTGGAACACGCTTTATTTGTGATGTGCTGGCTTTTTCAAGATTATTCATTAGTCCTAGGGCGGTATTGTTGTTGACATGTAGGCTAGTGGACTAGGGCTCTATGTTTATTTAAGCTGTCTCGAGAGGGAGCAATATTTTGATCGTATGAAGATTGCATTTTAGCTTTAAATATAGTTTAGCAGTAGTTTCTTCTGCCATCGCTTTTGTTGTCTTACTGTATGCCCTTAGTAAAGTCTCTGTATATAGATACCGCATCTTCTTCGTCCTTTGCACCGACTATTGTAGCAGCACCGCTTGACAGAAAACTAACAGATAGCTTCCCCGATTTGTTACTTATTGCAGTTATTCCCAGATCACCTTTAGTTTTAACATGGTATCCCGATAATTCTGCATTCTTTGCTATTCCTACTAGGCTAATTGGTGAGGGCAACAGCTCTGATGGAGTAACGGTATATGTTCTCTTACCGTTGTCTCTTCCACAAAGCTCTTCTATAATTAGCTGCTGTACTATAATCTTTTCTTCATTTCTCTCCTTCTGTGTTCCACATGAAGGACATTCTTTTTGTCTAAAGACCTGTATCTTGTCAAATGAAAGTTCATTTAAGTCTATGTAGAGCAGCTTATTTTCAAGTGTTGGTTGACGGCCCATGATAATCTTGACTGCTTCTGATACTTGAATACCACCTACTAGATACAATAGCGAAGGATGTACCCCTTCTGTGCTGCAAGTTGGCATATCATCCTCAGACAATGCAGGAAATACACAACGTAAACATGCAGATTTATTGGGCAGTATAGTGCATATCGAACCCATCATTCCTAGTGCTCCTCCGTATATGAAAGGGATATTGAATTTAATACAGGCATCATTTAGAGCATATCTAGCATCGATGCTATCCAGTGCATCAATAACAATATCGAATCCTGCGATAATGTTTTCAGCTGTATATTTGGTCACAGAAAGGGGAGCAGGTTCTATCTCAACTGCTGGATTTAATGCTCTTAGACGTTCTGCTGCCACTTCGACCTTTACCTTACCAATATCTTTCTCCGAATAAAGATGCTGTCTGTGTAAATTTGAGATCTCCACAACATCTCTATCTACTATTTTTAGTTTAGCGATGCCCATTGCGGTTAGTTGCGTCACAATGGGATTCCCAATTCCACCTACACCGACTACGCAGACCTTAGCATTACGAAGTTTTTCCATTCCCGTAAATCCTATTTCTTCAAGCATTATCTGCCTAGAATAACGTTGGAAATCGTCAGCTGTTAGATCCGCTCCACCTGCAACGGCTGGCAATATATATACAGAATCACCTTCTGTAAGCGATGTTGACATCCCTTCATTCTTAAAGCGCATATTTTTACCGTTGATGTAAATGTTGATGAGAGCACGCGGTTTGCCATTGAGATCAAATACTCTCCTCTTAAAATCATCTCCCATCTGTTCAGAAAGTTTTGTAAATGCATCATCTAAGTTTTTGGCTTCCAAGGAGACCTTTTTTTCTCCTGCACCTTTGTTTAATACTGATGGAATTGTGAATTCAACTTTGGCCATTTTTATTTTTATTTATCCTCCATATCTATTATATACACACACCTATACCTATCTAATCATGGCTGAAACTACCTGTGCATCTGGTTTTACAACATTAAGTTTAGGAAGCATGTCTATAATTGCTTCTGTAGCCTTCAGCCCATTACCCGTAATATAACAAACTGTTGTCTCATCATTATCAATTTTGCCGTCTTCGATTAACTTCCGAAGAACAGCTACTGAGACTCCACCAGCAGGTTCCGTAAATATACCTTCCGTCTTGGCAAGTGTTAATATTCCATCGACAATTTCTTCATCCGTAGCCTCTTCTGCAATTCCATTATATTGCTTCAATTTTTTCAATACATATGATCCATCTCCTGGATCACCTATTGCAAGGCTTTTCGCAATTGTTTCAGGTCTTTCAACTGGAATAACATTATCACTTTTTCTCTTGAAAGCATCTACTACTGGGGAGCATCCGTGAGGTTGTGCTGCAGTGATCCTCAGATTTCTTACGCTATCGATAAATCCAAGTTTATGCAATTCTTCAAATCCTTTGCAAATTGCATTTAACATTGCTCCGCTTCCAACTGGGATTATCAGATTGTCAGGAACTTGCCAATTCATTTGCTCAGCTACTTCATAAGCAAGTGTCTTTGAACCTTCTACATAATAAGGTCGCATATTGATATTCACAACACCAATACCTTTGGAGTCGCCAATTATTGAGGCAACTCTATTGGCATCATCGTAGGTCCCCTCTACCGCAACAAATTCAGCACCATATGATAACGCCTGAGCAATCTTCACGTGTTCTATATCAGATGGAGCGAAAATATAGCACGGTAGTTTTGCTTTTCCAGCATGAGCTGCTGTTGCAGAAGCAAGATTGCCTGTAGATGCACACCCTACAGCTTTTAATCCCATTTCTCTAGCTTTTGAAACAGCTACTCCCGCAGGCCTGTCCTTAAATGAAAATGTGGGATTTACAGAATCATTCTTAATAAATAGGTTTTTCAGTCCTCCTATTTCTTTACCAAGTCTATCAGCATATTGTAAAGGAGTAAAACCTGCATTCAGATTTACGATATTACTCTTATGAGTAACTGGAAGAAGTTCAAAATACCTCCAATAGGTTTTCTCTTGCCTAGATGTAAAAGTATTCTTTTTTATATTAGAAGGAAGGTTATAAATGACGTCAAGAGGACCAAAACACTCCTCACATACATATACAAATTGAGGTTCATATTCAGCACTGCATTCCCTACACTTGAGTGATTGTATATTACCCATTATTGTAACTATCACCTATCCTATGTCCATTATAAATAAGGTTCGCTAAGCACAATTTTAGTATTACTAAACTTTATTGTTAAATTGTGTGATAAATGCTTAACATGTACTCTAAATTATTTCCTGTCAAATAGAAAACTTTATCAGTATCTTGACAAATTATCTCAATTTTTATTTTCTTTTTCCAGTATATTGTGAAAACATGATCTGAAACCTGTGTGACATGAGTTTGCATATGTATCTACTATATATATTACAGCATCACAGTCACAGTCAATTAATATCTCTTTGACAAAGTGTACATTCCCCGAGTCTTCTCCTTTCATCCATAATTTATTACGGGAAGTGCTCCAAAAATGAGCATTTCCGGTTTTAATGGTATGATTGAGCGCTTCCTTGTTGACATATGCTAACATGAGAATGTCTCTTGTTTTGCGGTCTTGAACTATTACAGGTAGCAGACCGTTTCGTTTTTCAAAATCAATTTCCTGTATAGACTTACTATTCATATTATGTATAATTCTATGTATTCTGATACATAATTAAATTTGTTTATGTATTGTAGAAGTCTGGGCGTATAAAAATATATGATAACACCAGGAATGAACATAAAATACTTAGTTATAAAGAGCGTATTTCAATTTAGAAGCATTATTTATTTACTTACTTTATATAACAACTAACTCACTCCAGTCGGTCTCTGATGTTCCTTGTGTTCTAATTTCTTATGCTGTTCCTTGTCCTGTTCTGTTGTGAAAATTATTCCACATACTTCGCATTTGATTCCAGTAGATGAAGAAGAAGTTTTCTTATCTTTTGTTGTCATCAAGTATTGATAAGTTTCATCAGATAAGTAGGTTTTCAAAAAACTACTATACGGTTTCGCCCTATCAATACCATACAAGTTATAAATTTTTGTCAAAATATCCCCTCACATAGTTATAACTATATTTACAACAAGATGATTATTTTTCTTTAAATAACATGGTGACAACTGCCAAGAACGATTCTTCTGATATTCTACATATAGGATTTGATGACACTGATTCACAGAGACGCAGATGCACTACACACCTCGCATTTAGGATTGCAAACTATTTGTCAAAGCTAGAGGTGCGGTTTATTGATTATCCATTGCTAATTAGACTAAATCCAAACGTGCCTTGGAAGACACGCGGAAATGGTGCAATTTGTCTAAGAATAAAGACAAAGACCCATGAAAGGATAGTTGAGTATGTAAAACGAGCTATTGAGGACGAGTCTGAAATAGGCTCAGGTGCGAATCCCGGCGTTGCTTTCCTCATAGGAGAACAAGTGCCAAATGCTCTGAAAGACCTCAGCAGAATTGCATTGTTCGATATTGTAAGCACATACCAAGCAGAAAAGATCGCAAGACAACAATGCATACAGTATTTCACTTTCGGCAATGGTCAAGGTTTAATTGGTTCATTAGCAGCAATTGGATCTTTATTACTTGGTGACCATACCTTTGAGGTAATAGCCTACAGGAAATTAGAGAATTGCGGAACCAATAGAGTCGTGGATGCATCAAGAGTAATAGAGTATAGCAAGTACACATTCCCAAATACCTTTAACAACTACGATGAAAAGAATAGACGCGTCCTGATCACTCCCCACGGGCCTGACCCTGTCTTTTGTGGCATAAGGGGAGAAAGTCCCGATGTCGTAGTTTGGTCACTAGAAAGATTGCAAATAGAAGAAGATCTAGATGGTTACATGATTTTTCGTTCTAACCAAGGGACAAATATGCATTTGCATAATCCATTGAAATTAGAAGAAGTAAAAGCATTTAGTGCAGGCTATATTCTGGGTAAAGTCAGTAAAAAACCACACGTGATCCCTGGAGGTCACGTTCTATTTGAGGTCGAGGATCGAAATGGCATTACTTGCCCGGCGGCGGTATACGAGCCGACAGGGCTGACAGATCTCGCTTCAAAGTTAGAATTAGGTGACATTATGGAAATTGGCTGTAGCGTAAGAAGCTCGACCTCAAACTTTCCAAAAATCCTAAATATAGAGTATATCTTGCTACTAAGACTTAGTGAAAGATACAGCTTTTTTAATCCGTTATGCAAATGTTGTGGAAAACGAATGAAATCAGAAGGAAGAAACAAAGGATTTCAATGCGAGAAATGTGGTTTTAAAGATAGAGTTATTAAGAAAAATTGTTCTATTCAAAACAGAAATATTTCGAGAGGACTATATGTCCCAACTCCAAAAGCACATAGACATCTAACCAAACCGATCCAAAGATATGGTATGGAAAAGGCGTTATTACAGACAAGTGTGCAACCAGAACTTTTTTCAAAATGGTTTTATTCTTCATGTAATACAAAGCTGTGTGTATAATAACCGAGCAGGGCATAGAAAAAATCTTTTGGAACGGCACCAAGGAATCAGCGCTTATCGCAATAAGTACCGCTGCAATACATGTCTTTATGATGGTGATAGCGGGGGGTTGATTTGAACCTACGGCCATAACCTTTGCTTAGTCATGGAAACCGCTCTGCGGGTTATGAGCCCGCCGGGATTACCTCGCCTCAATATAGAGATCTGGCTTCCCCACCCCGCTGTCAGCATGTTTGTACAAGGGGAATATATCTCTTTTACAGCTGCTGGGAATCTATTAACATCGCCGAGCCTGTGCCAAAAATTGAGAGTAGTTGTGGCCTATGCAGTAGAACATTTCATTATTGGTAATTCACAATATAATTCACGATATATTATTAACTGTAAATGAAAACAGAGTGTGCAAGTGAGGCTTGAAATATACTTTCAATGACAACAGACATAACGAACCTTTTAGATGAATTGCCGAAGATTAGCAAAATCTGGCTCTTTTATTGAAAAGTTTGCTCTTTCCTCGAGTATTCTATGTTTTGGCATGAATGCAATTCCAATTTCTGCCTTCTCTATCATGCACAAGTCAGATTTGGTATCTCCAATTGCCACGGTACATCCTGAACCAATTTGAAATCTTTGTACATTCTTCTCTAGAAAATATCTTTTACAAACCGAAATGTTGCAATAACATCCAATTTTCTGCCAACCCAATGGCATATTGATATTACCTGTCAATTTTCTATTCCCATCTAACTCTAGCATATTAGCTTCACAAAAGTCAAAGTTTAATTTCTCTGCTATGTAATTGGCTGCTATATCATAACTGTCGCTTATTATTCCGAGTACATGTCCTTGCTCTTTCAGTTCTCGGACAACTTTCTCGCAATTTTTCATTAGGCTTATGCTTTCGATTGCTTTAGTTATGTCATCAGCAGAGATCCCTGTGAACAAGCGTGCTATATTTCTACTCTGCTCATACCCGTACAAGGTACGGTTTCTTTGAATCTCTCTGACTTTGTCTGACAACTTGAATCTGTCTGCCACAGCAAAGACCACTCTTCCATCAATAAGTGTGCCATCCATGTCAAAGGCTATAAGCAAACGATTATTGTTGTTTTTACTGTTCATTATAGATATCACCGAAAAGCATGGCATGTATTTTAGTAATGGCGTAAGTTCTCATTCCAAACAACATATCTAGAGTGGGAGCTAATGATTTGCAAGCATAAAGTAAAATAATGAGGCTTTTCTACACCACCTAGCTGCTATTCTCCTATTAATCTTGATAATCCTACATTGTCTTTATTACCTAAAATAAACTATCCTTTTTTATATCCTTTTTTGCTGTAACGATTCATCTCAGTGACAAAGCTTTCGAGTATGTCTCTATACAGGTTATATCCCGCTACTGGTACTCGATATGCAGAAAAAATAGCAAACTTTTGCTTTTAATATTGATATGGTAATGATATCGATCTATAGCAATCTGAAGTTATCAAAAGTCTTTATGATGCCATTAACAAAAGTACATTCTACATAAGCTTTTTTAGAGGCTGACATGGTGATCAAATTGCGGTTCCGCATATTGCTACGCTAAAGTGGGTAATATTGTTTACCTAGAGAAGATATTTACTGTTAGACAGTGCTAAGAAGTTGAACATAGTGCGGGAGGTGGGATTTGAACCCACGAACCCCTGAGGGATGAGGTATCCCAGTCACATTCATTTAAAGACATCTGAGCATCGTGCTAGACACTTGCGTCTTGTCTCACGCCGTTGACCGGGCTTGGCGACCCCCGCGGTAATCTGCCATGATATTATTCTAATATATATATTATAAACGAGAAAATGACCGTCTATAAGCGATGCATAGTTTGTTTACCGTTATATCTCGATTTGCATTGAATCACACGAGCACAAAATTTCTAATAGTTGACCTGAGACAATTTAGTTAACTACTTGTGCTACTATAATCTATCAATGTGTTTTCATCTGCTTCGAAACCTTCACCTACTAGTGATACAAACACATCATCTAGCGTTATTGGTGAAACCGTGAATGAAAGATTTCTTTTCATAGCAAAATCTGATAGTTCCTTAACGCTTGACTCAAAGGTAAAAACTCGTAGGCTATCAGTTCCAGTGTCTACCACCGAACCGTATGATTTGAGCATATCACGATTAATGCCATCCTTTGCAATATCTACCCTGATGTTTTGTGGTATAACTTTGCGTAGATCGCGAATAGTACCTTCTGCTATTATACGACCATTATCTATTATAACTATATTATCAGACAGCATCTCAGCTTCGTCCATGTAATGCGTTGTCAATAATATTGATCCGCTATTCTTTTTCCATTTTTTAATAGCAGACCACACTTGGCGCCTTGAAATCGGGTCCAATCCAATTGTGGGCTCATCGAGGAATAGCAATTTGGCATCTGGAGCCATCGCCATAGCAACAAGTATCTTTTGTTTCATACCACCAGAAAGATTCATCGCCGGTCTGTCCTTTGCTTCATAAAGTTCAAGCTTGCGCAAAATGTTTTCTGTCTTTTCTTTAGCTCTCCTTCTGTCCTCTCCTCGTATTTGCAACCAATTGTACACATGATCCCATGGGGTCAGTGCTCTCAACGGCCTCCCTTCTTGTGGTACAACTGAAACGAGATTTCTTACTTTATCCGGCTGGCTCAAAATATCATACCCAAGTATGCGTACAAACCCACTAGATGGCATTAACTGAGTAGCACATATGCGTATAAATGTCGTTTTACCCGCTCCGTTTCTGCCAAGAAGCGTAAATATCTTACCGGGCTCGACGTTTAATGAAACGTTCGACAACGCAGTATGCCTTGAACCCTTGTATATCTTTGAAACTTTTACTGCCTCAATTACGGGCATATACCATATATAAAAGACCTTAAATAAATGACAATATATACCATGCACTAGAAGATAAGATTTGGGTGTTATTCAGAATTTTGAAATGCCCCATCTAACTCCTTAAGCAGTAACTTTTGTCTGTCATCAAGCTTAGTTGGGATTTTGACATTGATTCTAGCGAGCAGGTCTCCTCTCCCATACGCTCCATAGCGAGGCAATCCTTTGCCCTTAATCTTTAAAATAGTATTTGGTTGAGTTCCTTGCGGAATTCTTAATTTCTCCTGACCATCCAATGTAGGAACTCTGACATCTGTTCCCAGAGCAAGGTCAGTGAATTTAAGATTCAGATTATAAAGCATGTGACCATCTTCCAATCGCTCAAAAAGTGGATGTGGCTTTACATGTATTCTTACCAATAAGTCACCAGGCGGACCATTTTCCGATGGCTGTCCTTCTCCGCTTAACTGCAATGTCATTCCGTCTTCTACCCCAGCGGGAATTTCCAACTTGATTTTCTTGTTCTTCTTGACATTGCCTGAACCACTACATACATTACAAGGCTTGTCTATAATTTCCCCTTGTCCTTGGCATGTACGACATGGTTCTAATGACACGAACGTGGAAAATCTGTTTTGACTGTAGATTCGTCTCGTTTGCCCTTGACCATCACAAACACTGCATTTCCTAGGTTTTGTTCCCGCTGCAGCACCGCTTCCACCACAACTATTGCACTTCTCAAGTTTTGGTAGCTCCAACTCTTCTTTCCTTCCCCTAAGGACCTCCTCAAATGAAAGCTCTAAATCATAAAGAAGGTCTTGTCCTTTTCTTCTGCCGCCACCAAAGCTAAAACCAAAACCAAATGGGTCACCTCTGTTGACACCACCCCCAAAGCCAGTACGAGATCCAAATATCTGTTCAAATATATCTCTGAAACCCCCGCCGAATCCCATGTCCTTGAAGATTTCATCAAAATTTGCTTCCGACCCTCTAAATACTTCTTCTGAGCCGACATGACCATAAGTATCATATCGTTTTCTTTTTTCATCATCTGAAAGAACCGCATACGCTTCCGAGATTTCCTTGAATTTTTCTTCGGATCCGGCTGCCTTATTTCTGTCAGGATGATATTGTAATGCTAACTTTCTATATGCATTTTTGATGTCGTCCTTGCTTGCACTCTTTGGGATACCTAGAACATCATAATAGTCTCTTTTGTTGCTCATGGTTTGACATTCCTGTGATTAGGTGTCAACATTGTTATTATCTGCCCAATCGCTATTACCTAGGTGGCAGGTGGTGGAGTTGTGGTATCTGAAGCACTGCTCTGACCCGCTGCTGACTCTGAGGATCCAGTACCAGTAGCAGCAGAAGGAGCTCCAGCGGCTCTATAAGCTTCTGCGCTGATCTCGCCAAGGACAGTCTTCAATTCTTGTGTCTTTGCTCCAATATCAGAGGCGTTGTTACTCGATATTGCATCTTTCAATTGTTGAACAGATTTGTTAACCTTGTCTTCTTGTTCTGGTTTAATTTTGTCCTTCAAATCCTGCTTTACAAGTTTTTCGGCTGCATAAATCAAGTTATCAGCCTCATTTCTAATTTCTGCATCCTCTTTCTTCTTTTTGTCAGCCTCGGCAAATTGCTCTGACTCTTTCTTTAATTTCTCGATCTCTTCCTTTGATAATTTAGTATTTGCAGTTATCGTTATCTTTGCCTCTTTTGAGGTAGCAAGATCTTTGGCTGTAACGTTCAAGATTCCATTTGCATCTATGTCAAATGTAACTTCAATCTGTGGTACTCCTCTAGGGGCTGGAGGAATTCCTGATAGGTTAAACATTCCTAGGGAAACACAATCAGAGGCCATGGGCCTTTCACCTTGTACCACGTGAATAGTAACTGCAGTTTGATAATCAGCCGCTGTTGTGAATACTTTGCTCTTTTTAGTAGGTATCGTGGTATTACGTTCTATCAGAGGCTCTTTTAGGCCACCCAACACTTCTACACCAAGGGTAAGGGGTGTAACATCAACTAAAAGTATATCCGTAGATACATCTCCAGAAATAATCGCTCCCTGAATAGCCGCTCCCATTGCAACAGCCTCCATAGGATCAACACCTCGCTCTGCTTCCTTGCCCATAACCGTTGCAACAAACTGCCTTACGATTGGCATTCTTGTGGGTCCTCCAATCAATATTATTTTATCCACGTCTGAAGGTGATATCTTTGCATCCTGTATCGCCTGCATCATCGGTGACCTGCATCTTTCAATTATTGGCCGTAAAAGCTCTTCAAGTTTAGCCCGGGTTATTGACAATACAAGGTTCTTCGGACCTGTTGTGGCATCATATGCAAGAAATGGTAAATTTATTTCAGTCGTAACAACATTTGATAATTCGATTTTCGCCTTCTCTGCGGCCTCTCTTATCCTCATCATTGCCGCTTTGTCATTTTTAATATCCAACCCAGACTGTGTTTTGAACTCTTGTAGAACATAATCAACCAAAACATTATCCATGTCAGTTCCGCCAAGCTGTGTATCCCCAGATGTGCTTTTAACTTGGAAGACTCCTCCGCCCATTTCCATTATTGTTACGTCTAGAGTTCCGCCTCCAAGGTCAAAAACCATGATTTTAAGATCCTTTTGAACCTTGTCTAATCCGTAAGCCAATGATGCGGCTGTAGGCTCATTGATAATCCTCACCACCTGCAATCCCGCTATTTCACCTGCGTCTTTAGTTGCCTGTCTCTGATTATCATTAAAGTAGGCCGGCACAGTAATTACTGCTCTATCCACACTTTCCCCTAGGAAAGCCTCAGCATCCCTCTTTATCTTTTGTAAGATAAAGGAAGAGATCTGTTGCGGAGTATATTGTTTACCAAATACAGTAAATTTAAAATCGGTTCCCATTTTGCGTTTTGCGGCCATCACTGTACCTTCAGCATTAGATATCATCTGTCTCCGCGCCGGCTCACCCACGATAAGCTGGCCTTCACGAGTAAAAGCGACAACGGAGGGGAATGCTTTTCCTCCAATAGAAGTGCCTTCCGCTGCCTGTATAATTGTAGGCTTGCCACCGACCATCGTCGCGGCTGCAGAGTTACTTGTTCCAAGATCAATCCCTATAATTTTGCCCATGTTTAATTTCTCGACTCCTTTTCTATTGTCTCTGTATCATTAATGATATTTTTAACTATCTTTTTGGAGATTTCTACAAGGCTAGGTCTTAAAACTTTATTGTTTAACATATATCCTTTTCGAATCTCATCGGTAACGGTATTTTCTGGCACGTCATCCCGATATGAGAAAGTTATAGCATCATGGATATTTGGATCAAAAGGGGTTCCAATAGTCTCAATATCTATTACAGCTTCAGACTTGAGTAATGAATCCAAGTTCTTTAAGATGGCCTCCAATCCCTCGAGTACAACGCCTTCAGACTTGCTCTGCTTTGCCATTTCTAGAGCCCTAACATAATCGTCCCTAATGCTTAGAAATTTTAAGAGGAGTTCAGCCTTACTTGACTCAACTTTCGAAGCGACCTGTTTTTCCATTTGTTTACGATAGTTATCGAAATCAGCCATAAGGTACTTCAATTTATTAAGATTGTTATTCGAAGACTCCCTAACCTTCGATAGTTCTTCTTTTACAGACTTCAATTCTTCACTAAGTGCGGTCATTTCTTCCTCCTTATTTGCTTCCTCTTCGTCAGTCGATTCTTGGACTTCTTCCGTTTTTCTATCCTCTTCCAAAAATGATCAGCCATTAAAAAATTCGGCTTAAGGGAAATAATTACATATCGTTTATAGATTGGTTTGTAGAATTCATTGCAGACTAATCTCTAGGATAGCTCCAACTACACTCCGACATTATAATCTGGATACTTAATGCGTACCCGAAGCATTATGGCTTACTCTATGAGTATTCAAACATTCAAAGCATTCGTTTTTTAATAACAAAAAAAATGGTGCCCTTAGGCTTAGGCAATATCCAGGTGGGGAAATGAAGCTACGCTAACTTTTAGCTCTGTTTGGATCTTTCGAATCTTGGCTGCATATTCTCTCATTTTTGCATCGTCGGCTTGAACCTTTGCGATCCTGTAACCCTTCCATGCTTTTCTTAGAGCACCCCAGCTTTGACCAGTCGTAAATGTGCTGTCTGCGTTTTGTGTTGTGGATGTCTCTTGATTAAGCGACATTAATGCTGTCATATCTGTTTTGAAGATCAGTCACTTAATACTTATAACCCATAGTAAAGTATATCTCAGTCTGAAGTAAAATAAATTGACCCAAATATAATAAAATAGTTTGCAAGTGGATTTCTACATCATTTAAGTGGATATACATATCCCGTATATGCTCGTAAAAATTTTTTTCCCTTTTCCCAAAAGTCGCTGCAATAAGATCTACTGCTTGTAATTCATTTTGACAATCCTGACTATAACTAATTAAGCGTAGTTACCTTTAATTGATGATCTTGCACCGCATGCTTCGCATAGAAGGAATCCAACTTTCTTATTTTTTTCCGTTCTGGTGTCAGGACTGCCGCACACTGGGCAAATCACATAATCCTTAACGTATCTGTCGATCAATGCTCCAAATGATGACGGTTCTTTACGTCCAAGAAAAATTACCCTTTCACCTGCAATATATCCAGCTGAGGCAAGTTCCTTGTTAAGATATAGCAATAATTTTTCTGGCTCTCTTCTGAGTGCTTTTGGAAATTCCATAAAGTTCCTAAAGATCGTCCGCTGACCGACCCAGATAACGTGAGGAGTAGGTACTTCCAGTCTTGATACAGCCTTTCGGGACGTGTTACCGAGTTGACCTTCTAGACGTCTCAATAAACCCTCATACTCTGACCTTGTCTGACTGCCCATGCACAGTATTAGCAGATCCGCTTAATGTATTTTATGTTATGGACAAAAAGATGAGATATATAGCCGAGCAATATTGCATAGCTTCCCAAACGTTTCTTTCCTGAATTAGGCCAATTGGCATAGCAGAGGCTGCCAGGGTCATAACAAATAGACATAGATACTTGATATGATCAGTGTACATCACCTACTATGACATTCTTGCATGTTAGCCTGGGTTTGCTATTATGAATTAGTTGAAGATTCACAGCCATTTTGGTTGAAAATATTATAATAGCAAACCCAATAGTATCACCGAAGATGGGTTTCAAACGATTGTTGGCTACCAGGTTACTGAGGATGTTCATTACACTTTGTGCAGTTCTTGTCATAACTATCGCATTGTTGGGCACCACAATGGATGATATACTTCGGCGCAATGTACAACAGTCTGTCATACAAGAGACTAGCCATGACAATAAATTGGTCTCCCATTTTAAATCTCAACAAGAGCTTCAAAATTACATCAATAACCAAATAAGTGCTAGAACTCATGCACAGGGACTTGATGAGCCATGGTATTCACCAAAGTCTCTATTGTCAAAGCTATTCAAAACTATGACCTTAGATCTTGGGAATGCCCTTTTCTTAACTAGCGATTTAGGCTCACAAAAGGTAAGCAATATAATACTTGAGAAGTTGCCGAATACCATATTATTATTTACAACTTCTACACTCATCATCACGTTTATCGGACTATATCTTGGCGCATATTCTGCGAGCAGGACTGGCTCATCAGTGGACAAGTTTACATCAGGATCCGCTATATTTAGCATCAGCGTCCCAACTTTTTTTATAGGTATGATGATGATTATCGTATTTGCATTCATATTCCCTATATTTCCCTCGAGGGCAACCCCTGTAACGTCTCCAAGCGACCCATATTACATTTTTGACCTCTTATACCATATGATTTTGCCGCTAGTCACATTAGTTTTAGTCGGTTTTGGAGCATGGGCATATACTGTGCGTTATTATGTAATCAATATCTTTAACGAGGATTTTATAGCAGCCAAAAGAGCACAAGGGATTTCACATAGGAAGATAACGTACTCTCATGCACTAAAGAATGCAGCCCCTCCTACCTTTACAGCAATTGCTCTATCGCTTTCAGGTTCGCTTGGGGGAGCTTTTCTTATCGAAATAGTTTTTAACTGGCCTGGAATGGGTTTACTTGCGTTTAACGCCATTAGCGTAATGGACATTCCGGTGATCATAGGACTCACGTATGTTGCAACGCTTATTTTTGTCATTACTATGTTCATAGTTGATTTGATGTCTCAGTACTTTGATCCGCGGGTGAGAATAGGATGAGCATTATATCAATAATGATGTTTGGTTTTATAACTCAATTTCGAAAATTAAAGAGTGGAATAGCAGGAGTTACTATACTTTTCTTTCTCATTGGTCTATCTCTTTATGCTGCTGCTGCTGTTCCATTAGAATCATTCAAACAGTGGAGCAACCCCAACTACTGGATAAAATATCCAAAAGCCGCCATGCCAAGCTGGATCAATATTTTCACTCCAATGAAAGAGCCAGAACATTTGATCTTGAGAAATCCCGCCATTACAAACGGGTTAGACGAAGGCATTATCACAATAAAGCACTCCTATAAATTTGATTTTAATTATGACTTCTTTCCTAGCGATTTTATGATAAATTATGCCGTACAATATGGTTCTACACCTCCACTAGTGGATGTTGAATTATCAAGGCCAGACGGTGAGTCATTTGCCATTATTTCTTCCTCTCTACCCTCTCCGCAGGGTGAACACTATGTTTTTAGAGACACGATATTCTCAACGGAAAATGAAATTCAGGATAATCTTAGGAATTATCGTAATAGCTATAGCTATGATGTGGATGTCACGAGGCCACAAGTAATGCTATTTTCAGCAAAGGACAAACCGGATGTTTTAAAAGGTACTTACACGCTAATTCTCACTTTTTCTTTTTTTGATAAAAATGATAAAGTTCTAAACTCGGAATTTATCCTTGGTGGCAAGGTTTATGGCTTGTTAGGTACAGACGAATTACGCCACGACTTATCAATAGGCATACTATGGGGAACTCCAGTAGCCCTATTTATCGGCTTGACTGTGGCAATTGTTTCTACCTTTATAGGATTATTCTATGGATTAATAGCTGCTTACAAAGGAAAGAGAACAGAACCGACTATGATGACAATTGTACAAATTATCATAAATATCCCGGTATTGTTCATATTGATTATACTTGCCATAACGATAGGTAGAAGCTTATTTCTTATAGTGGGTTTCTTTATCTTATTTGGATGGGTAGGCATGGCTCTGATCAGTAGAAGCATGGGGCTACAAATAAAGAGCTACGCATATGTTGAGGCTGCGAAGCTAATGGGAGAATCAGACATAAGGATAATTTTCAGGCATATAATACCGCAGCTATTACCCTTTGCTTTTGCGACAATTGCATTGTCAGTTCCTGCTGCTATTCTAGGAGAATCCGGATTGAGCTTCATAGGACTTGGGGATCCTGCAATTCCTACTTGGGGAGTAATCCTACATGATGCCCAGTCTGCAAACGCTGCTGCAAGGGGAATGTGGTGGTGGATACTACCGCCAGGTATAATGATAGGAATCACAAGCGTTTCATTCGTCTTAATTTCTAGGGCTTTAGAATCAATAGTGAATCCTAAGATGAAAAAGATCTGACTTCTATATTATTGACTAGGATTATTGCTACGAAATGATCTTATTGTAGTAAGCAAAGGGTCTGACAGCTTTATAGTATACGCTGATGCATCATCAGATGAGAGTTTAGATAGTTCTTCTAAGAACCTTGTTTTGTCTCTGCCTCTTTCATATATGCCTCCAGACTCTTTGATGCACAAAGGAAATTTTTGCATCCGGACGCCGCTCTTACGAAGGTGATCTATAAATGATCTATAACCAGCAACATCCCACCAGTCGTCCCCTCTTTCCTCACAAAACATTATCCATACGTCAATCGTATTTTGGAAGAAGGCTTTCTTGCGTAGCTCCTCGAGCGTCAACGTGCTTAAAAGTACTGTCTTATCGATTGTGTATCTCGGTCCAGTTGTTCTCTTTGTTTAGATATTTTTTCATAGGATAGGGTACAAATATAATTTACTCCACTTTTACTTTGTAATGCGATTTCAGCAGTACTATTTACTGTAGAACTTGTCATTTCTATTTCCATATCTAAAATTGGTCTCGTTGGGATATAATAAGATAATCCGATGAAAATTATGAGCATAATATAAAATAAGAAGATATATAAAAAAACGAAGTCAAATTTGTAACACAGGATCCGATTGTAGAAGTTCCGTATTAGAAGAGCTGCTTGATTGGTCTAACATACATATAGCAAAAGTCTCAGAAGGTCAGATATCATGCGTGAAAGGCATAATCTCTAATTGCATGTGGTTTCCATCTCTGTCAAATGCAGCGATAGTATTATCTGCGTATGGATAACTGATGATTATTGACACCGATCCAAAATAGTTATTTAAATCTTCTAGAGATGGTCTATTAGAACCACTTGGATGTGAATGTGCCGTTCCCACGTACGAAAGATCGAACGGTAGATCATAAGTTGGGAATCCCGAATAATATGGTCCCTGTAAA
Organism: Nitrososphaeraceae archaeon; assembly: GCA_045808425.1. Classification (GTDB taxonomy): domain Archaea; phylum Thermoproteota; class Nitrososphaeria; order Nitrososphaerales; family Nitrososphaeraceae; genus JAFAQB01. The sequence goes on along the minus strand of JBJMFM010000351.1, from coordinate 37,749 downwards.
GAAAACGGAGGAAGAATCAGACCATCGATGACTATCTTATCCTTATTACTCTTTCCACGCAGAATCAAAATTCCTTCGTTTGGATGCCATGTCTTCGAGTAAGTAATAATGCCGTCAGCAGCTTGTCTTGTTATAATAACCTGCCTTTCTCTTACCAATTTTGAATCCTTCTTACTCTTATTTCTAAATAACAAACACCATGTTAACGCAAATCTTTTATTTTAATATAATTGATAATACGATATTAGAATATCGATGGTATTTGCATAGCTTCTATCTTGTGGATAGATTATAAAATAAGAGCCTTTGAGAATTGTATTACAAGATTAGAATATAATTACAATGATATAGATCCATGAGGTTTAGAATTATTTATCTTTGAACCTACTTATGTTACTGCCAATGCTATCTTTTTTAATAACCTTATACAAGGAATGAAGTGAATAATGACTAATAACTGCTCTGTTCTGCTTTTAGAGATAGGACTCGCAGCATTTGATGAAAGTAATAATTTAATAGCCTCAAAGAAATTTGATGACCCAATTCATTCATATCGTTTACTCAAAAGTGGTGAAAGGTCTGCAGAACTCGATCAGCTAACTGGAATATTACATTCATTTGATTTCATATCCGTTAACGATTCAAGTATAGCGTTCCTTCTAAGACAGTCGGGTTTGAACAGCCATGTAATGTCAGAGGATCAGCAAAGCAAGATTCAAGATGAAAAACCTACACTAATTGTAAAATCTAGGCTGGCGAATAACGAAATGGAAGCTATGCAACAGCTGAGAAGCTTCGCTATTGAGTTTTCATCAACAAGGGTAAAGGAAGCATCCGAAAAACTAGATCTGCACGTAATACAGTCGATCAGTGCATTAGATGAGCTAGATAAGTTAATTAATGTTATAGGAACTCGAATGCGAGAATGGTATGGCTTGCATTTTCCTGAGCTAGACAATCTGATTCAAAGCCCCAATTTGTATGCGGAAATCGTGACGAAAGCTGGTCTAAGAAAAAATATCAATAAACAGATGCTAGAAGAAGCTGGGCTGCATGATAGAAAGGTCGATATCATTGTTGATGCAGCAAGGAGAAGTAAGGGAGGTGACGCCTCTCCTGAAAGTCTTGCGATATTAAAGAAAATTGCAAATGAGGTTTTATCACAATCTGAGCTACGCAGGATTCTAGCAGATTATATAGAGAATACTATGGAGGTCGTGGCTCCAAATGTAAAACAGATATTGACAGCTTTAGTTGGAGCAAGACTCATATCCAAAGCAGGCAGTTTAAGTAGACTAGCTTTCTCATCTGCCAGTACTATTCAGATCCTTGGTGCTGAAAAGGCGTTATTTAGAGCCCTCAAGTCTGGAGCAAGGCCTCCAAAACACGGTTTGCTCTTCCAGCACCCTATGGTACATTCTGCTCCAAAATGGCAACGCGGAAAAATCGCAAGGGCTGTAGCATCAAAAGTTGCAATTGCAGCAAGAATTGATCTATATCGTCACTCCGGCAAAGATGAATCTATTTTAAGTAGATTGGAGCATAGGATTGCGGAAATTAAAGAAAAATATAAAGAACCCATTTCAGAAAAGGAGAGAAATAGAAAATATAATCAACATATTCAAAGACAGCAACAACATCAACAATTTTCTCATGCAAGGAAGGGTAAATTGAACAAAAGCAAAAGAAGGGTAAAAAACAAGTTTGGAAAGGGGCGGTATTATTGAGAGCCCGAATTTGTAATCCAACAAGTGATGGCGAACTCATGACTTTAAGCCCAATGCAACCTGGTTAGATTATATTCCAAATATATAGAAATAATGCTGTATTAGAAATGTCTGATAGTAGGAACTCTCTTTACGTCGAGGATGATGATAATACTAATTTTCATATTGTCAAATGGATTGTAGTTGACGGAGAAAGGCAACTTGCAACTCTTAACTTGGTAGAGGGCAATAATGTGTATGGAGAAAGGCTAGTACGATACAAAGGAGATGAATATCGTATATGGGACCCTTTCAGAAGTAAGCTAGCAGGTGCAATGAAAAAGGGTCTAAAGCATCTGCCAGTAAAGAAATCGATTAAAGTTTTATATCTTGGTGCATCAACGGGGACTACAGTAAGTCATATCTCAGATATAGTAGGACTAGAAGGCATTGTGTTTGCAGTAGAACCAGCAATAAGAGTGGCAAGAGAATTAATAGAGAACGTTGCATCCAAGCGATCAAATGTGGTACCAATAATTGAAGACGCTAGAAAACCTCAATCATATTTTTCAATCTTTGGCAAAGTAGACTTGGTATACTCCGATATAGCACAAGCAGACCAAACGGATATTGCAATAGCAAACTGTCATGCCTATCTTAAAAAAGGAGGAGCAATACTCGTAGTAATCAAGACAAGGAGCATAGACGTAACCATGGACCCTAAAGCGGTTGTAGCACGTGAGGCAAAAAGGTTACAGGACAATGGATTCCATATTAATCAGGTAATTAACCTAGATCCATTTGACAAGGACCATAGCATAATATATGCCAAATGCGATCAAAACTGACTTAATTTGCATTGTTCTATTTCTTCGAGCATTAGTTTTAACGGTCTCCAAGATTTCCTCGCAAAATTAGGAGCACGTTTGTATTTTGACACCCAGTCTCTAATAAATCCCATTGTATTATCATCACATGGATAGCCGCTACCTATATTGCAATGAGTCTTACGAATCTTCTCGATTTCTTCGTCTCTGGTAATTTTCGCTACAATCGAAGCCGCGGAAACGACGATATTTAGGCTATCTGCATGATGCATGGAGTATAACTTAAGCTTTAGTGCGGGTAGGTATGACCTTATATAATGCTCGTATCTGTTAGGATTTACATCACACGAGTCAACATAAACTTTATCAGCATGAAGATTATTTATTACATGAGCCATCGTCTGGGCTTCCAGTTTGTTTAACTTTTTTGAACATACACTGTTATCTATTACGTTACAATCAATTTTGTAGATGCAAACGGAATCGGCGATCTCCTTAAGTTGAGCAAATAGACTAGCCCGTGACCTCGGTGTTAACGCTTTGGAATCCTTAACACCAATTTTATGCAATTCCAAAATACTAGCTTTTTTAAAACTTATTCCTGCAACAACCAACGGGCCAATAATTGATCCGCGTCCTGCTTCGTCAACTCCCCCTATCAAGACGCCATCGTTTGTATGGTGCAACAGTACACTTGTCCTTTTGAGATCTGTTACGGAAGAGGTACTTATTATCGATTTGCTTTTAAAGCCTAACTTGTTGATTTATATTTTTGAATACAAATCCAATGTTTTGTTGTTAGGGTGTCTATAGAAGATACAGGCGAAACTGTCGAGGGGAGTACCATGTTACTAGTTCCGGCCTTTTCCCTCACTAAGCGGGTTCCGCCAAAGAACCCGGCTTTCTTTAACCCTTCAGCCAAATTGAGTCGAGATATATCGATACTTGCGTATAGGGCATTCCTGCAGGATATGAGGAAAAACAAAAAAACATTCGGAGATCCACTTAGTGGAGTCGGTGCAAGGGCTCTAAGGGTTGCAGTCGAGGTTCCAGAGATCGACGAAGTTTATATAAATGACTTAAATCCTCTCGCGGTAGAGTTATCAAAGAAGACTGCACAGTTAAACTTTGTCAGAAGAAAATGTAAGTTTTCAGTAAATGAGGCCTGTAAGTTTCTTTTATCATTTCATGCAGAGAATGGTGATAGATTTGGCATAGTTGATTTGGATCCGTTTGGATCTCCTGCTCCATATATTGACTGTGTGATCAGATCTGTTCTCGATTCGGGTCTAATTTCCGTTACTGCAACTGACACAGCGGTATTATGCGGAGTATATAACGATGTTTGTTTTCGTAAATATTATGGTAGGGCAATCAGATGTCATTATGCAAATGAGATAGCAATTCGTATTATATTGTCATTAATAAGTTTGACTGCCTCCAGGCTTGGACTAAGTATAGAGCCGTTATTTGCTCACAGCTACTCACAGTACATCAGGGTCTACGCAAGAGTCAAATTAAGCAGTACCGAAGCAAACAAGGTACATCAAAAATTAGGGTTTCTACAGCATTGTCTGAATTGTGGAAACAGGATGGTAGCGAAAGAATATAGTAAGTCAGAAGTTTGCGGTCTATGTGGAAATAGCTTTAATTTAGCCGGACAATTGTGGGTCACAAGATTGTTTGATAAGATTTTTATTGAAAAAATGGATACATCTTATCCGAAGAGAAGCGGTACATGTGTCGAAAATAATAGCGCGGTGAATAGATCTATTCTATCTGCATGTTTAGAAGAGCACGACGATATTCCTTACTATTTTGTTACAGACGAAATTGCCACTAAATTAAAAACCAGTCCATATTCTATAGAGAAAGTCATAGAAAGGTTATCGGGATCAGGCTATAGGGCTTCAAAAACCAGCTTCAATACACGGGGATTCAAAACAGATGCAAGAATAAAGGACATACTAGATCTTCTTCGATAAAGCGAAGTCTAATAAGAAATGCCAAGGTTCGTGAGTGTCCTACTTCGTTTATTTGCATGTAGGGTTATTGAATCGATTATCGTCATATTAAAAGCTATTATAATGATATAACAAACAGAATTGGCATAAGATTAAATTCTAGATTACGGTTATCTCAACCTCTCTTCTAGGAGCATATTAGACAATTGACTAAGCTTGAGATCAAAAATGTTACTAAGAAATTTAGACGAATAAAGGCTGACGGTACTGAGTACGTGACAGCAATTGAAAACGTAAATCTATCCGTAGACGAAGGCCAGTTTGTGTGTTTCGTCGGCCCATCAGGATGCGGGAAATCTACTCTGCTAAATATCTTAGCAGGATTAGATATGCCAACTGAAGGTGAGGTTGTTCTAAATGGCCGGCCAGTAAAAGAGACTGGTCCTGATAGAACCATGGTATTCCAGGAAAATGCATTATTTCCCTGGCTCAATGTCATTGAAAATGTAGAATTCGGTCTCAGGATGGCAGGTGTCGAGAAGAAAAAAAGGAACGAAATAGCGATGCATTATCTTGATATGATGCAGTTGACTAAATTTGCTGAAGCATTTACCTATCAATTGTCTGGAGGAATGAAGCAGAGAGTTGCAATTGCTCGTGCACTTGTAATGGATCCAGAAGTACTATTAATGGATGAGCCTTTTGCTGGGCTGGATTCTCAAACTAGAGACTTACTTCTAGTAGAGTTACAGCTGATCTGGGCAAAAACTAGGAAGACTATTGTTTTCGTTACACACAATATAATTGAATCGGTGTGTCTAGGCGACAAGGTCGTAATCTTCACAAGCAGACCAGGAAAGGTTAAAAAAGAAATTGTAGTTGATTACAGGAGGCCAAGGTTAACCGAAGACAGCGACCTGCATGAATATCAAAGAAAGGTGATAGATGAACTGAGGACCGAGATCATCAGCGCTAGAAAAAGGCAAGAAATGTTCTAATGTGTCAATTTTTCTTCAACTCTCTCAGCAAGTCAAGTCCTGATGAGAAGCTATTAGGTGAAGTGAGAAGTACTTCATCTGCTATTTTTCCAGCTTGCAGTATGAAATCAATTGGATTATTTTCGTATTCCTTCCAGTTTAGACCAATAGCACTCGCCGAAGATCTATTTTTTTCAGAGGGCGCCATAATACATGCAACAACATTGATTTTGAACGGTTTTGCAATATCGACAATTTCTCCAAGATCCGATAGCGACACAATCGACTGAGTTACAAATGCATGAGGCCTAGCATCAATTTTTCTCTGAATAGATGACCTCTGTTTGACTTTGTGTGGTACTGACAGATTCAAAGCGAGAATAGAATCATATCTTCTGTTATGCAATATATTTAATACATCGCTAGGTTTCAGTTCTGAACCCTTTGGGCCGTCTAACGGCTCGTCTCCGGCTAATACTAACAAGCCCTCAACACCAATAAGAATCGCATCACAAACGAACTGACTAATGGACATTAAATTTCTATCCCTTACTCTAAGACTGCAGCTAATATTTAACGAAGTCCCGACTCGTTTTACATAACTTGCTGCAGTAATGCTAGATAGTCGAGCAATTCCTAACACTGAATCAGTTATATGTATTCCGTCAGCAAATTCGTTCAACATCTGTGCTCGTCTCATGAAGTGTCTGATTTCCTCATTAATATACGAAATATCAAAATAATCCAGATTCAATATCCTAGGTGGATTCAATTCATAGTTTATTTTCATTATCGTTTGTAACTTTGTGATTTGCAATAGGGGTTTATTAAATGCGAGGTTTGGATAGAATCAAACTTTCTTTACCTTAAGATAAGATACTTCACCTAGGTATGTCATAAAGATTATCCATACATATACGATTATTATTATCCCTTGCGCGCACTGCCAGTAGATTCTTCCTTCTAGCATAATTTTTAATTATAACATCTTGACTTTGACAACATGATCATAAAGAATAAGATATGATATGATTGAGAGGGGAGATATATTGTCGTGTCTAGATCCTGTAGTGACTCATACCGCATATTCTTTAGGTCAATATAGTGTTCCAATGGCGTCAGTTCTGCTAATAATTCATTACAACTATAGCAGACCCCACATCTTGTTGACCAAGCGTAGTTCTGCTTTGAAATCACACTCGGGTGAAATATGCTTCCCAGGAGGGCAATTTGCAAAAGATGATAAATCATTGTATTACACCGCTATAAGAGAAACAAAGGAGGAAGTGGGCCTTAATTTCACGGAGAAAGATATTTCTGGTAGTCTTAAGGCCGTTAAGACTCTGACTTCGAATTACGTTATAATACCCTATATCACTGTACAAGACAAGATACCTAAACCGACAATTCTTTTTAATGAAGTACAAAGAGTTCTTGACGTGCCTCTGACAGACATACTGAAGACTATTGCTCCTGATAGAGAACATGGATATTTATCGGGCAAAGACACCTTTAAATTCACATACAAAAACGAAGTGGTATGGGGAGCCACCGCTAGAATACTCAAACAACTACATGATCGGCTGTATATAAAATAAAAAACTTTGTTTAATAAGAAACTTGAGTAAAGCAAGATAACAATAATTCTAGCCTGCAGTAACGAGTTAGGCTGATTAGCCGGTCAGCAACTGTGCAGATATCACAAGTAGCCAATATTGCAAATGTAGTTCTGGTGTGTCTCTCCAATAGAAATTATAAACGTAGTGCACTCTAAACACTCTGATAATATTGAGAATATCTGTTCTGTCCAAAAGAAATAGCTCTGAGCTAACTGAAATAATTAAAAAGAAATGGCCTGAGGATATTCTTCCTCAGACAAAGAATTTTAAGGTGTATGAAATTGGAGAAGGGAAACGGATCATCAAATCTGAGAATTTTACTGCAATTGAAATAAATCAGAATATTATCTTACCATTTCTAGGTGAGCAAAAATTAGTGGAACGTTTTCCGCGAGTACTAGTGGATATGGGTGCAGTCAAGTTCGTTTGTAATGGTGCAAAAATAATGAGACCTGGAATTACGAAGTTTGACGTTTTTAAGAAAGGTGATATAGTCGTTGTTAGAGATGAAGTTTACCTTAAGACATTGGCCACGGGAATAGCAATGGAAGATAGCGAAATTGCAGCAGCCAAATCAAAAGGATACGTAATTGACAATTTACATTATATAAGTGATGTATTTTGGGAAGCACATAAGCAAGTAGCTACTTATCCCTGAATTGTAAGACTCCATAGACATCTGCGTTATTCAAAATTATAAGATATCCCGTAGACTTATAGATGTAAGTATAATTGTTTAATTATAAAACAAAAGGGTAAAGCCTGCATTTTAATATACATCAGCTTAGAGGAAATGCTTCCGTTAAAATGCCATGGATTCTTCACGATAGCCTTTCTTTGTTATAAACAGAAGATCTATACCATCTCCGCTCGATGAGTCTCTTTGAATCGATGATTTGATTGATTTGATTGCAATGTCTTTAGCTTTTTCTTCTGATATATCATGTCTGTATTCACTGTCCAAGATGCCTAGGGCCATTTCGGCACCGGTTCCTACTGCGGCGTAATCGTCAGGAAGTACCGATCCCAGAGGATCCAGTGTATATATTTCTGCTTTGGTTCCAATACCACCCACAATAACCTGAGTAAGAAGTGGAAAGAACCTTCTTTCAAACATTATAACAGACATCAGCTTTGCGATAGAATTCGGTGCTACGTTACGTCTGGTTTCCAATTTTCGAATCTTAGCCAAAGCAGCCACTTGCCTTACAAGAACTTGCATATCTGCGATCATTCCAGCACACGCTGCCCCAACTTCGTTTGTTACTGAAAACGTTTTCTTTGTATTCTTATTCACTACGAAATTACCATATGATACACGTTTTTCGGCCCCTAGAACGATCCCATCCTGATAAGAAATTCCCACGGCTGTGGCACCCGGCATAAATTGAAAGGCCATATGTTTTTCAGCATATATCCGATATCGGTTAGATTTAGTCGTTTCTATTTATCTGACGGTAGCGAATAGTATGTTTATTTCGTCCTTAGGAGAAGATTTAGATATTTACCTCTGGTAGACTTTAAGGGCCCAATTTTGACGGCAATCCAATATTTATTCGTAGAGTTTGTATTACATGTTTTTTGTTAGCATAAGCATGTAAATAGCAAAAATACTAAAATCGGGTGGTATTCGATTCTTTAATGTTATGACAAATTGTTGCTGATATCTTTTTGAATACTGATAACTTGCTCCTAATGCACAGCTTGGCTGGTCATACTTTTTTAATTACAGAATAATCATGGATCCTTATGGCTTCAGCAATAAGTCTGTTTTGTAGCTCAAGTGCGTCCTTGCCCTCAGGATACTTGGTTTCAGCTATGGCCTCAGCAACAATTCCTATAATGTGTCTTAGCAAAAACTCGTCTCCTCTTGATGCTTCTGCCCGGTAAGTGGAATTCGCCTTGTTTACGAATACGACACTTTCATTTGTAAAGCTGTATCTAGAGTCAGATTCATCTTCATATGGAATTACCTTGTAGCCAACTTTCTTTAATGCAAATGTCTTCTTAAGAATAGGCCTTCTCACTCTTCGGTCTTTAACTTCACTTCCGTCTGTTTGTTTAGTTGTCTTTACTTCTGCTGGATAGGCTTGTTCCGTAAGGCTAGGTGAAATATCATCGATTGCAGACGGCAAGAATTCAGTTTGTTGCGGTATTGCTTGCTGCCGTTCTTCGTCACCATACTTTACCTCTGGTAAATCCAAGTCATCTTTCTGGATTAGAGATGTGATTTCGCTATAATTTTGAGTTTGTTCTGTTCTTTCTTGTGCTTTATGACTAATATCGTCATTTCTATACTCTGCTGGAGACTCCGTAGACGATACCAACTGTATACCCTCGACATTAGAGATGTTTGTATCCTCTGGAGGACTAACTTCTTTCATTTGAACCATCTCATAACCTTGCAGTTCGTCTTGTGTTTCGATATTCTCGATAATGGCCTGTCCTAGAACTTTATCAATTTCTTTGTAAATCCTAGATTCCTCTCTGGTAATTAGCACGTCTTCATATTCCGTTAAGCTTGGAAGAACGGTATTTATTATAAATGTCCTCATTATCTGATTGAATTTATCGTACTCTTCGTCTTCAATTAAGGCAGACTTATCTGCAAACCGTGAGGTTAGAGAGTTGCACCTAATGTAGCCCGTCACCCTTTTAAATTTTGTATCAAAACCAAAGCTGCTACGAACTACAATATGACTCCCAACCATGATAGCAATTCCCTTCTCATCGTCAGAGAGAGGTCGCCTTGATATCACTATTTCACCGGTTATTTTCCCGTTATCGAGATTGATAGGCATCCGATGTCCCTGAATGTCCGGAGCTTTTATCAGCTGTGCGCCGTTGAAATCCCATTCTTTGAACTCATCAGCATTTTTAATATATACTTCAAACATGGGTTGTCTTAATATCGCTAATTTCCTGACCTCTTTTGATAATCTAAATATATCGATTGGAACTTTGGGATTCATCAAAGTCAGTTCTGTTCCATCTCTCATCAGCGGCGATTCATTCAAAGTTTCTAGTTTGGCATTGCCTGAAAACAATCTGTCTACAGTACTACTGTCAATTAGTACTGAGAGATTGAAGTTATTGCTTTTTGTTCTTATCTTCATTTTTTCAAATGACGTAAGAAACGATAATCTACCAGTTCCATATCTTCCGGTTCTAATCCTTTTTAACTTCGGTGATATAGAGTCATGTGCCTTATGCGGTGATCCTAGTAGCAAAAATTTTTCCATATCATCATTATCCATTCCCGCGTTGTCTTCAATGGTGACTGTCCCATTGCTTTGAATAGTAACGATAACTTGAGTTGCATCCTCATCAAAAGCATTCTCAATTAGCTCTTTGACTATGTCGTTTGGAGAAATCCATGTCTTTGTAGCAAATTCTCGGAAAAACGAGGGATGGACCTTTAATTCTGCGTTCATTCCTACTTGACACGCTACAATCCTACCTTTATTTATTACGTGTAAAATTTTAGTTGACAATTTTGTCAGGGTACAATAAAGTGTAACACATAGGTGTCTAAACGATAATATGTATAGTTCAGAACTATAACTATATGAAGTGTATTTGTGGGAATGACGTCGTGACGATCGACGCATGCACTCCGCTAGGATGTAATTCAATTAGTATCTGTGCAGTATGCCATAGGCAAGTTGAACTATGTAGGTGCGAAAAGCATACAGAAAATAAAAGAGTTCACATTTCTTGAATCCACTCTGGACAGCATATTACTGTATGTAGAGAGAATTTTAACCGTATGTCTTCTAAATAGTTCGATAAGAAACGTAAAGGGAGGTTGAAAGCTGATCTGTACGTTATGAGAAAAATATTGAATGTCTAAGTAATAGAACAATTAACTGAGAAAGTATTTAATTTGATATGGCAAAAACTTAAATTTGTAATCTAAATCATTTGTTGAGGGTCAAAAATTCCAATATTTGAGAGACGCTACAGCGGATATAGAGCAAAGTTGATGTTAGAAGATGGAACTGTATTCAATGGTATTGGATTTGGGCGCCCTAGTGAGATTGCAGGCGAGGTAGTCTTTAATACTGGGATGGTAGGTTATACAGAAGCTCTTACAGACCCATCTTATCGCGGTCAGATATTATGTATTACATACCCACTGGTAGGAAACTATGGCGTTCCAAATATGTCCGTTAAAGACAAGTACGGATTACCAAAGTTTTTCGAATCTGAGAAGATTCAAGTCAAAGGCTTGATAGTTCATGATCTATCTAGTATTGCAAGTCACTGGAGCTGCGTCAAAACATTAGATGAGTGGTTAAATGAAGAACAAATACCGGGGATTTATGGAATTGACACGCGCGAGCTTACAAAGAAGTTACGTATTAACGGAGTCATGATAGGTGCAATGTATGTGTCAGAAGCATCCATAGAGGAGAGCAGAATGAAACAATTGATTAAAAGTGAAAGCTATGACGATCAAAATTTTCTTCCCGAGGTCAGCATAAGCAGCCACCGGGAATATGGAGATAGAAACAGAGACTGTATAGTACTGTTAGACACCGGCACAAAGTATAGCATAATACGTAATATTATCAGAATAGGATATAGAGTGGTCCAGCTTCCATGGGATACGCCTTTTGAGAAAATAATAGCATATAGGCCAAAAGGGGTAATTATCAGTAACGGCCCAGGGGATCCCAAAGTTTGCGATCTTGTGATCAAAACTGCTTCCAAGTTAATCTATTCTTCTGTACCCACATTAGGTATTTGTCTGGGGAACCAAATCCTTGCGTTGGCGGGTGGAGCTGATACTTATAAGCTAAAGTTCGGACACCGTGGTCAAAACAAGCCATGTGTAGATGTTCAAACTAACCGGGCATATATTACCAGTCAAAATCATGGCTATGGAATAGACCCATCTAGCCTGGAAAAGACAGATTTTAAGATATGGTTCTCAAATGTTGATGATGATACTATAGAAGGTATTGAACATAAATCAAAGCCTATTATTGCGGTACAATTTCATCCTGAAGCATCGCCAGGCCCATACGACTCAATGTTTGTTTTCGATAGATTAAAACAACTGATCGAAACTGTTGACGACGACCCAATAAAAATAAAAGGATCTAGTGCTTCGACATAATCCAACGGTATGAAGCGGGAGGAAAATTGCCGAAGTTTGAAACCATAAAAAATGTTCTAGTTCTCGGAAGCGGTGCAATTAAGATCGGAGAAGCAGGCGAAAGTCATCGTGACCGCTAATTTGACTACTCCGGTTCGCAATGCCTCAAGGCTCTAAAAGAAGATGGAATCACTAGTGTTCTAATAAATCCAAATATTGCAACCATTCAAACGGATACAAGATTTGCAGATAGAGTGTATTTGGTTCCTATTAACCCGGAGTATGTAAAAAAAGTGATTGAGGCTGAAAGACCTGATTCTATCATGTTAGGATTTGGCGGGCAAACAGCACTCAACTGCGGTGTAGCGCTACAGAGATCTGGCATATTAGACAAATACGGGATCAGAGTTCTGGGTACGAAAATAAGAGGAATCGAAATTACAGAAGATAGACTATTATTTAAAGAATCAATGAAAAATAGTGATATCCCAGTTTTAAACAGTGCTCCCGTGTATTCATTCGCAGAAGCCTTAAAGGTTGCAAATGAGATTGGCTATCCGGTTATCGTTCGAGTAGCATATACGCTTGGTGGAAAAGGAGGCGGCGTTGCTCACAATGAATATGAACTGCAGGAGATTGTTCAGAGAGGCATTACACTTAGCATGGTTCATCAGGTCTTGATAGAAAAATACGTTGGTGATTGGAAACAAATTGAATATGAGGTCATGCGGGACAATAGCGGAAATAGCATTGTAGTTTGTAACATGGAAAACGTCCTGGCAATGCGCGTCCACACTGGCGATAATATCGTGGTGGCTCCTTCACAAACATTGAATAATTTTGAGTATCATATGCTGCGTTCAGCTGCGTTGCGTGCTGCAGATTATTGCGACATTATTGGAGAGTGTAACATTCAGTTTGGTTTGGATCCTACCTCTGAAGAATATTGTGCAATTGAGATCAATGCAAGACTTTCAAGATCTTCAGCGCTTGCTAGCAAGGCAACAGGGTATCCCTTGGCATATATGGCGGCAAAGATAGGGCTAGGATATTCACTTCCAGAATTAATCAATAGAATCACAAAAGTTACGAGTGCATACTTTGAGCCATCCTTGGATTATATTGTTTTAAAAATGCCCAGGTGGGATTTCCAAAAATTTGAACTTGTCAAGCGTAAGCTGGGTAGTGCTATGAAATCCGTAGGTGAGGTAATGGCAATAGGAACGAACTTTGAAGAGGTTATCCAGAAGGCAATTAGAATGTGCGAAATTGGTAAAGATGGTCTGGTAGCAAATAATGATATGCATACAACTCTAAAAACTGAAGATATAGAGGCTATAGAGCAGGCATTATTACATCCAACTGACGATATAATGTTCACTGTCGTTAAGGCAATAAGGGCAGGAATGACTATTACAGCAATAAACCAACTGTCTGCAATTGACCCCTGGTTCTTGGCTAGAATAAAGAGCATAGTAGATATGGAAGATAAGCTGCAAAAGTCAGATTTTGATGATAATATAATTAGGGAAGCAAAAAGGATTGGATTTTCTGACAAACAGATCGGAAGATGTCTAGATATAGATGAGCTAAAACTAAGAAGATTGAGGGAAAGGTTCGGGATCAAACCTGTGATTAAACAAATTGACACGTTAGCTGCTGAATGGCCCGCAAAAACAAATTATCTGTATATGACCTATGGAGGACTGACAGACGATATTGAGTTTGAACACAGGGATAAAAAAAGCGTGTTAGTCCTTGGCGCTGGCCCATACAGAATTGGTAGCAGTGTGGAGTTCGACTGGGGAACCGTTAATATGGTGTGGGGGCTGAAGGAAAATGGAGTAAAAGAGGTCTCCATAATCAACTGTAACCCCGAAACAGTTTCTACTGATTATGATATTCCCGACAGACTGTACTTCGAAGAATTAACTTTTGAAAGAGTCATGGATATTTATCAAAAAGAGGAGCCAAGTGGAATCGTGACCTGTGTAGGAGGACAGACCTCAAACAACCTGACTCCGAACCTTGCCAAAGCAGGGGTTAAAATCATTGGAACCAGTAGCAATGATGTTGACACTGCTGAAGACAGGGTAAAGTTTGGAGGATTGATGGATGCGCTAGGGATAAAGCAGCCTGCTTGGAGAAAATTCACTACAATATCAGAAGCAAAACAATTCGCGGCTAACGTACAATATCCTGTTCTGGTGAGGCCTTCATATGTGCTTAGCGGAGCAGCAATGAAAGTCGTTTGGGGCGAGCATCAGATGGAACAATATCTGACAGAGGCGACAAGCGTTAGTCCCGACCATCCGGTTGTAATAAGCAAGTTCTTGCAGGACGCAGCAGAAGTAGAAGTAGACGGTGTAGCATCAGAGACCGAAGTTATGATCGGTTCCATTATTGAACATATTGATAATGCTGGTATCCATTCTGGTGATGCAATTATGTGTATTCCACCTTGGAGATTAAATAGAAAAACTATTGAAACTATAATAGAGTATTCAACCACAATTGGTAAAGCCCTAAAAATAAAGGGACCGTTTAATATACAATATCTGGTAAAGGATGATGAAGTATCAATAATAGAGGCCAATGTGAGAGCTTCGAGATCTATGCCTTTCGTTTCGAAATTTATAGGAATAAATTTGATTAACCTTTCGGCAAGAGCAATGATGGACAATCTGCAGCTACCACAAAGCGCAAAGGACATATGGCTGAAAAGCACAACAGGTTTCGGGATCAAAGTTCCTCAGTTTTCTTTCATGCAACTTGAGGGTGCAGACATTCTACTTAGTGTAGAAATGCAATCAACTGGTGAAGTTGCGTGTTTTGGAACTAGCTTTTATGATGCCCTATCTAAGGCTTATATTGCTGCTGGCTACTCGCTTCCATTGTCTGGCACAGCATTAGTTACAGTTGGAGGCCAAGAAAATAAAGAGAAATTGCTACCGTTAATTTCACGAATTTCTTCTGTGGGATACAATATAATCGCTACTGAACATACAGCTGAGTTTATTGAGAGAAATAATTTCAACAATATTCAGCGTGTTTATAAAATTAGCGAACCAAATCGTAAACCAAATATATCAGATTTATTGTTAGAACATAAAATTGACTTCATTATCAATATACCATCGACTTCTACAATTGAAAAATACGTTGGCATGTTGTACGACGAATATCTTATTAGAAGAAAAGCGGTAGAAATTGGCATCCCAGTTCTAACTACTATCGAAGCGGCTTCTTCATTTATAAAGACACTTGGGTGGCTAAAGAACCACACAGCAACTGTGAGTCCTCTTAGATCCTATTTGAAGATATAATAAAGTCAGAGCTCGATGTTAACTCTGACATAAACTCTCGTTTCTTAGATAATGACGTTTTGTAGAGTCTCTGTATCACCAATTATGGAGCCGTCAAGTGTTAGAACTATTGCTCTTTCAACAGCATTATATTTTAATACTTTACTGATCAAGGGACAAATTGATTTCCTGTAGCCACGTTCAGCCATCGCAAATAGATGCTTATTAAAGGATGGAATAACTATGATGTCTAATATCCCTGTTTTATCCGTCCAAATTGTTTCCTTTTTGACTTTAAGATAAATCCATACTCGTTGCCCGCTAAGAGTGCTACTAGTTTTTGCGAGAACAGGATGAATATGTCCCATTATAATTCGTTTTATATTTGATCCGACTGACGGAGGCATTGTGTGTCCATGAATAAGCAATGTATCATCCAGAACCAAACCAGACGTACTTATCATGTTGACACTCTTCGGCGTTAAAAATCTGATATTACTATCATGGTTACCCGGAACCATATATACATTCGCGTATTCAGACAGTAATTTAAAAAACTGAGGGATCCTTTGCCATTCTTGCTTGCTTATGGATCCAATAGTGTTTTTTAAATCCCCTAGTATCACAATACCATCTGCTTTGTGAAATCTAACGAGATTGATTAAATCTTTGACCATTTCGTCGACTATCAGACTTGAGTCTATGGTAATACCTCTCAAACTGAGTTCGGACTCGAAACCAATATGCAAATCAGATATGACGATATACTTATGCCTCTTATCATTCCATTTTCCATCAATTATTAATGCTGCATAAGGATGCAAAGGGCCTACTTTCGACATTATAATGCATCTGATTTACAATTAAATAAATCTCACGAGAAGATTATCAATTTGCCTTGTCATATGGACAACTTCTATCTTTTGCATATATAGCATATTTAAATAAACAAAATTGCAAGTTCGCATATATGAAACAAGATCATGCTGCCCGAGTAGAAAGGATAGTAGATCTAGGCGGAGTGAAGCTTCATGTTTTCCGACCCAGCGGAAGACAGATTTGGACTGTCGTGGGAAAAGACGATGAACATTGGGCAGATCCTGACTTGCAGTTTTGCTCCTGTAAAAATTATTATTACAAAACACTTTCAAGCGGCGAAATATGCTACCACTTGAAAAGTATCCAGAAAGCAATGCAAAATAATAAATTTGTACGTACTGACTTTGATGACACGGAATACATAGGATTTTTAAAAGTATTATTAATTGATAATGCGAAGAAATTGCTACGCTGATGGTACATCTCCAGAGTTGGTCTCGTCTGTTTTGGCCTCTCCTCCTTTCCTACCGATTATGCTATAAAATTCAGGTCCGCGCTCTTGTTTTACCGTTTCGCCACCGCGCTTTCCAATCTCACTATAGAATTTACTCCCGTATCGCTCTTTTACTATGCCACCCCCCTTCTCTCCGATTTCGCGATAAAAGTCAATACCGTATTTTCCTTTTACTGATTCGCCACCCTTTTCGCCTATTGACTGATAAAATTGAATACCGTATTCTGCTTTTACTGTTTCACCCCCTTTTCTGCCTGCTTCTCTAAGGCCTTCTTTGTCTTGTGCTCTTGCATCGCCACCAGCTTTAGCTACCCTAGATCTGGTTTCAACATTTGCCGCAGCCAGCCCCCGGATATTATGAGGTGAAATACCTCCCTTCCTTGCTACTCTTAATCTCGTTTCTTCATTTGCCGAGCCCAATCCTCTTTTTCCACGCCCTGTTTCCATACCAATGCATTAATTGTATCACATAAAAACAGACTAGAAGAAAGATATCTAATTATGTATTTTCCGACACTACGGAACAATATTATTATTATGCGTCACAGGCAGCCATTGTATGATTTGATAAACGTCTTAATAGTAGGCTCAGGTGGCAGGGAGCATGCCCTAGGGTGGAAGCTATCGCAGAACGGACATATGAAAAAAATTTTTTATGCGCCAGGCAATGCTGGAACTTTGCAAAATGTTAAAATCCAAACTTCTGAAATTGATAAATTAAAGATATTTGCTAAAGAAAATCACTGTTTTACAATAGTTGGTCCCGAATGTCCACTAGCCAATGGCATAGTGGACTCCTTCTTAGAATCTGAACTTGAAATTTTCGGACCAACAAAAAGCGCGGCATTGCTTGAATCAAGTAAAGGATTTGCAAAAAAGTTCATGCATGAAAATGGAATTCCAACGCCCAGTTTTCAAATCTTCTCTGATGCAGAAAAAGCTAAGGATCATGTTACAAAACAAAAAAACGATCTCGTGATAAAGGCTGACGGGCTAGCTTCTGGAAAAGGTGTTATTATATGTAATAACTCTGCGCAGGCAGTCGATGCAATAGATAACATAATGGAAAAAAAACAATTTGGCAGATCGGGTGACAGCATTGTAATCGAAGAGAAGTTGTCTGGAGAAGAATGCTCGTTCATAGTAATTTGCGATGGCAAAACTGTCATCCCTCTCTCTTCAAGCCAAGATCATAAGCGAATATTTGATAATGACAAAGGTCCAAACACAGGAGGTATGGGCAGCTTTTCGCCAACACCACTTGTGGATGAGGATCTTTATGATACCATAATGAAGCAGATAATGTGCCCAGTAGTTAAAGGAATGAAAGAACGAGGAAATCTCTTCAAAGGATTTTTATATGCAGGAATAATGGTTGAACAACAAACAAAGAAACCATATGTTTTGGAATTTAATGCTAGAATGGGCGACCCCGAATGTCAGTCCATATTGATGAGAATGGAATCTGACCTTTTTAAATACTTAGAATCAGCTAGTCATGAAAAATTAGATTCCATGCCGCCAATTGAATGGAAAAATAAGTTTGCAGTATGTGTAACTATGGCTTCAAGGGGCTATCCAGGAAGATATGTTCAAGGCCATCCAATTAAGGGCCTTAATTATAACTTCGGCAACGATGTGATGGTTTTTCATTCAGGCACACAGCTTGATATGAAGAATAGAATTGTAAATAGCGGCGGCAGGGTTTTAGGGGTCACTGCATTGGGATGTAACATTAGAATGACCATACATAATGCGTATTCAGCTGTACAAAGAATATCCTGGGGAAGAAACGAACATTACTATAGAAAAGACATAGCAATGAGGTATTCTAATGTCAACAAACAAGCATGTTGCTTTCCGTAGCAATAGCATTCAATCTCTGGTCAAAACTAGAATGTGGAAGACTGTGATTCAGCAGTTGAAATTGAAATCCTAGTCCTATAGAGAAAGGGCATTCATTATGTTCAATAAATCTGTCGTAATATCCCTTTCCATAACCAACCCTATAGCCATATTTATCAAAAGCAATGCCGGGTATAATTAGTAAATCAATGTTTTCTTCTATATCACGCGATGATCTAGGCGGTTCTAAAATTCTGAACCTACCTTCGACTAATTTATTTTCACGAAAATCTGCTTCAAGAACCCGGTAAAAAGCGATTTGATCTACCCCCGTTTTAGGGAGCAACAAGACCTTTTGATTTTTTAAGGCTGTACTGATGATGTGTTCGGTCCTAACTTCAGATCCGATGGGGAAATAAGCTCCTATTACCCTAGCAGACTTATATTCTGATGAATTTATAATGCGGTTTTGGATTACTTCGCTTCTCCTAGAGATTTCAGATTTGGATAATGCATTACGTTTCTGAAGTATTTGTTGCCGAATTTTATTTTTGATAGAATATGTGCTGGAAATATCGGTTGCCTCCATCATTAAATTTAATCAACGGCAGTCCTTGGTATGTTACAGACTTTCATGTTTCGATTTGAAAAAGCTAATATAAGGCAGATAATTTTTCTTTTACTGTTTAAAAATACGTCATATTTCCAACTGGCTTCTCCTCTATAGTTCCAGTTTCAACTAGCACTGCACCATTTCCTTAGCAGACCAAGATTTAACATTCGTTTACTACGATCAAGTATAACATTTAACCATTCAGGAATTTTCATCCTATTGTTAATTTGATAAGGGATGTAGCAATAATTGGGCAGGATTTGATGTATATGACTACTATCGTACTCGTACTCCGAAAATATATTGGTTTCCAATAGTTGCCCTGTATTAAATCACAGCATTGTTTCCCTATTTAACTTACAGATATTGTTTGTACTTCATAGTTAAAACTCAATATGCCGATGTCTTTCATCGCTCCTGGCAAGCCCTCTACTGTGATGCTCCAAATCAGAGATCATTATTCTTATCATCTTTAAATGATAAATACATACAAACTGTCCGCCTACATCCATCTATATGCTCTGTATGAATACCATAGCTTCCCTTTGCACACTTAAGAAAATCCAATAATTCATTACCGTCCATTACTACCGATGATTTTCCATTATTCAGTGCTTCTTTGATCGCACGGAAAGCCCAATGGCTTTTCTCTACCTTAGTTAGGTCAATATCTACTGAATTACAATTAATTTCTACGCTTTGGACTCCAAATGACAGATGTAAGTTTTGTTTTTGTTCTTCTATACCATCATGCTTCAGCTCTGAAGCATAATTTTTTTCCTGTCTCTCTGCAGCATCGAGTTCATTGTTAGAAGAGGCAGGAGATGTAAATTCTTCTGTCTTTAAATATATTTTATTTTGAGGAAAATAAAATGCGTAAATGAAAATCAAGAATACGAGAAGGCTAATCAACGTATTTTCTGACGCAATTCTGCTGCTTTGGATATCTTGAATGTTCTTGGCGTCTGCAACTTTTCTTGGATCACATATATGTGAAGAAGGTTTGGTAGATTTTATTAATTATGTTATATCTTCACTGTTACTATATATTGGGTCAACCCAGCAAGCAAAACAATTATTACAAGTATGGCCCCGAAACCCTATGTTTTTATTATATCTGAACATAGTATCCAATACTATTGATTCTGTGTAATGCTTGATCAGCTTATCTGTTGGATTAATACCTGTCAATGACGACCTAACAAAGTTTGATATGGCAGGTAATGATTGCCCTGGAGAGGATGATGATTGAAATTGTTTTGCAATGTTATTTATTTCAGCTATTAGATACATTGCTTCATAAATATCTCTCACATTGTTTCTCATCTTTGAGAGAGAATTTTCTTCTTGCTCCTGGCTTTGTCCTTGTTCCTAGAAGAACTGTGGATCGTTGTGGTAATAATTTTTGCTACTTGGTGGATCTTCTTGATGTACGTAACTATAATTATAATTATCCTTAAGATAATCATTATTGGTCTTGTATAACGAATTCCCAATATTAGAAAACAGCTGAGAATCAGGAGACTGTAACTGCGATCTAAGAGACCCTTCTCCTAACATACTAGCATGTCTTCTCTGTATATGAATTTTCATATTCCATCGCCTAGATGAACTTTGAGTACAATATGGGCATTGATATTCTGTTCTTCTCATATCATTTGCTCACCTTTAGCAACAATAGTTCTTCTTGTAAGACAACTGGTACCTGTTCCTACTGACTGTACTTCTGCAATTACTTTGGTATAACGTGGTTGATCTTTCATATATGACATTATGTAAATTGAGTTTAAATAAAAAATATTGCATAGAGATGTTATACATTATTTCTATAAAAATTTCTATGTTATTGCTATAGACTTTTATAACTTAATTTCATTACTAAAAACGATCAGGGGCATAGGTGTAACTATGAAGGTCAGTGGGGATCCCTGTAAATTTAAGTCTCTTCAGTTCTTGGCTAAGTTACTGCAGTAACTGCAGTAACTTCAATTCAGCCATATCTACACATTATGACAAATGGAGATAAGTATTTTTTGTAAATCTGTAATATTTGTAGATCCCAAAGACCTAACACAGCCATATTTAGCAATAAAATCCTTAATTTGTCAGATATTATTACATAGCCAAAAAGCAGACTTCAGTCTTCGTGCTGATAGCGGCAAGTATTCTCTGGTAAATTAACTTTAAAGAATCTGCTTACTCATAAATATATATATACTGTTGATACTACAGAGTCAATCAGCCGCTAAGTTAACAGAAGCTGTTTATTGACTATTCAATCTCAGTGACATTAGACCAGTCTGTTAAATTCGGGTTATATCATGTTATTCCATAACCTCTCCAAGGTCTTGCATTTTACATTATTATTGTTTCATACTCTATCAAGTCGTACACTAGCTGGTTGAAGGAGAACAACCACAGGAGAATACAGCAAATTATGGTAGCCGATGATGACTATAAACTGATAAAGAGGTCTTCACCTTCTAAAGCTTAATGACAGTTATTACTAAGTTTGAATGAACACCTTACGCCCCTTTACCATGATTTTACCCTCCGCAAATAGCTTAACACTTTGTGGGTACAACTTATGCTCTTGTCTTAAGATCCTTGAAGACAGAATTTCTTCTGTGTCTGAGTCAAATACACGAACAGTTTTTTGAGCTATTATAGGACCAGAATCAACACGCTCATCTACAAAATGGACTGTGCATCCTGTCACCTTGACACCATATTCAATAGCCTGCTTTTGTGCATGAAGGCCTGGAAAAGTTGGAAGAAGTGAAGGGTGTATATTCAGTATTCGCATATTGTATGTCTTCACAAACTCAGGACTAACAATATGCATAAAACCGGCTAGGCAGATTAAACCGCATCGGGGTGTAACACCATACTCGCGCAATACTGAAGCGATTTGTCGATCATAAGCCCACCCCTTCAAACCATTGCTCAATATTACTTTGACAGGGATCCTAAACTTTTCGAAGGCGATCCTTAATCCCGGTGCGTTCATCTTATTAGAAATGACAATCGAAGGCTTTACATTTTTAATTATACGTCTTTGAATAGCAGAAAGGATCGCATTCATATTGCTTCCCCTGCCAGAAATTAATATGCCAAGATTTATCATTGCAGCTCTCATACATAATGTATTTCTTATATGTATATAGACGCCAGCAATAAAATTTGTTTGCGACTATACTTTCCAGCAACATAAAAAGACGCTCGTCTATTGACTACAATACGAGCGTAATATTAATACAAATAGCTATGTTGGCAGATCACTACTTTCTATCTTATATGATATCAACTTAATATTCAAATACAAGCCATATTTAGGATACAATTGCAAACCAAGTGAAACCTCAGGTTACATTCTCAGGATGCGGTATTGTTGTAAATAGCAATGGTAAGATAATTTCTCTTGATCCCAAGAGCCACAATAATTGTGATTTGACTTTTGTTTCTCATGCACATACAGATCATTTGTACAAAAAAACTTTGAAAGATAGATCCAAGAGTAGGACATTAATATCAAACGCAACGTCGTTAATCGCTCAAGCAAGAGGGTATAAAATGACCAATGTAACTGAGGAATATGAAGGATTTCAGCTGGTCGATAGCGGACACATTTTAGGCTCTAAAGGATTGCTAATAGGAAACGAATTGTATTATACTGGTGATATATCTATTAGAGAAAGGGCTTTCATGAAGCCCGCCTTAATTCCATCTGCCCATACTCTAATAATAGAGTCAACCTTTGGGCGGGCAGAGTATGTATTTCCAGAATTGGAAGAAATAATTCATAAAACAAATAGGATCATATCTGAAATGTACGATCTTGGTGTACCAGTTATCTTAATGGGTTATCCTTTAGGAAAGGCTCAACTTTTGACCTCGCTCTTTGGGCACTGGGAACCAATGTTTGTATATGACTCTATTCACAAAATAAATAGTCTTTACATAAAGTTGGGAATTCCGTTGAAGAGTACGATGAAGTATTCTTTAGCAGAAAAAAGAGGATTACTGAGAATGAACAAGCCATGGGTTATGATAGCTCCCCTGACAAGTGCTAGAAGTTCTTTTGTGAAAATGTTGAAAAAAATATACGGAGCAATAACAATAGGTTTTAGCGGTTGGGCTGTTAATAGCCGATACAAGTTTATGATGGATTTAGATTACAGTATGCCCATGAGTGACCACTGCGATTATCGGGAACTTGTTGAAGTGGTAAGAGCATCCAACGCAAAAAAGATTTACACGTTTCATGGATTTTCTGTTGATTTTGCTTCTTCACTTAGAAGGATGGGTTTTGATGCAGAAGCTCTGGTACTTACGAATAAGATCGCAGGGCCAAAAAAGACATTCTCAAATTCTCTAGATATTTACCTAAAAAGTTAATTCCTTATTTTTTTTCTTGATCTCTGAAATAGGGTATGACCTTGTTGCCGAAGGTTTCGATATTCTTAAAATAACCTTCGCCCCAGAACCTTATGATGAAATGATTCGTACCAGCTCTGATGAATCTCTCTAGCATTTGAATGACGTCATCTGGTTTGCCAACACCTATTGCTGTTCTCGCGATACTATCAGGTATTCTCAGAGCAGCCCGCTTCATCTGAACCATAAGCTCTGGTTTGTTCATCGCATATTCTGTAAAGTATCTTCTGAAATCAAACTCAGAGTCTTGGGCTATATTATGAACCTTCAACAACTCTGGTTTATAGAGACTCACCTTCACTGCATTCTTCATCTTATTCCAGGCCTCTTCTCCATCATCAGTGAAGTAAACATCTACGTCATTAGCAAACTGAAATCCTGAAATATCCCTCCCCATATTTTTGGCATTATGCTTGATCGAATTTGCATGATGTCTGAACAATTCGGGAGTATATCCTATAGGAATCCAACCGTCACCATATTTTGCGCATAATTCAAGAGTTTTTGGTGCCCCGGCTGCTATATATATGGGAGGCCTAGGCTTACGGATACTTTTGGCCTGTAGGCTTGCATTCTCTAGTCTATAATACTCACCTTTATAACTGACGTGGTTGTCAGCATCAGAATCAAAAAGACTATAAATTACTTCTAATTGTTCTTTGAACTTTGATACCGGTTTGCTAAACTCAATCCCAAAATCAACCACATTCTGTGCCTCTCCCGCCCCAATTCCTAAGATAGCCCTGCCGTTCGTTATCCTGTCCAGTGTAATAGTGGACAGCGCTATAGCTGATGGATGTCTCCTTATGGCATCAGTAACACACGTACCTACCTCGACGTTTCTCGTAAGAGCGCCTATTGCAGAAAGCATGATCCACGCATCATTAACTATAGCATTCTTCCACTGTGGAACATTGGAATGATCCATAGCCCAAACAGAGTCATAGTCCATTCTATCAGCAATTTGGCAGGCTGTAATGATCTGAGTTTCATCAAGACCTAGTCTAGCAACATTCAGCCCCTGTGTGAAACCAAATTTTGTTCTCATGGCCAGTTATACCTCCTCGTTATTAATCCCAGAATTAGAACCGCAGGAATAGCAGGAATAGACATGCCGACAGTAAAATCAAAGTAAGCGTCTATTTAAATATGTCCTTAAGAACGCACCTACTGCATAGTTTAGCAATCGTTAACTACTTCTCTAATCCTACACTACTAATATTGAGCACTCTTATCTATGCCTTTCAATGAATAATAGATGTAACCTAACTATGTACTCTACTGTGTTATCATTAAGCATTCAAATGGTGTTTATTGAATTTTGAATTTGAATACATTTTTTACAAAAATTAAATTTAGATGATTATACACAGCCGAGATAAGTGTATTCTTATATAGTGACCACGAAGATGAAAAGCACTAGGATTCTTCTAATCTAGTAAGCATAACTACCGTCGGCAGGCCTACACTGATTGCATAAATTTATTGCCTCTTTCGAATCGGGATTTTTTATCGAGTTTACCTCAACATTTTCCATACCGCATCGATCACATTTTCCTATCATTGAATATCACACGCAATTGTATGCACTACAAGCAATATGAACCTCTAATAATAAAAATTCTTCAGTTTTGTTACCGCGAGCCTGCTTTGACAGCAGTTAAAATTCAAACAGGCAAAATAGGACGCACTCAGAGCAGCAAATGTCAGCTAAATGGCAGACAATCAAGGCTAATACAAACTATTTTATCTACGAGTAGTATATGGTGCCAAGCATCTGAACACCGCTTCGGGCAAAAAATCTAGCAAATTTGATTGAGTTACTTGGATACAATATTTATCACAGTATCTAGTACATTTACACCCATAAGGAGGCCGAGTTTACCTCTGGACGCATAACCTTCTGTAAATCTGGCGCTGTTATCCTTCATTGCCCTTTTGCCCGATATTAGGAGAGGAACAGGATCATCAGTGTGACCTTTGTTTATACACGGAGTAGAATGATCTCCCGATATAGCTATGGTCGGTTCACTGACGTTCAATAAATTTACAAGATTGCCAAAGAAACGGTTGTCAATCTCTTCGATGTTTTTCTTTTTGCCCTTAGCATCACCGTCGTGTCCGAATTCATCTGGACCTTTAATGTGAACATACAATATACCAAAATTCTCGATAATTCTAGCAGCAATAGCCGCTTTTTGTTCATAGTCATTCAATCCTCCAGCTTCGAACGCTTTCATGTCCAAGACTTTCGATATTCCTATTTCAACAGGCATATCCACCATGGAGGCTACATTCATGCCGTATTTTTTACTAATAGGCTGCATTATTGGATATCTGTTTCCAGGGTCGCGTAAAAGAATTGCATTCATAGGATTTTTGCCCATTTTGATACGTTCATGATTCACAGTGTGATTCTTTAACAACCTGATAACCTGTTCAGTGAATTCGTTGATCAGTTTTGCGGCTATTTTCGAGTCCTCTTTGTCATCTTGTGCTATTGATTTTTGCATAACCATTTTATCGGTTGTTGGTTTGGCTATCCCTATGCCATCGATCTTATCATAGGCGGGATCTGTGTTCGTAATGTTTTCTGACAATCGTAGCCTACTATGTCGCAACCTAATGATTACACGGTGAGCGATAGTGGGCTCTATTACTACAGAGGCTGCTTTATCAGTGAAGGTAATTTTTTCTCGTAGGGTTTCACAGATTGCTTGAGCTTCCTCTTTGCTGATGTCTCTGCCGGCCCTTCTATCAACCAACCGTAAATCATTATCTATAGTTGCAAAATTTCCTCTTAACGCAAGATCCCCGTCACGAAAATCAATATTACATCCAATTGACTCTATTACTCCCCTGCCAACGTAAGTTCCATTCTTGAAGTTGTATCCAAGCATATTAAATACGGCGATATCAGATTGTGGTGCAATTCCTTTGCCAACGCTTATTACATTGCCCATGCATCCATTCATAGCCAGCTTATCCATATTCGGAGTATATGCTGCCTCCAATGGAGTACAATTTCCTAATGAAGGATGAGGTAGATCACCTATACCATCAAGTAGAACATAGATAAGCTTGATGTTATCAAGATTCATTACGATACTGTCGTTGATTGGATTTCTTCAGAATTTATCTGTATTGAATATTTCCATAGGTCGATATATAGGCTTCATACAAAAGGTTCAGATCTAATCCACGTTTTTGAACAGCCAAATTTAACTTATTTCGTTTTGTATGTTAACATGATTCATTAGTCGAAGCGGCGTAATTATGTTCAGATGGTGTATGTAGGATATAGTGCTGCTGCATGTGCAGTAAACTATTCGTGGAAATGTTTAATTCTGGTTATCACGATCCTAGAGTAGCTGATGATATCGCTAGATGCCGTCATAATGGAGATCGGAGGAACCGAATGGTTGATTATAATACTTATGGCATTATTTTTGCTGTTTGGTTCAAAGAGATTGCCACAGTTATCTAGAACCTTAGGAAAGGCGGCTGGAGAATATGAAAAAGCTAGAGATTTGTTTAGAAGGGAAATTGAATACACATCTAGAGAAGAAGATGTGTGGACCCAACACTCCATGGGCCCCAAAATTACTGCACCGGTATTCTCCGAACGTAAGAAACTTGAAGAAATTGCCAGTACTATTGGAGTAGATCATATAGGTAAAACAGATGATCAACTACGTACATTGATATCTGAAAAAATGCAGCGGCTATAATAATATACTACCCCTAGAACACTTGCCTACATAGTAATTACTTTTATTCCATGAATTCATTCTTGGACTGGTGCATATTAAACAAACAATATAAAGCCAAATTCACAATGAGTTGCGACAACGCTTGTAGTGATTCAACACTTAAATACATCAGCTTTTTCAGACATTCTAATGTCAGAATCATCATCTAATAGCATAACAGCAATTAACCCTTTTGAGGTTGCCTTAAGGCAACTTGATGAAGCAGCGAAATTGATAAAACTTGACAGTGGTATGCATCAGATTTTAGCTCATCCAAAACGCGTGTTGACGGTTTCGATTCCGACTAGGATGGACAATGGTGAAATTAACGTTTTCATAGGATTTAGATCGCAGCATAATGATGCACGTGGCCCATTCAAAGGTGGCATTAGATACCATCCGCAAGTAAGTATTGATGAAGTTAAGGCGCTATCTATGTGGATGACCTGGAAGTGCGCAATAGCCGATATTCCTTATGGTGGTGGCAAAGGTGGCATTATTTGCAATCCAAAGGAAATGTCTGAAAGTGAAATTGAGCGTATGACCAGACGATACGCGTACTCTATTGCAGATATCATAGGACCACACACAGATATCCCAGCTCCAGATGTTTACACGGGCGGTAAAGAAATGGCCTGGATAATGGATACATACTCTGCGCTAAAGGGAAACTTTGTACAACCTGAGATTATAACAGGCAAACCTTTGGCGGTGGGAGGATCTCTAGGAAGAAATGAGGCAACAGGACGAGGTCTTTCCTTTACAGTGAGAGAGGCTGCAAGAAAACTTAAAGTCAACTTGAAAACAGCTACTGTGGCTGTTCAAGGGTTTGGCAATGCTGGCCAATTTGCAGCTCAACTTGTGGAGGAACAAGGAGCTAAACTCATCGCTGCTTCAGACTCGAAGGGCGGAATTCACAATAAAAACGGTATACAGGTTGGGGCTTTGAGAAAGCATAAGGAAAAGACAGGTTCTGTAGTAGGGTTTCCAGGAACGAAAAGCATGAGCAATGAGGATTTATTAGAAACAGAATGTACTATTCTGATTCCGGCAGCGCTCGAAAACCAAATTAGTAAGAAGAACGCAGCCAAAATCAACGCCAAGATAGTAGCAGAAGCTGCAAATGGGCCGACTACTCCTGAGGCAGATGAAACCCTCTATAAAAAAGAAACGCTCGTAATTCCCGATGTACTTGCTAACGGAGGTGGTGTGACGGTATCGTATTTCGAATGGCTTCAAAATCTAAGAAGGGAGTACTGGAGTGAAGATCAAGTGAACGAAAGGCTTGATAAAAATATTACAAAGGCGTTCATAGATGTTTATGACACACATGAGAAATATAGTGTCAACATGCGAAAGGCAAGCACTTTGTTAGCAGTAAACAGAGTTGTTGAAGCAATAAAAATTAGGGGGCTTTGGCCTTAACTTAATTCTTCCTGATCAAACGAGTACAGTCTGGAAAGCCACATTACATGGCTGACCCTGTGCTGCGATGCTCACATTGTCACTTTATATTATTCTGCACTGAATGAATGTCCGCACGAGCAGCTCTTTGTTACGTTAGGATTATTAATTTTAAAGCCGGAACCCATCAAACTGTCAATATAGTCTATGTTTGCACCCTTCAAGTAGCGCTGGCTATAGCTATCAACCAGAACTCTGACTCCATTCTGTTCTATGACATGATCATCTTCATCTGGACTTTCTTCGAAGCCCATGCCGTATGACAAACCGGAACAGCCTCCACCTGTAACGTACACTCTAAGAAGGAGATTATCTTTGCCTTCTTGTTTCATAAACTCAGCAACTTTATCTGCTGCTTTTGGGGTAACAGTTATAACCTGACTTTGTTGTGTGCTTTCCATTTCCCTATAAGCTTAGCTATTAAAATATAAGAACTTTTTCTTTTAAAATATAGAACAAAATGAAGAAAATGATATAAAACTTCATTGTCGGAAATTAACGTTATTCTTTGATATCTCTGACCACTTAGCAATACTGGCGGCAGCAGTTACCCATGTTATAACAGAGAAGTATACAGGGACATTCTCATCTTCTATACGTCTAGAAATTTTCTCCGTAAATGGGCCGCCCATTGTTCCAACCAATATTGGTTTTTTTCGCATTTTTTGGAAACTCGCTAGCACGTCTACAATAGTTTCCTCTAGTGGATCGTCTTGGAATACGAACCATGGCATAATGATGTCTACATTGGGATCGTCCATGAATGTTTGGATAGCAAATCGATAGTCCTCAGCACTCGCAGAACCAGTAACGTCGCAAGGATTTCCAATGACATAAGTTGGTGGATAGTGCTCTTTAAGAGCATTTTTTGTATCGTTGCTTATTTCAGCAATTTGCAAGCCGAGTCTTTCAAAATGGTCTATTGCCCCTATGATTGGCCCCGCTCCATTTGTTATCATAGCTACCCTGTTTCCGTTAGGAATAGGCTGCCACGCGAATGCTTTGAGAGAACCAGTAAGTTCTTCATAACTGTCTACAGAGATAATGCCGGCTTGATCAAATGCACCCTTTACTACCATATAGGAACCACCTAGGGAACCGGTGTGTGAGGCTGCTTGTTTAGCCCCCCTTATACTTCGTCCGTTCTTAAATACCACAACTGGCTTATTCCTTTCTGCTATTACTCGTCTAGCAGTATTCATGAATTTGCGACCGTTTCCAAACCCTTCTACATATAGTCCAATAACCTTTGTCTGTGGATCTTCAGAAAGATACCAGATCATATCTGCTTCATCGACATCAGATCTGTTCCCGTATGAGACCATTTTACTCATTCCGAATGAGTCAGAGGTTTCCATAAAAGCTATACCTACTGTTCCGCTCTGCGACAAGAACGCAACTTCACCTTTCTTAGGTCTGATCATTCTTTCATGGCCCTGGAAAGCGCAATCCAGTCTATTCTCTCCGTTAAACATCCCTATGCAGTTTGGTCCGATGATCCTCACTTTTAATTGGTTTGACAGGTCTTTGATCTGCTGTTCTATAGCCGCCCGTTCTCCCCCAAGTTCCTTGCCTCCACCTGAGATGATTACCATATTATGAATCCTCTTTCTGCCGCAAGATCTCAAAAGTTCTGGTACAAATTTCAGGTCTACTGTTACCACAACAACATCAATTTGCTCATTAATATCATCTAAATTCTGATATGCTTTTACACCTAGGATTTCTGGGTATCCTTTCGCATTCACTGGAAATACTTTGCCCTTATATTCATGCTTGACAAGACTCTCAAATACAGAGTTTCCTATTTTTCCAGGCTCAGGTGATGCCCCTATCAAGGCTATTGATTTTGCATTAAAGAACAAGTCTAAATAACTCGAATCAGGCATGGCGTTTGAAATTGCCTCCGGATATACTTTTTCTCTTAATATGATCTTAGCATCTACTGCACAATAGTCATTAGGATACACAATAACTGGATTAAAATCGATACTTTCATAATATGATGCCATATCTATTCCTAAATTTCCTATGTTTACAAGCGCTTTGCTTAAAACATCGATATTAACCGGTTCTGATCCCCTAAAACCTTTCAGGATTTGCTTTCCCTTGAGATTTTCAATCATTTCCTCTGCATCCCTTTTAGTTATCGGAAGAACTCTAAACGAAACATCTCTAAAAATTTCCGTATATATTCCACCTAGACCAAGCATGATAATTGGCCCGAATTGTGGATCGTTCTGTAATCCAATTATTAGCTCAGCAATGCCAGGTGCGACCATTTTTTCTATAAGTACGCCTTTAACGTCAAATTGTTTAGATAGCCTACTGTACATGTCTTCAAATGTTTCATGAACCTCCGTCTCGGAGTTGACTCCAACTTTCACGCCCCTTACATCAGTCTTATGCAATATCTCTGCAGAGACGATTTTGGCAACTAAAGGAAAGCCAATTTGCTTTGCCTTAGTTACGGCATCATCAGCACTAGTGGCGATCGCATATGGCGGTACATTGATACCATAACGCCTCAGAATCTCTTTTGCCGTCTCCTCTGTTATCACTTTGTGCTTGCTTAAGATGACGTTGTCAAAGATTTCCTTGACTCTGTTATCATTATTCATTTAATTTACAAGAGAACAAGGCTGGTTTGGTTTCTAATTAACTTTGCGTGTTTGAGACTTCTTATCTAATACATTAAAAACAATTATCCCCAGGCGCGCATTCGTATTTTTTCATATTGATATGTTCTTCGTGTCGACACATTAACTTATTCTGGATAGGATCAACACCCGCTGTCTTGGAGTTCTGAAAATACAACTTTGCATTGCCAGTGCATGGAGATGAATTGACTGTTTTTCTAATGATAATAGACATAAGATTCGTGCCTTTATTATTGTCATTGGAATATATTTAATTGAAATCTGTAGAGTGAGCTATGCTTCAGGGGTCGCCTTCAATAAATAAAATAGATTTTGAAGATGAGTATGCGATCTAATTCTGACTACTAATCAAAAAAAGAGCCTAAAAAACGATCGCAGGGTGAGTTTAAATAGGCAGCTGCACCGATTCCCATGCAAGTAGTGCCGGGCGTCAGATATACTTATCCATCCGTTTGCGAGTCTTGTTGCATTATCATCGCAAAAGCGATTCTTTGTAAAGCATATTTTTGTTTATCTTCTTTGGAACTTCATCTTCAATTAGTATGCCGGCTAAGTTGCGTTCCCTGGGAATCCATGCAAACGATGGTTTACTTTCCATATTATCCACAATATTAAGAATTTGAATGATGAGTAGCCGTACAACGCCCCCCTTTGGTTTGTGAATTCTTCCCTTTATCAGATCAACTATGCTTTCTGAATCAGAATAGATTATAGTTTGCTTAGAATTTCTAACTGCCTCGCTATTCAATGCTTCTATTATCGCCATAAATTCTGCTTCTATTGAATCTAGCGTAAATTTACTCCGGATAAACCTTTCCTCATTTGTTTCGGAAATACAATATCCATAAATGTTATTAGGTTCGCCAGAAGCATCTGTATATACAGTTATCATTTGTAATTTTACCTCAACTGCGTCATAAGTCAATCATCTCTTTCAAATATGTTAAGGTTTCTGCCCTAATACCCATTTAATTCCTTCATAGCAACAATCTAAATATGCATCGAACCTGAAATCATTTATATCTTAAACGACCAGATAGTAATGCCGTCTTTGAACGATCTCTTGTATATAAATGATCTCAGAAAGTATTTCCCTGTCAAGAAAACCTTTCGCGAAATCTTTAGATTTAATAACCAACATTATACCAAGGCAGTAGACGGCATAAGCTTTGAAGTTCAAAAAGGTAAAGTCTTTGTTCTTGCAGGCGAATCGGGCTCCGGTAAGACGACAGTAGCAAGGTTGATCCTACGAGCTATCGAGCCGGACAGCGGTTCCATAATATTCGATGGAGATGACATTACGAGAAAAACTGACAAGCAGTTGAGGAAAGATAGAACAAGTATACAAATGGTATATCAAGACCCATATACATCGTTAAACCCTCGCATGAAAATATTGGACATAGTAATGGAACCACTCAATGTCAATGATAAACGTAGCTCAAGATCTAAAAAGAGGGAAAAAGTATTGCAAACATTAGAGGATGTTCGGTTAAGACCTGCTGAGGAGATTTCGGAAAAATTTCCGCATATGCTCTCGGGGGGTCAGAGACAGAGAGTGGCACTCGCCAGGTCCATAATTCTTACGCCTAAATTAGTCATAGCTGATGAACCTGTTTCGATGCTCGATGTTTCTGTCAGGGCCGAAATATTGGAACTAATGGCAAACCTAAAGGATAAATTGAAGGTTTCTTATCTCTACATTACTCACGATCTTTCCACTGCTAGATATATTGGCGATGATATTGCGATAATGCGTGAAGGTAAAATAGTTGAAATAGGAAATATAGACCGAGTTTTGCTACATCCTGCTCATCCATACACACAGGCATTGATCGAAGCTGTTTCTGAGCCTGACGCAGATAATTTGCAGCGTGAAAAAAATATAAAACTTAGTCTCTGAGATCAACTTGTATGAAAACGGAGGATTACAGAAAAAATTTCTTCTGGCATTTAAATTGTAATAATACATGTCTAATACATGAGTGTTCGGGCGGATGCTTGTTTAATACTATATTTTTGGTTTCATAGTATCATTGAACATTTGTATTAGATTTAATTTCCGCAACAGCTTCATTGTTATAGTGTTTATACTTAACAATCTGTGAGATCCCCTCTTTAGGATATACCCCGTAAATTATGTCCGCTCTGGCCACTGTAGTATCTTTCAGAGTAACCACAATTATTTGATTATCTTTTGAACGTGTCAATAAAATTCTAGACAATCTGTCATTGTTTTCAGCGTCAAGATGCGCGTCTATCTCATCCATAAGATAGAACGGAGAGGGCTTCAGAGATTGTAATGCTAGAAGAAAAATTGCAGCGGCTATGGTCTTCTCTCCGCCAGATAACGCTGTAGACTCACGTCCTGGCTTGCCGGGAAACTGAACCATTAGCATTATTCCACTTGAAAAGATATCTTCCAGATTCTCTATCTCCAACCACGCTTGTCCGCCTGTCACTTCTGAAGAAGTCCTTCGAATGTCGCTATCAACCTTTCTAAATGCATCCATGAAAACAGTCTTTTTTTCTTTTATGACTTCTTCTATAAAAATCACAATAGAGTTACGCTCCGCTTCCAATTGGTTCTGCCTGCTAGATATGCCCCGATATCCCTCGATTACTTGAGTGTAACTTTCATGAGCACGTAAGTTAATTTTAGTTTTCGTCGTCTCAAGCTCAGCGGTTAGTTCTTTAACAGTGAGATCTACATCAAATGCTTCCAGCTGATCTCTTTCTTTGTATCCCAATGAAAATAGTTCATTATTGAAACGTGATTCTTCTGAAGAAGTATCAGTAATATCTCTTCTGAGCACCGCTGTCTCCTTCTCAATAGCATTATACTCTTTTGAGATCTTTTTGTCATTATCTCTTAACTGTTTTATTTTTTGCTCAAATTCCTGCAAGACGCTGTAGGAGCTGCCAGATGAATCTATTACTTGCTGTTCTTTGTCTCTTAATATTTTGAGCTCTGATTCTATCGCTTCTAACTTGACAGTAAATGAACTTACTTGGTTCTTCCTCAGTTCAAGTTCAGATTTTAATGTCTTCTTCTGGTCGTCTATTCCTCTCTGATTTTCCATACTTATCTCGATTTGATTGTTTAGAGATAGCGATGATGTAGTCAATTGACGAAGCTCGATCTCTAATTCTTCGACAGATCTTAAAATCTGGTTCTTCTTCATATTGAGCTTGGCCACCTCATTGGCAGCCGCTGACTCATCGACATCTTGTATCTTACAGGCGATTGTCTCTAGAATTTCAGTCAGTATTGACATTTGTTTTTGATATCTCTTCAGCTCAGATGTCCATGAGTCTGTTTCCAATTGAATGGATCTATTATCTAAAACAAGTTTGTCTAATGCTTTTTCTATTTGATTTTTGGACGTATCTACCGTTAAAAATTGTAGATGGAGGCCAGCAATTTTTGCCTCTGTCTTAATCTTTTCTGACTCTGTACCAGTGAGCTTCAAACTATTATTTTTAAGCTCTGAATCCTTCTTTTCAACTAACAACTTCAGGGTTGTAATTAAAGATCTCAAATTCGCCACAGAATCACTCAGAAGTATTGCCTTAGTAAGATCCGAGATTTGCGATCCAAAGTCCAGCGATAACCCTGTTCCAGATGGCTCAAAGAGCACACCATCTACAGAAACTGTCCTGTATCCTTCTTTTGCTGATATATAGGCAGCACTGGGACTTTTTGCGAGAAATGTATCACCAAACAAAAAAACAGGAAGATTCGTGTAATCAGAGTATACAAAATCTGCAAGATTGCCAAGGATGTTAACGTCATGGTTTGCGAGCTCAGAGATTTTGGCGTATTTAAGAATATCCAAAGGGATCATTTTCAGGCGAGGTAGATTTCTTAGCTTTGCATACTGAGCTATCGAAATCATCGATCTGGTGTCGTCAACTATGAGGGCCTTAAGCCATTCTGATCTTGCTGCAAGAATCGCCCTTTCATATTTTTTATCACATGTTATCACATTATAAGCTACTTCTTTAATTCCAAATCTTCCTGCATACTTCATCAATTCTGCAATAGCTACGTCCTCATTGTTTACGTTTTTTACTATCTTCTGCTTTATCTCATATTCAGTGGTTAAATTTACGGCCTTATCTAATAGGCTATGTGAGCTTGACAGCTCCTGTTCAAGCTTAATTTTTAACTTTTTGAAATTCTCAATCAGTCTTGTTTTGCTATCTAATTCTGTCCTTTCCAGCTGTAGGCTTTTGCTGAGCTCTCTATGTGTCATTGTGAGTTTGTCCAATTCAGCTCTCTGAGTAAATGCATGTGATTGGTTGACGACAATTTTATCATTGTTTACTTGTATTTTTTCTTCTAGTCTTGCCATTGATATAGCGATATCATTTTTAATTGCTGATAGTCTGCTATACCGACGTTCTAATTCTTTTTTAGAATGAGCATATTTAGCATCTTTCGAAGCAAGAATATCGACTTGAGAATTGATTTGATTTAGGTCATACTTTAGAGCTAAAATCTTGTTCGACCTATCACTCACAACGTGTTTGTTTTCCTGTACTTTAGGATAAAATTTATCTAATTGTTGAATAATATTTTGCCTTTCTTGATCAATTACAGTAGTTCGTTTTTCGATTTCAAGAATTCTATGCTGCGACTCCTTTAGCATTGCCTTTGTCCTCTCGGCTTCATACACTATACTTGCAATTTTACTTCCTATCCGTGCTTTGGTTTTATTTTCACCGTCAACTTTTTGAATAAATGCAGACTTTTCAGATTCTAGCATTTCAATTTGTGTACGAATCTCTTCTACTTGTTTAAGGAGCTCCGAGGAAACTAAAGCATTGGATTCTAGAACCTTGTTTTGGGACTCTAGTTTATTTCTAAGTGTACTTATCTTGTTTGAAATCCAA
The DNA here is from genome assembly GCA_045808425.1 of Nitrososphaeraceae archaeon. Classification (GTDB taxonomy): domain Archaea; phylum Thermoproteota; class Nitrososphaeria; order Nitrososphaerales; family Nitrososphaeraceae; genus JAFAQB01. The sequence goes on along the minus strand of JBJMFM010000351.1, from coordinate 1,244 downwards.
ATTGCTTTGAATCGCTTTAACTCTGACTCTAAGTGTTCATATCTAAGCTGATCATTTCTTTCTGCTTCTAACTCATCAATCCTCTTTCGAATTTCACCCATTCTTGCAAGTGCTACTTCAAGCCGACGATCAGACTCTTCTAATTGCTGTAAAGCTTCGGCCTTTTTATCATCAAAATACGAAAGACCTACAATGTCCTCTACAATCTTTCTACGTTCATCTGAATTTAATTCAGAAATACGGGTTATCATTCCTTGCTGAACAATATTAAGCTTACTTGGACCCGGTATAACAACTTCGAGTAATTCCATAATAGTAGTTTTTGACACTTTTTTATTATTAAGGTAGTATTGACTATCGCCTGATTGTCCTTCCATCTCCCTTGTCAAAGTTACAGAATCAGAATTCACAGGAATTCCTCTGTTTACGTTGTTAAAAGTTAACGATACGCGGATGAGTCTATGTGAGCTATGCTGACTATCATGAAATAATGATTGAAATTTATCTACACGGAGGGCTTTTGGACTGTTTTCACCTATAGCGAACATTATTGCGTCTAAAACATTACTCTTTCCGGAGCCATTCGGTCCCGTGACTGCCACTAGCCCCTTTTCCAAATTTATTGCTGTATTCTTGAACCCAAATGACTTGAAACCATAGATTTCAAGCTTTTTGATGTAGACCAATCAGGTATATATAATCGAATTATAACGGTTGGTTATATGTTCTATAGTGCAATCTTTGTGTAACCTTGTTGTAAAATATTATTGTCTATCTCTCACGTTTGCGTTCTACGAACTCCAAGAAATTGGCTTTTGCTTGAGAGTATGGCATCTGCAAAGGAGGATGCTTAAAACAGTATGCAGAAATACTCTCGAGAGGCCCAGAAATACCCCTTTCGATAGCCAGCTTTGATCCTCTTATGGCATCAATCATAATACCAGCACTGTTATAGGCATCTACTACTCTAAGTTTAAGATCAAGCTCTAGAGGAATGTTGCCAAAGTATTTACCTTTTATGGATATGTAGCAGATTTTATCATTCTTTAGAAATCCTACGAAGTCAGAGGGTCCAATTCGCATAGGGATTTGATACGGTGCCATCATAGCCACAGCGCTCGTCTTGCTAATTCTTTTATCTTCAAGCCTTTCGTCATCGAGCATATTGTAAAAATCCATATCTCCGCCAATATTCAGCTGATATGTTTGATCTACCTTTACTCCTCTGTCGACAAAGAGTTTTA